>NZ_LIQQ01000018.1 GCF_001418565.1 Streptomyces graminilatus | reverse complement strand
TCGTACGGGAGGATCCGTTCGTACGGGAGGATCCGTTCGTACGGGAGGCGGCCTTGCGGAGGGAGACCGTCGGCGTCGACTCCCGGCCGCCGGATTCCTCGCGCCGCCGGGTCTGGGGCTGCTGGCCGCCCGGCGTGTACCCGGCCGACAGTTTCGGCGTACGCCCGGTCGCCCGGAACGCCCGCAGCATCCGCTCCGCCTCGGTGGCGTCGAGGCGCCGCTCGGGATCGCGCTCCAGCAGGCCCCGTACGACGGGCAGGAGCGGCGCGGCCTGCGCCGGTGGCCGTACCTCGTCGATCACGACGGCGTGCAGGATGCCGCCCAACGAGTCGCGCCGGAACGGTGATTCGCCGCTCAGGGCCGCGCAGAGCAGCGCGCCGAGCGACCACAGGTCGGACTCCGGACCGGTTCTGGCCCCGGACATCCGTTCGGGCGCGGTGTACTCGGGCGAGCCGACGAAGGAACCGGTCTCGGTGAGCGTGGTCGCGCCCGCGACCTGGGCGATCCCGAAGTCGGTGAGGACGATCCGGTCGGTGCCGTCCTCCAGGAGCACGTTCGCGGGCTTGACGTCCCGGTGCAGGACACCGGCGGCGTGAGCCGTGCCCAGGGCGCCGAGCAGGGCGATGCCGATCCGGGCGGCCTCGTCGGCGTCGACGGGCCCCTGCCGGGAGATCCGGTCGGCGAGCGAGCCGCCGTCGATCAGCTCCATGACGATGTACGGGCGTTCGTCGTCCTCGACGACGTCGTGCACGACGATGATGTGCGGGTGGTGCAACTGGGCGACCGCGCGCGCCTCGCGCAGCGTACGGTCGCGCCGCAGCCGGGCCTCGTCCGTCGCGAGGGAGTTGTCCGGCGTCAGTTCCTTGACCGCGACCCGGCGTTCGAGGAGCTGGTCGGTCGCCCGCCAGACGACGCCCATACCGCCCCGGCCGAGTCTCGCCTCCAGGCGGTAGCGCCCGGCGATCACTCGGAAGCTCTGCCCCTCGGTCCCCATGAGCCTCATCATGCCGCACCGGAGGACGGGGCTCCGGGACGGTGGGCGACTGATGACCGACATCCGCCGTACCGGCCGTACCGGGCCCTCGGGGCAGGGGCCACGGTCACCCGGACTTCGGCCGCCATCCGCGCAGCACCACCGTGAACCGCTCGTTCGCGGTCGCCCAGTCGGCCGCCGGGGCGGACATGTAGATGACGTACTCGGCTCCGTCCAGGCCGAGATACGCCTGTTCGACGGCCCGCCGCGGCCCCGGGAAAGCCGAGTCCTTGGCCAGGGCGGTCCAGGTGAAGTCCCAGAGCGCGCCCTTGCGGTCGCGGTAGACGTTCGACTCCAGGCTCACCCTGCGGTACTCGCTGAGCCGCTTGAGCTGCCGTTCCAGGTCGAGCTGGTGGAGATAGGGGTCGTCGAAGTCCGGGGACTCGTCGATGGCGACGCGCAGGAAGTGCTCCCCGCCGTCGGGCGAGTAGTCGATCTGGCCGTTCGTCGCCGTCCGCGTCCAGCCCTTGGGCAGCGGGAGGCTGAAACCGGCCGGATCGTCGACGCGCACCCAGCCCTTCGGCAGGGAAGACGCGGTGGCAGGGCCGGAAGGCGTCCCGGAACCCGGGCCGGAGCCTGATCCGGGGGCAGGGGCGGAGGAATCGTCCGAGGGGTCGGCCCCGGCGTTCCCCGCTCCCTGATCCGACTGATCCCCCCGAGTCCCCGGAGTCCCCTGAGTCCCCTGAGTCCACGGGTTCCACGGGCTCCACTGGTGCAGCGCGACCGCTCCGCCCCCGCCGAGGAGTACGACGAGCGCGGCGGCGAGGGCGGTCGTACGGCCCCGGCGGGGCGGCCGGCCCGGGGCGGCGGGGCCGGTGACGGTCTCCTGCCGCGCCGTGTCGGCGCCGGCCGTCGCCCCGACCATCCGGAAGGTGCCGACCTCACCCGGTGCGGGCGCCCGCACCGACCCGTCGTACTGCGTCGGCACGTAATGCTGGGCCACGCCGGGCGCTCGCCCCTCCGCCGCCTCCGCGAGCATCCGTTCGGCCTCGGCCGCTCTGGGCCGCAGGGCGGGATCCTTGAGGAGCAGCGCCGTGATGACGGGCCCGAGCGGACCGGCGTGGCGCGGCTCGGCGGGCTCGTCCTCGACGACCGCCTGCATGGTGGTCAGCGGGGAGGTGCGGCGGAACGGGGACCGGCCCTCGACCGCCGTGTACAGCGTGGCGCCGAGCGCCCACAGGTCGGAGGACGGTCCGGGGGCCTCGCCGCGCAGCCGTTCCGGGGCGAGATAGTCGACCGACCCGACGATCTCTCCCGTACGGGTGATGGTCGTGTCCCCCTCGACCTGGGCTATGCCGAAGTCGGTGAGCAGGACACGGCCGTCCTGGGAGAGGAGTACGTTGCCGGGCTTGACGTCCCGGTGCAGTACACCGGCGGTGTGCGCGGCGGTCAGCGCGCGCAGCACCCACAGGCCGATCCTGGCGGCCTCGCACGGCTCGACCCGGCCGGTGTCCTTGACCTCGTCGGCCAGCGAGTTGCCCTCGACCAGCTCCATCACGATCCAGGGCCGGCCGTCGTGGTCGAGCACGTCGTGCAGGGTGACGACGGCGGAGTGGTTGATCCGCGCCGCCGCGCGCGCCTCGGCCCGGGTACGGGCGAGCAGGACGGCCTTCTCGCTCTCCGACACGTACAGCGAGGCCGTCAACTCCTTGACGGCGACGGCACGGTGCAACAGCTCGTCGTGCGCACGCCACACCCGGCCCATGCCACCGCTGCCGATGACATCGACGAGCCGGTAGCGCCCCGCGAGGAGCTGACCCTGCATCTGATTCACGTTTCCCCGCAATGGTCTTGACAGGGGCAAGACTAAGGAGCGCCCTCCCCCGAGGGAACCGCAGGGGCCCCTACGGGGACAGCCCTGTGACGGTTCTGCCCGCCGGTACACCGACCCGTCCGCCCGGCGGGCAGGTCCGCGCGGTCAGCCGGTGGGCCGATAGGTCGCCGACGCCTGCTCGTACAGCCGGGTCACCTCGTCCCGCTCGGCCTCCGGCCCGCGCAGTTGGACCACGTGGTACCGCCCGTCGACGACTATCGCGAGATTGCGTACGAACACCTCGCCGCCGGAGCTGTTCTGCCAGGTGAACTGCCCCTCGGCCATGGTCCGTCCGCCCACATCGATGGTCCGCATCCCGCTGGACGTGGCCCAGGTCGAGTCGCGGAACGGCTGCAACTCGTACTCCCGCTCCCGCTGGTACGTCATCGGGTCGGCGCCGTACTTCTTGGTGGTGTCCCGGCCCGGCACGACTATGAGCTGGAACGAGCCGTGCGAGTACACGACTTGGCCCTGCCCGTTCTTACCCGTCCGGTCCCAGCCGTCGGCGACGGCGACGCGGAAGCCCGCGGGGTCGTTGCGCACGGTGAACCCGGCGGCGGGCCCGTCGGCCGGCGGCGGCTCGGCCGAACCGGCCGGCGGGGAAGCGCTGTTGCCCTTCTCGCCACCGGGCGAGGTCTGCTCGGGCCGCGGTTCACTGCTCGCGTCGGGGGCGTCGGACGACTGCTCCGGCGTGGCACCGACCTCCCCGGCGGAACCGGTCCGCTCCCCGTCCCGCACTCCGTCGCTGCCGGCCTTCGGCATGAAGTACATGGCGTACGCGATCGCCCCGGCCAGGGCGAGCAGTATCAGGAGGAGCAGGTTGCGGCCCAGTCTGCGTGGGGCCCGCGGCTCCTGTCTGGCCCGCTTGTGCCGGCCGTGCGGTTCGGTCGCGGGCAGCCCTGCCCGGCGCCTGCGCACCAGCTCGCCCCGGCGCCTCACGATCGGCAGCCGGCGCGGATCGGTGGGCGGCGCGGCGACGACATGCGCACCGGCCTCCGGCTCGGGCGCCGAGCGGACGAGGGAGCGCAGCCAGCCGTTCAGCTCCTCGAAGTCGAGCCGCTCGGTGGGGTCCTGACGCAGCAGCGACTCCACGACGGGCCTGAGCGGCCCGCACTCCTCAGCGAAGGCGGGCGGCTCGGCACACACCAACTGCACCAGCTCGGCCGTCGACTCCTCGGGGTAGGGCGCATGCCCCTGCACGGCCCTGAAGAGCAGCGCGCCGAGCGCCCACAGGTCGTCCGACGGCTCGGGGCGCGCGCCGTGGGCCTGTTCGGGCGAGGCGTACGAGGGTGCGCCGATCCGGGACGCGGGCGTGGCGCCGGCCAGGCCGAAGCCGGTCACCACGACCGGGCCCTGGTCCCGTACGAACACCTGGCCGGGGGAGAGTTCGGCGTGCACGATGCCCTCGCCGTGCGCCGCCTCCAGCACGTCGAGCACTTCGAGGGCGATACGCGCCGCCCGCACGTAGTTGAACGTGCCCTGCCGTTCGAGGAGTTCACTGAGCGGGGTGCCGTCGATCCACTTGGCGACCGTCCACAGGGTGCCGAACTCCTCGGTCATGTCGGTCACGGTGCCCACCCGGCCGGGCAGCATCAGCCCGAGGATCTCGGACGCGCGCGTGACCCGCGCGATCACCCGGCGGGCGGTCTGGTCCCGGGGATCGGGCGGGAGCTGGATCTGCGTGAGGACGACCGGGCGCTCGGCCGCGGTGTCCTCGCCGTACCAGCAGACCCGGTTCGTTTCACGATCGACGACATCGAGGAGTCGGTACCTGCCGGCCACCAACTCGTGTGTGGAGACGTTCGCCTTGACCATGACCATCCCTCGCTGAACACCTGACTCTCACCTTTCACAGTGGTACGAGGGGTACGACGTGGTCTGTTCAAATATTCTGCAACTCCCGGGCCCGATTCTCCTTTTATTCATCTGCGGCGAGCGGGAGGACGAGGAAATGGGGGAATCCACCGGCCTTGAGATGCGGGCCCTCAGTGCGGCTGGGCCTTCTGCGGAGTCACCTCGCTCGGCCGTACGACGACGAATCCCTCGCCCTGGAGCATCAGTTGGGCGGCCTCGCCGGAACCGCCGCGCAGCATCGACCCGAAGGACTGCGAACGGTGCAGCGACGTCTGGAGACTGGCCGTCCACCCCACGACGGCGTCCGTGTCGACGTACACCGGATACTGCGGCGACACCGGTATCACCAGCGGGTTGCCCTCGCAGACCAGCCCGAGCCGCCCCTGCCCGGTGAACACGCTGTTGAACAGGCCCCCGCCGCTGATGCCCGCCCCCTTCACCGTCTTGATCTCGTACGTCAGCGACGCGTCGAAACACAGCACGTTGCGGCCGTTGACCGTGAAGACGTCACCCGGGTCGATCTCGACGATGAAGCAGTTCTGCGCCTCGTGCGCGAACCAGGCCTCGCCCTGACCGCGCACCGCCATCAGGGGCAGGCCCTCGCCCGTGACGGCACGCTTCAGCATGCCGCCGACACCCTGCCCCTTGCGCTCGAACTGGAGGTTGCCCCGGAAGGCGATCATCGAGCCCTGCCGGGCGAACATCTCGCCGTTCACGGCGTACTTGATGGACTTGGCGTTCTCGGCGGTCATGCCGGGCGCTGTGGCCGGCTGCACCATGTGCTCACTGGAAAAGAGGTCACCCTTCATACGGGCATCGTGTCCCGGAGGGTGCGTGTTCCGCCAGGAGAACGCGCGGAAACGACAGAACCCGGCCAAAGGAAGCCGCAGGGCCCCCAGTTGTCCGGAGGCGGGTGGTCGGCGGCGCCGCCGACGCTACGTTGTAGGGCGGGGCCGACCACGGTTCCCCGCGAGGAGGTTGCCCGGTGACGCAGGACTCGTCCGCCCCCGGCGCGCAGACGCCGGAGAAGATCGACACGACGGTGCCGCACTCGGCCCGGATCTGGAACTACTGGCTCGGCGGCAAGGACAACTACCCCGTCGACCACCGGGCGGGCGACGCCTTCCGCGAGATCTTCCCCGGCATCACCGACCTCGCGGGCGACTCCCGCGCCTTCCTCGGCCGCGCCGTGCGCCGGCTCGCCGGTGAGGCCGGGATCCGCCAGTTTCTCGACATCGGCACCGGACTGCCCACGGCGGACAACACCCACGAGATCGCCCAGCGGGTGGCCCCCGACGCCCGCATCGTCTACGTGGACAACGACCCACTCGTCCTGGCCCACGCCGAGGCCCTGCTCACCAGCTCCCCCGAGGGCGTGACCGACTACGTCGACGCCGATCTGCACGACCCCGGCACCGTTCTGCGGGAAGCGGCGCGCACCCTGGACCTCAGCCGCCCGGTCGCCCTCACCCTGATACAGGTCAGCGGGCACATCGCCGACTACGACGAGGCGCGGGCCGTCGTCCGCACGCTGATGGACGGCCTGCCGTCGGGCAGTTACCTCGCCTTCAACGACAGCGTGGACACCAACAAGGCCAACGCCGAGGCCACCCGGCTCTACAACGAGAGCGGGGCCGCCCCCTACCGTCTGCGCAGCCCGGACCAGCTGGCCGGATTCTTCGAGGGCCTGGAGCTGCTGGCCCCCGGTGTCGTCCCCATCACCGACTGGCACCCCGACCCCGGGACGGCCCCCGCGACCGGAGAGGTGATCGCCCTGGGCGGGGTCGCCCGCAAGCCGTAGGCGGGCGGGCGCGGCCCGCCGGGAAGGACGTTCGGACCGCCGCGGTTCCCCCGGCCGGCCGACGCCCGCCGACGCCCGCCGACCGGGGACAATCGCTACTCCTCCTCTACGCGCACCAGGTGCACAGCCGTGCTGGACCAGTCGCCCGGCGCGAGGTCGAGCCGCAGCCCGTACTCGCCGAGCACGTTCGCGTGGTGGACGGCACCCGTGCCCGCGTCCCGGTACCGGGCACCGGGCGTCAGGCCCCGCAGCCGCACCGGAATCCGGGGGAGACCGTGCCGGGGCCCGTACCTGAAGCCCAGCACCAGGGCCTCCGCCGCGTCCTCGCCGACGTACTGCACGACCGTCGGCTCCTCGCCGAGCGGCCCCGACAGCCGGTACAGCTCACCGTGCTGCGCCAGATGCCGCACCTTCTTGTAGTCGGCGACCAGCTCCGCGCCCTCCGCGAGCTCCTCCTCGGACCAGCGGGTGAGGTCGCCGCCGATGCCGAGCAGCCCGCACATCGCCGCGTGGAATCGGAACCGCAGCGGCACCGAACGCGCGGTGAGCTGGTTGGGGACGTCGGTCACCCACGCCGACATGGCCCGCGCCGGATACACCTGCCCGAAGCCGTGCTGGATCACCAGCCGGTCCACCGCGTCCGTGTTGTCGGACGTCCACGCCTGGTCCGTACGGGAGAGGATGCCGAGGTCGATCCGGCCGCCGCCGCCACTGCACGTCTCCACCCGCAGCCCCGGATGGTCGGCGCGCAGCCGGTCGATGACGCCGTACAGGTTCGTCACGTACCGCGTCCACAGCCGGTCGTTGCCGTCCCGCAGCTCCGGCCAGCCCGACTCGCCGAAGGCGCGGTTCATGTCCCACTTGAGGAAGTCGACCCCGTGGTCCCCGACCAGCCGGGTCAGCCAGCCGTACGCCCAGTCCGCCACGTCGTCCCGCGCGAAGTTCAGGACGAGCTGGTTGCGCATCTCGGTACGGGCCCGGCCGGGAACGTGCAGCACCCAGTCGGGGTGCTCGCGGTACAGCGCGCTGTCCGGGTTCACCATCTCCGGCTCGACCCAGATCCCGAACCGCATCCCCAGCCGGTGCACGGAGTCGGCCAGCGGGCCGAGCCCCTCCGGGAAACGCTCCGGAGTCGGCGTCCAGTCGCCCAGCCCCGCCCGGTCACTGCGCCGCGCCCCGAACCAGCCGTCGTCGACGACATACAGCTCGACCCCGAGCAGGGCGGCCCGCTCGGCCAGCGCCTTCTGGCTCGCCTCGTCGACGTCGAAACCGGTGGCCTCCCACGAGTTGTAGAGCACCGGCGCCAACTCCCGTGCCCGGGGCAGCACATGGGTCGTGGTGTACGCGTGCCAGGCGCGGCTCGCCGCCCCGAACCCGCCGTCCACGCACAGCCCGGCGAACACCGGCGTCGTGAACTCCTCGCCCGGCGCGAGCGGAACACTCGTACCCTCATGCCCGGCGCCGCCGGTGAACCCGGCCAGCCCGTCGGGGGTGCGCTGCGCGGTGATGCGCCAACTCCCGCTCCAGGCAAGGGCGGCGCTCCACACCCGGCCGTGCTCCTCCGTCGCCCCGCCCGCGTCGACCATCACCCACGGGTTGGCGTGATGGCTGGTGATACCGCGCCGGCTGGTCAGCACCGTTTCGCCGAACGGCATTGTGTCGCGCCGCAGTTGGCTCTCCGCCGACCACTGGCCGGTGACATGGCTGAGCCGGTAGTCGCGCAGCGGCGGCAGCGTCCAGGCGGCCGAGTCGGCGCGCAGCAGGTCGACGCGTTCGTCACCGGCGTTGCGTATCACCGTCCGGCGCTCGATGACATCCGTGTCGGCGCGGACGGTGTAGTGCAGCGCGACATCGAGGGGGTGGAGACGGTCACGGAATTCCAGCACCAACTCACTCACCCCGGGCGCCGGTTCGAGGACCCGGTGACCGGTCGGTACCCACTCGAAGCCACGGGAGGAGTCCGCGTAGCGCACCTGGAGCGAGGGCGGGCCGTAGCGGGTGCCGCCGTCCACGGGGAGTTCCTCGCCCACCGCGGGCCGGCCCTCGAAGCTGCTCGCCGTGTCCTGCGCCGGGACGACCAGCGCGCCCGCCTCCGCCAGCGTCAGCCGCGGCCCCCACGCGAGATGACACGGCGCGCCGGTCTCGTCGATCCGCAGCGCGTACGACGTGCGCGGTGTGGTCAGCAGCCAGACCCCGGTGTCCGGGGAGTGGGAGATCAGCGGCATGGTGCCTCACGTTCGTGGAACTGGCGTTGCCCGGCGAAGCCGGGAGCGACCATGGATCATGTGTCAGTGGGATGCCTGTATCGGGCTTTCGCAAGTCTAGATGCCACTGACGAGATAATTCATCCCTTCGATGCTTCTTTCATTGACAGAGGAAAATAAGAGACCTAGGTTCCGGGACATGCCACCGCCCTTCCCTGTCGAGGCGTTCCCGGCCCGCACGCCGGCCGCCTCGCAGATCTTCACCACGGTGCTGTCCCACGGCCCCCTCACCCGCGCCGACGTCGCCCGGCGCGCGGGGCTGTCCGCCGCCGCCGTCACGAAGGCGGTGCGCCCGCTGATCGAGGCCGGCTATCTGGTCGAGGACGCGGTCGAGGACGCGGGGACCGAGACCCGGCCCGCGCTGGGGCGCCCCGCGAACCTCGTACGGGTCGACGCCGGACGGGCGCTGTTCATCGGCGTCAAGATCACCGGCGACGAGATCTTCGGCGTGCTCACCGATCTGTGCTGCCGCATCCGGGTCGCCCGGAACTTCCCGCTGACCGCCCGTGCGCCCGGAGCGGTGCTGGCCTCGGTGGCCGAGCTGGCGGGGGAACTGCTCACCGAGGCGGACGGCTTCGGGGTGCCCGTGCTGGGCTGCGGGATCGCCGTCTCCGGCGAGGTCGACCGTGCCGAGGGCGCCGTGCGCTACTCGCCGTTCCTCGACTGGCGTGACGTACCGCTCGCCGAACTCGCCGCCATGACCACGGGGCTGCCCGTCACGGTCGACAACGACGTGCGTGCGCTCACCGTCGCCGAGCAGTGGTTCGGCGCGGGGGCCGGGCTGTCCGACTTCGCGGTGGTGACCGTCGGCGCGGGCATCGGCTGCGGACTCGTGGTCCACGGGCGCGTGGTGTCGGGGGTGCACGGAGTGGCCGGTGAGATCGGGCACGTCGTCGTCGATCCGGCGGGCCCGCCCTGCCACTGCGGCCGGCGCGGCTGCCTCCAGGCGTTCGCGGGGGACGCGGAGATCGTCGCCCGGGTCCGCGAGGCCACGGGCACCCCGGTCACCGACAGCGCCGGGGCCCTCGCCCTGGCCCACGCGGGCCACCCCGGAGCACGCGAGGTGTACGCGCGGGCCGGTGAGGCGATCGGCCGGGGCATCGCCACCGTGGCCAACCTGCTGGGCCCCGAACGCGTGATCATCTCCGGTGAGGGGCTGGCCGCGTACGACCTGTTCGCCGGCCAGATCCGCGACGCGTTCACCGCCGCCGCCTTCGGCTCGGCCGCCCGCTGCGAACTGCTGACCCGGCCGCTCTCCTTCGACGAGTGGGCGCGCGGGGCGGCGGCGACGGCGATCGGGTCGTTCGTCAGGGCGGACCGGTAGCCGGTGCCGGTGGCCGACAGCCGAGGGCAGACCCTCGCGACCGGGCGGGGCCCGGTTGCCAGGGCGGGTACGGTCCCGGGCCCGCCCCGCTCGATCACGCCCGCCGAGGCCTGCGGCTCGTGGCGCTCTGCCTGGCCGGGATGTGGGAGGCGGTGGGCAGGGCCCGCCGTCAGGGCGTGTACGGGTCCCGGTCTGCCCCGGTCGAGTTCTGCGGGGTGTCGGGATCAGCCTCGCGCGGTAGGCGACAGCCACCGCCTTCAACGGCTCGTGGCGCGTTCTGCTCGGCCAGGACGTGGGAGACGGTGGGCAGATTCTCGCCGTCAGGGCGCGTCCGGTGCCGGGGCCGCCCCGTCCGTGTCCGTCGAGGCCGTCGGGATCAGTCCCTCCCGGTAGGCGACCGCCACCGCCTCCCCTCGGCTCGCGGCGCCCAGCTTGGCCAGGATGTTGGAGACGTGGACGCTGGCCGTCTTGCCGCTGATGAACAGTTCCTCGCCGATCTGGCGGTTGCTGCGGCCAAGGGCGAGCAGTCGCAGCACGTCCTGCTCGCGGGCTGTGAGGGGCGTCGTGGTGGGTCCGGAATCCTCGGTGGGGGAGGGGTCCGTCAGCCGGCCTCGGCGGATCAGGGCGTCCAATTCCCGGAGCAGGGGCGCCGCCCCCAGCCGTACCGCCGTCTCGCGCGCCGCGCGGGCCTGCTCGGCCGCCTCCGTACGGAGGCCGTCGGCCAGCAGCGCCTCGGCGAACCGTCTTCCGCAGCGTGCCTGTTCGTAGACGTCGCCGAAGCCGAACCCCGTGACCGCCCGCTCCCACGCGCCGGTGGCGGGAGCGGCCGTCGTGCGCAGCCACTCCGCCTCGGCCCGGGCCAGCCACGCGGCCCCCTCCGGGCCCTGCGGGGCGCCGTCGCGGCCGATGGCGCCACGGGAGCGGGCCAGTTCCAGCAGTTCGGCCGCCGTGTCCGTCCAGCGACGCGTCCCCGCCTCGTCGCCGGACCGGCGGAGACGGGCGGTGGTGTCGGCGACGGCGGCCAGCGCGAGCGCCGCGAGCCGGACCGCGACCTCCGGACGGTTCCCGGCGTCGTCGGTGAGCGCCTTCACCGTGGTGTGCACGCGCTCCACGGCCGCTGCGGCGTCCCCCGCCAGCGCGGCGGCGTCCGTGAGCACGATGCCCGCGACCAGCGTGGACGTCCAGTCGAACGGCCCGTCGAGCAGGGCTCGGGCACGGTCGGCGGCGCCCAGGTCACCGCGTGCCAGGGCCACGTACAGCGAGGGCCCCGACACATAACCGGCGGTCGAGGAGAGCACCTCGCCGTCGGTCGCCGCCGCCCGGACGCACTCGTCCCAGCGGCCCAGTGTGTACAGCACCAGGGACCGCAGGTAGCGCATCTCCCGGGGATACGGCGAGGAGAGGAGACCCGCGCGGCGCGCCCGCTCCAGGCCCTCGGAGAGCCACGGCAGGCACTCCTCCACCAGACCGGACTCGAAGCAGCCGATCGCGAGATTGAACAGCGCACGCAGCTCCACCGGCGGACACTCCGCCCGCCGGGCCAGTTCACGGGCCTCCCGGAACCGCTCACGGGCCTCCGGCGTGCTGCGGCCCCCCGCTTCGAGACCGGCCACGGAGATCATGAGATCGGCCTGCGCGTCGAGGGCATGCAGCTCCTCGGCGACGGACAGGGCCTGCCGGGCCACCCGGAGCGCGGTGTCGTTGTCGCCCATCTGCCGTGCCGCCATGACATGGGTGGCCGCCGCCCACACCCAGGTCCGCGAGGGCGGCTCGACGGGGATCAGGGCGAGCGCCTCCTTGCTGTAGGCGAACGCAGCCGACAGATGGTCGATGTCCATGAGGTTGTCGGCGAGCGTGTAGCGGACGCGGGCCGCGAGTTCGGCGTCCGCGTCCCGGCCGACCCCGGCGAGCGCCGCCCGGGTGAGCGACACCGCGCGGTGCGACTCCCCGGCGTGCGCCGCCGCGGCGGACGCCCGCAGCATCAGCGTCACCTTGTCCGGGCCCTCGCCCGTGGGACGGGCATCGGCCGCCACCGCCGGCCAGAGGTCGAGGACGGCCTCCAGGTGCCGCAGCTCCTCGGCGGGCGCGCCGACGCGAGCGGCGTGATCGGCGGCCTCCAGGGACGCCGTGAGCGCCTCGGCCAGGTCGTGGCTCTCCCGGTAGTGGTGGGCGCGCTCAGCGGCGCTCTCGGCGGGGCGGCCCCGCCCGGCCAGCAGCCGCGCGAACGCCCCGTGCAGCCGCGACCGCTCGCCCGGCAGCAGATCGGCGTAGACGGCCTCCCGGGCGAGCGCGTGCCGGAAGGAGTACGTGTCACCCGTACCCGGGACGAGGAGCTGCCGTTCGACGGCCTCGCGCAGCGCCGCCTCCAGGTCGTCCTGCGGCAGCCGGACGGCGTCGCTCAGCAGCTCGTGCTCGACGCGCCGCCCCGCGACCGCGGCCGTACGCACCACCTGCTGGGCGGTTTCCGACAGTTGCTCGAAGCGGATCAGGAGCACGTCGGCGAGACCGCTGGGCACACCGCCGGACTCCGCGTCGGTGGCCGCGAGCAGTTCCTCCGCGTAGAACGCGTTGCCCTCGGCCCGCTCGACGATCCGGCGGACGGTCGTGTCGGGCAGTGGCCCCTCGCGCAGGGCCCGCACCAGCCGGGCGACCTCGGCGTCGGCCATGGGCCGCAGTTCCAGCCGCTCCACGGCGGGCAGCCGCACCAGCTCGGCGAGGAGCGGGCGCAGCGGGTGGCGGCGATGGAGATCGTCCGCGCGGTACGACGCGAACACCGCGAGCCGGTGGCCGGGCGCCCCGCCCGTGGACCCCTGGAGCACGCCCCGGCTGAGCAGGAAACGCAGCAGGTCCCGGGAGGACTGGTCGGCCCAGTGCAGGTCCTCCAGGACGAGCAGCAGCGGAGCGACCTCGGTGACGGCGGTCAGCAGCCCGGCCATCCCCTCGAACAGCCGCAGCCGCAGCCGCCCGCCGGCGTCCCGCACGCCCTCCTCCGCGCCGCCGCCGAGCAGCCGCCCGACCGCGGGATGCGCGGCGAACGCCTCCGCGAACCGTTCGTCGGCCGCCAGTACCCCCAGGATCTCGGTGAACGGCAGATACGGCAGGCCGACGTCACCGAGATCGACACAGTGCCCGGTGAGCACGGTCATCCCGCCGGCGGCGGCCCGCCCGGCCACCTCCGCCAGCACCCGTGTCTTGCCCACCCCGGCGTCCCCGGCGATGAGCACGGCACGCGGCTCACGGACCCGGGCACGGCCGAGCACGTCCGAGAGACGGGTCAGCTCGTCCTCGCGGCCGATGAGCGGGGTGTCGAACAGGTTCTGCGGCACGAGGGAATCCTGTCACGCACCACTGACAGCCTCGACCGACGAGCCACCGCCGGCCTCGGCCGCACGGCTCTCAGCGCAGTGTCTCCGCCCAGTTCGCCGGGACGCGTCCCGCCGGTCCCGGGGCCGGCTGGTCGGCCGGACGGGAGGCCGGGGGAGCGAGCGACGGGCCGCTCTCGAACAGCTCGGACGTCTCGAAGTTCCAGAACCAGGCCTCGCCGGGCTCGTAACTGCGGATCACCGGGTGACCGGTGTCCTTGAAGTGGCCGCTGGCGTGCTTGGCGGGCGAGTCGTCGCAGCAGCCGATGTGGCCGCACTGGGCGCAGCGCCGCAGATGGAACCACCACCCGCCGACGGCGTCGCACTCGACGCATCCGGCACCACTGGGCGGGACGCTGGGGTCGATTCCGGTGTCCTTGGTCATGAGGGCTCCTGGGCCGGTTCGGCGTCCCCGGCGGGGTCGGGTGCGGTGTCGGTGTCGGGGTCGGTGGCGGTGAGGGGGAGCAGCACCTGGAAGCGGGTGTCGCCGGGGACGGACTCGACCTTCAGGTCACCGTGGTGCTTGTTGACGACGATCCGCCAGGAGATGTCGAGCCCGAGACCCGTGCCCTCGCCCACCGGTTTCGTGGTGAAGAACGGGTCGAAGATCCGGCCCCTGATCTCCGCCGGCACCCCCGGGCCGGTGTCGCGGAACTCCACCAGCAGCCGGTCGTGCACCAGCGCCGTCCGGACCGTCAGCGTCCCTTCGCCGCCCGCGCTGTTGATGGCGGAGACCGCGTTGTCGATCAGGTTGGTCCACACCTGGTTCAGCTCGGCGGGATAGGCGGGAATCCTCGGCAGCGAGAGGTCGTAGTCCTTCACGACCTCGACGCGCGAACCCATCTTCCCCGACAGCATCAGCAGCGTGCTGTCGAGGAGTTCGTGCACGTCGGCGACCTGGTAAGGAGCGCGGTCGAGCTGCGAGTACTGCTTGGCGGCGCCCACGAGGTGAGAGATCCGGGTGGTGGAGTCCTCGATCTCGGACATCAGCAGCTCGGTCTCGACCGTGTAGTTGAGCCACCCGATGGCACCCGGGAGGATCTCCGCGTCGACGGCCGCCGCGACCTGCTCCAGCCAGTCGACGTCGAGGCCGCCCTGCACGAAGGTCGGCGCGATCTGCCAGCCGCCCTGGATTCCGTGGTCGTCGAGCCAGTCGGAGACCTCGTCCTCCCGGTCGGACGCCTCCAGCGGGCTCAGCGTCTGCGCCTTGGCGACCCGCTCGGCCGTCCGTTCCTGGATGTCGACCAGCGCCTTCAGGGCGTCGCGCTGGTAGGGGCCCGAGGCGATGATGCCGAGCTTCTGCCGCATATGGGCCACCCGGTCCCGCAGCGACGAGGTGGCCCGTACGGCCGCGGCGGCCGGGTTGTTGAGCTCATGGGTCAGCCCGGCGGACAACGAGCCCAGCGCGAGCAGCCGTTCACGCTGCCCGACGGCCCGCTGCGTGCTCTGCGAGCCGAGGAACAGCCCCTCCAGGAGATGGACCGCCATCGGGAACCACTCGTGCATGATCGCCGCGAACGAGTCGGCGGGCAGCACGAAGAACCGGGTCGGCTCGGAGACCCGCACCGAGTTGCGGTACCGCTGCGGCTTCCGGTCCCCGAGATACGCCTGCACGGCTCCCGCGTACACCCCGGACTGGGACGTCCGGCTCACCTCGACGTCGTCGTTGCCCACCCGGCGCGACATGATGACCGTGCCCTCGATCATCACGTAGAAGCAGGTCGCCGGGTCGCCCTCGGTGAACACCGGCCCCGGGTCGAAGAGTTCGACCCGGCCCTCGCTGCACAGCCTGCCGAGCTGTTCGGCCGTCAGCTTCTCGAACAGGAACAGCGCCCCGATCTCCGCCGGGCTGCACGGCATCAGCCGGCCGCTCACGACTGCTCCAGATACCGGTGGACGAGCATCACGGCCATGGCTCCCTCTCCGACGGCGGACGCGACCCGCTTGGCGGACTCCGCGCGGGCGTCCCCGGCGACGAACACGCCGGGGATGTTGGTCTCCAGGTGGTACGGCGGCCGGTCCAGCTCCCAGTCGGCCGGTGGGCGTCCGTCGGCGGTCAGATCGGGTCCGGCGAGGATGAACCCGCGCTCGTCCCGCAGCACCGTGCCGTCCAGCCAGTCGGTCAGCGGGGCCGCGCCGATGAACACGAACAGCCACTGCGCGTCGACCAGTTCGGTCTGGCCGCTCGCCGTGTCGCGCAACGTCAACTGCTCCAGGTGGTCGCCGCCGTGCGCGGCCTCCACGACCGTGCCGGAGCGCACCGAGATGTTCGGCGACTCGGCGATCTGCTGGATCAGATAGTGCGACATCGACGCGGTGAGATCCGCCCCGCGCACCAGCAGCGTCACCGACTTGGCGCCCCTGGACAGGTACATCGCCGCCTGCCCGGCCGAGTTGGCACCGCCCACGATGTACACGTCGTGGCCCTGGCAGGCGGCGGCCTCGGTCAGCGCCGACCCGTAGAAGACCCCGCAGCCCGACAGATCGTCGGCCCCCGGAGCCTCCAGCTGCCGGTACGACACCCCGGTCGCCAGGATCACACTGTGCGCGGCGATCGCCGACCCGTCGGAGAACCGCACGAGCCGCGCCGCACCGCTCACCTCCAGACCGGTCACCTCGCGCGCGGAGAGGATCTCGGCGCCGAACTTCGTGGCCTGCCGCCGCGCCCGGTCGGTGAGCTGGGCGCCGGACACCCCGTCGGGGAAGCCCAGGTAGTTCTCGATCCGCGAACTCTGCCCGGCCTGCCCGCCGGTCGCCGACCGCTCCACGAGCACCGTACGCAGCCCCTCCGAGGCCCCGTACACGGCCGCGCCCAGCCCGGCCGGACCGCCGCCGATGACGACCAGGTCGTAGAAGTCGGCCGTGGGCGTCGTCGCCAGCCCCACTTGCGCGGCCAGCTCCGGCACCTCCGGCTCGACGAGCGCCGTACCGTCCGCCGTGATCACGACCGGCACCCGCTGCCCGTCCTGCCCGCAGGCCGCGAGCAGCCGCTGCCCCTCGGGTTCCTCGGTGGAGTACCAGCGGTACGGCACCTGGTTGCGGGCCAGGAACTCCCGTACGTCCGACGACCGCGCCGACCACCGGTGACCGACCACCTTGGTGCTCGGCACCGGCCGGAAGTCACTGCACCGCCACGCCTCCAGCAGATCGTCGAGGACGGGATACAGCTTCTCCTCGGGCGGATCCCAGGGCTTGAGCAGATAGTGGTCGAGATCGACGACGTTGATCGCGTCGATCGCCGCGTCGGTGTCCGCGTACGCGGTCAGCAGCACGCGCCGCGCGCCCGGATACACGTCCAGGGCCTGTTCGAGGAACTCGATGCCGTTCATCTGCGGCATCCGGTAGTCGGCCAGGATCACCGCCACCAGATCACCGCGCAGCTTCAGCTCCCGCAGCGCGTCCAGCGCGGACTCGCCGGACTCCGCGCGCACGACCCGGTACGACTCGCCGTAGCGCCGCCGCAGGTCACGGGCGACGGCCCGGGACACCCCGGGATCGTCGTCCACGGTCATGATGACGGTCCGCGCTGCGTCCGCGGCCTGTGCCATACGTCTCCACCCCGAGCGGTCGGAATCACCGGGCGACGTCAGCCCGCTGCCGCGCCGCCCCCGACCCATCGTAGGTTCGATCGCCGCGCTTCGCCGGGGTCAGCCCCTACGCGTGGCGAGCACACAGAACTCGTTGCCCTCAGGGTCCACCAGAGTGGTCCAGGACTGTTCTCCCTGGCCGATGTCCACGTGACGCGCTCCGAGGGCCAGCAGCCGGTCGACCTCGGCCCGGTGGTCGTCGGGCCGGAAGTCGAGGTGCAGCCGGTTCTTGACGGACTTCGCCTCCGGGACGCGTACGAAGAGCAGGCCGGGCAGCCGGTCCGGTGCCGGGCGGATCTCGTACTCCTCGGGAGAGTCGTCGACGACCGCCCAGCCGAGTGCCTCGGCCCACCAGCGCCCCAGCGCCGCCGGGTCCGCCGCGTCCACGATCACTTGTTCCCATTCCAAGGCCATGCCCGCAGGTTAGGGAAGACTGGGTCCGGTACGCATCTGGTGATCACGACACGGAGGGGCCCGTATGACACGCCCGATCACGGCAGGGGTCGACGGAACGGCCGAGAGCGACGCGGCGCTCGCCTGGGCGGCCCGCGAGGCCGTACGCCGGGACCTCCCCCTGCGTGTGGTGCACGCCTGGCAGTCGGTGCCCGACCAGGCGTTCGGGGCCGCGAGCCGGGAGACCCACGACCAGTGGATGCGGGACGGAGTGGACGAGGCCGCGCGGAGCGTCGCCGAACGTCATCCGGAGCTGGACCTGACCGTCGACGTGGTCGAGGGGAACGTGGCGCACTCGCTCGCCGAGGCCGCCGCCCGGTCCGAGATACTGGTGCTCGGCTCCCGTGGACACGGGGCCGTCGTCGGGTTCCTGCTCGGCTCCGTCGGGCAGCACGTGATCGCCGAGTCCACCCGGCCCGTCGTCCTGGTCCGCGCGGAGGACCGCGCCTCCGACGAGGCGGCCGGCCGGGAGGTCGTCGTCGGACAGCACGGCGACCCGGAGGAGAGCGAGCCCGCCCTGCGGTTCGCGTTCGAGACCGCGGCGGCCCGTGGCGCCGGCGTCCGTGCCGTACGCGCGTGGAGCCTGCCGCCGGTGTTCGCGTACAGCCCGGGCTCGCTGAGGCTCCTCGACGAGTCCGGGGGCCTGGAGCCGTACGAGAGGAACGCGCTCGCCGCCGCTCTGGACCCGTGGCGCGAGCGCTTCCCCGAGGTGCCCGTCACCCAGCACCTGGAGATGGGCAGCGCCGGCGAGGTGCTGCTGTCGGTGGCCCCGGGGGCGCAGCTCCTGGTCGTGGGGCGGCGCGCCCACCGCTCGGCCGTGGGCGCGCGGATCGGCTCGGTCGCCCACGGCGTACTGCACCACGCGCACTGCCCGGTGGCCGTGGTCCCGCACGAGTGACTCAGGCGGGCGGGGCCGCCTCCTCGTCCGTCGGCAGGGGCAGCGCCTGCCGGGCCTTGGGCAGGATGTTCGCGATGTAGTCCCTGACCGCCTCGTCCAGCCCGATGTCGTGCTGCGCCCGCTCGGACAGGTACCAGCGGTGCTCCAGGAGCTGGTGGTAGATCTCGGCCGGGTCCACGTTCCCGCGCAGCTCGCGCGGCACCTCACGGACGGTCGGCCGGAACACCTCCCGCACCCATCTGTGCGCGAGCACCTCCGGGCTGGCGCCGAGGGGGTCGCCGGGCTCGTAGTCGTCCTGGGTGGCCATCCAGCTCTCCAGGTCGTTGAGGAGCCGCCGCGCCTGGTTCTCCTCGGTGTCGAGCCCGGTCAGCCGCAGCAGTTGCCGCTGGTGGTGGCCCGCGTCGACGACCTTCGGCACGAAGGTCACCGTGTCGCCGTTCGAGGAGTGCTCGATCTGCATCTCGGCCACGTCGAAACCGAGGTCGTTGAGGCGCCGGATGCGGCGCTCGATGTAGTGGTACTTGCCCGCCGGGTAGACCGAGGTGCGGGTCAGCTCCTGCCACAGCCGCTGGTAGCGCGCGCAGATCTCCATGCCGAACTCGATCGCGTCGACGGAGGGGTGCAGCGCCCCGGACGCCTCCAGGTCCAGCAGCTCACCGCTGATGTTGACGCGGGCGAGGTCGAGGTCGTACTCGCGCTGCCCGTCGCTGAGCTGCGGGTGCAGATCGCCGGTCTCGGCGTCGACCAGGTAGGCGGCGTACGCGCCCGCGTCCCGCCGGAACAGGGTGTTGGACAGCGAGCAGTCGCCCCAGGCGAACCCGGCGAGGTGGAGCCGGACCAGCAGCACGGCCAGCGCGTCCATCAGCCGGTGCATGGTGGCCGGGCGCATCGTCGTCTCGAACATCGAGCGGTACGGCATGGAGCCGCCGAGGTGCCGGGTGATCAGCACCGGCTCCAGCGCGTCGCCCCCGTCGGTGAGGCGTCCGGTGACCACGCCCAGGGGGTCCACGGCCGGGATGCCGAGCCGGTCCAGGTCCACCAGCAGCTCGTACTCGCGCAGGGCGGGACGTTCCGCCAGCTCCTTGACCGCTATCACCTCGTCGCCCGCGCGCGCGTAGCGCACGACGTGCCGGGAGATACCGCGCGGCAGCGGCACGAGGTAGCGGTCGGGCCACTCCTCCAGGGGGAGGTGCCACGGCAGTTCGAGCAGGAGTGCGGGGTGCTCGGGGTTGGTGGCGCTGATCTGCAATGCCATGGCTAGACCGTTCTTGTTCGTTCACATTTGGCCGGTGATCGTCGGCTCACTCTAGAGCGCCACTTCACAGCGCTTCTTCACCGCGTCACCTCACAGCGCCCGCTCCCGGGCCCGCCCGGCCGCCTCGCGCACACTGCCGTGGTGCACGGGCCCGTGACCGGGCAGTACGACGTCGGCCGCGAGCCCTTCCAGCAGGTCCAGCGAGGCCACCGCGCGCTCGCGCTCCCGGTGGAACATGTCGGGCAGCAGTTGCGGGCCCTTGAGGCGGGAGGTCGGGTGCCCGCTGACCAGGGCGTCGCCGGAGACCACGACCCCGGCGTCCGGGAGCAGGAAGGCGCAGTGCCCGTCCGTGTGCCCCGGGGTGTGCACGGGCACGGGCCCGCCCGGCAGATCGAGCGCCTCCGGGAACGGCCGCGGCTCGGCGACCGGCACCTGCCTGGTGCCGCCGGAGCGGATCGCGCGCACGGCCCAGGGCAGTACGCCGGGCCGCCAGCCGTTGCCGACCACCTCGCCGACGCTCACCTGGTGCAGGAAGTCCCGGCGCGCGTGCGGGACTTCGGCCTCGTGGGTCAGCACCGGTGTGCCGTACGCCGAGCGCAGGTACTCGGCCGAGCCGATGTGGTCGTTGTGGGCGTGCGTGACGAGGATCGCCGCGACGGCCTCCGGTGAACTCCCCACCTGCGCGAGCGAGTCGAGCACCAGATGCCGGTCGCCCGGGTATCCGGTGTCGATCAGGGTGGCGGTGTCCCCCTCGGTGAGGATCACCCAGTTGGTGTCGCTTCCGTGCACGAGGTAAATGCCGTCGGCGACTCGCTGGACGTCTGCCCGCATGGTCTTCCCGTTCTGCAGTCGGCTGCCGGATCACGCACAGCAAATCAGACGGCGCCCGGTGGATCACCGATCCCTCCCCTCCGGACCCTTTGGATACATCGATGTATCGGATACATTCGTGTATCGAACGGAGGCTGGGCGAACGGAGGGCGGGCATCGGCATGGCGGTCGAGGGAACGACGGGACGCGTGACGAAGCGGCGGGTGCGGACGCGGGCCAATCTGCTGGAGGCCGCCTTCGCGGTGTTCGCCGCGAAGGGGTTCGGAAGGGTCTCCATCGAGGAGGTCTGCGAGGCCGCCGGCTACAGCAGAGGCGCCTTCTACTCGAACTTCGGCAGCCTCGACGAGCTGTTCTTCGCCCTCTACGCGGAACGTGCCGGACTGATCGCCGACCAGGTCGCGGGCGCGCTCGCCCTGGACGGCCCGGATCTCGACGTGCCGGCGGCCGTCGACCGGGTCACCGAGGTCCTCCTGCTCGACCTGGACTGGCTGCTGGTCAAGACCGACTTCCTGGTCCACGCGGCCCGGGACCCCGCCGTCGCCCAGACCCTCCTGGAGCACCGCGAGCGGCTGCGGCGGGCCGTCGCGGACCGGCTCGCCCGCGCCGCCGGACACACCGAACTGCCCGTCGTACTCGGCGGCGCCGAGGGCGCCGCCCACGCGGTGATCGCCGCGTACGACGGGGTCACGACCCGACTGCTGCTGGACAAGGACGTCGAGCACGCGCGCGCGTGGCTCAAGCAGTTGCTGACCGCACTGCTCACCGACGGCAGCGACAACCCGGCCGCGCGCAGCGGCGGATGAGAAAGGGAACGGTCGCCATGGATGCGGACGTCATCGTCGTCGGAGCCGGCCTCGCCGGCCTGGTCGCGGCGCACGAACTGACCAGTCAGGGCAGGCGGGTCGCGCTCGTCGACCAGGAGAACGCCGCCAACCTCGGCGGACAGGCCTTCTGGTCGTTCGGCGGGCTGTTCCTCGTGGACTCCCCGGAGCAGCGGCGCGTCGGCATCAAGGACTCCCTCGACCTCGCCTGGAGCGACTGGCAGGGCAGCGCCGGGTTCGACCGGGTCGACGACGAGGACTCCTGGGCGGTGAAATGGGCCCGCGCCTACGTGGAGTTCGCGGCGGGGGAGAAGCGGTCCTGGCTCGCCGGGCACGGCATCTCGTTCCTGCCGACGGTCGGCTGGGCGGAACGCGGTGACCTGCGCGCCCACGGGCACGGCAACTCCGTACCCCGCTTCCACGTCGCGTGGGGCACCGGCACCGGAGTCGTCGAACCGTTCGTGCGCAGCGCCAAGGAGGCGTCCCTCGCCGGACTGCTGACCTTCTACCACCGCCACCAGGTCGACGAACTCGTCCTCACGGACGGCGCCGCGCGCGGCGTACGCGGCACGGTCCTCGCCGATGACGACTCGCCGCGCGGAGTGGCGTCCAACCGGGACCGGATCGGCGACTTCGAACTCACCGCCCAGGCAGTGATCGTCACCACCGGCGGCATCGGCGCCAACCACGACATCGTGCGCCGGTACTGGCCCGAACGGCTCGGCACCGCCCCGGCGAACATGGTCACCGGCGTGCCCGCCTACGTCGACGGGCGGATGCTCGACATCAGCGCCGGGGCGGGCGTGCGCCTCGTCAACCGGGACCGCATGTGGCACTACACGGAGGGCCTCCAGAACTGGAACCCGGTCTGGCCCGGCCACGGCATCCGCATCCTGCCCGGCCCGTCCTCCATGTGGTTCGACGCGCTGGGCCGCCGTCTGCCCGACCCCTGTCTGCCCGGGTACGACACCCTCGGCACCCTCAGGCACCTGCGCACCACCGAGGACCTCGCCGAGCACGACCACTCCTGGTTCGTCCTCACCCAGCGGATCATCGAGAAGGAGTTCGCCCTGTCGGGCTCCGAACAGAACCCCGACATCACCGCCAAGAACCGCAAGGCGTTCCTCAAGGAGCGTGTCCTCGGCAAGGGCGCCCCCGGTCCGGTCGCCGACTTCGTCAAGCACGGCGCGGACTTCGTGGTCGCCGCCACCCTCGACGAACTCGTCATGAAGATGAACGGGCTGACCGACAAGCCGCTGCTCGACGCGGACCTGGTGCGCCGCCAGATCGAGGCCCGCGACCTCCAGATGGCCAACCCGTACAGCAAGGACGCACAGGTCCAGGGCATCCGCAACTCCCGCCGCTACATAGGCGACCGGCTCGGCCGCACCGCCGCCCCGCACCGCATCCTCGACCCGGAGGCCGGCCCGCTCATCGGCGTCAAGCTCCACGTCCTGACCCGCAAGACCCTCGGCGGCATCCAGACGGACCTCGACTCCCGCGCGCTCGGCGTGACGGGCGAACCCGTCGAGGGGCTGTACGCGGCCGGTGAGGTGGCCGGCTTCGGCGGTGGCGGCGTCCACGGCTACAACGCCCTGGAGGGCACCTTCCTCGGCGGCTGCCTCTTCTCGGGCCGTGCGGCGGGCCGGGCGGCGGCACGGGCGACGGCCTAGAAGGCTCGTGCGGCCTAGTCTCCCCCGCCGGGCGTCAGCAGTTCGGCCAGTACGGAGGCATGGCTCCGGTCGGGGGCCCTGGCGGCGGTCACCAGCGTCGCCGGGCCCCCGGCGGCCAGCTCCCGCAGCGCGCGCAGGGCCTCGGCCGCCCCCGGCGTGGCCAGCTCCGCCTTGTACCGGCGCCGGAACTCCTCGTAGGCGTCGCCCGTGTCCTCCTGGGCGTGGTACCAGCGGCGCAGCTCGGTCGACGGGGTGAGCGACTTCGGCCACTCGTCGATCCGCGCCGCGTCCTTGGACAGGCCGCGCGGCCAGAGCCGGTCGACCAGGACGCGTACACCGTCGTCCGGCTCGGGGGATTCGTAGACACGACGGACGCGGACGGTCACGAGGAGCCTCCGGCGGAGTGGGACACGAATGCGGTGACCGAGAAAAATGATGCGTTCGTCCGAGGCGGCCCGCAACTTGACCGGGATGAGGAGGAATTCGCGCGGTGGCGCCTCTAGGGTGAAAACCCTGAAGACGATCACACCTCATATCGTAGGAGTTCGCGTGAGACCCCCCAGGAAGTACGCAGGCACACGCACCGCGGTCCTCCGGCGTGACGCCGTCGTGGCGACCGTGCCCGTCGCTCTCGCCGCCCTGCTGGCCGCCGCCTCACCCGCCGCAGCCGCGACGACAGGCACCGCGGGCGTCGGCGACCCGTACTTCCCGCTGTCCGGAAACGGTGGCTACCACGTCGCCCACTACGACCTGAACCTCGGCTACGACCCCGCGAGCCGGCGCCTCGACGGCAAGGCCGTACTCACCGTCCGCGCCACCCAGAAGCTGACCCGCTTCAACCTCGACCTCAGCGGCCTGAAGGTCACCGCCCTCACCGTCGACCACGTCAGGGCGGGGTTCCGGCGCTGGGGGCAGGAACTGATCGTCAGCCCGCGCCGCGCCCTGAACAAGGACCAGACGTTCCAGGTCGCCGTCACCTACACCGGTGTCCCCAAGGCGGTCACGGACCCGGACGGCTCGAACGACGGCTGGATCATCACCGACGACGGCGCGTTCGTCGCCGGGGAGCCGCAGGGTTCCATGAGCTGGTTCCCCGGCAACAACCACCCCAAGGACAAGTCCTCGTACGACTTCACGATCACCGTCCCCCAGGGGCGCACCGCCGTCGCCAACGGCGTCCTCCTGGGGCAGAGGACGGCGGGCGGCAAGTCCACCTTCCGCTGGCGCCAGTCCGAGCCGATGGCCGCCTACCTGGCCACGGCCACGGTCGGGAAGTTCAAGGTCGAGCAGTACACCACCCCCGGCGGCATCAAGGTCTACAACGCGGTCGACCCGCGCGAGGCCGCCGCCGCGGCGCCCGTGCTGAAGAAGCTGCCGTCCGTCCTGGACTGGGAGGCGGGGCTTTTCGGCCCCTACCCGTTCAAGGCCGCCGGATCCATCGTCGACCGCGCCCCCCAGGTCGGCTTCGCGCTGGAGACCCAGACCCGGCCCGTGTACGACCGGGCGCCCGACCTGGGCACCCTGGTCCACGAGAACGCCCACCAGTGGTTCGGCGACTCCGTCGCCCTCACCACCTGGAAGGACATCTGGCTCAACGAGGGTTTCGCGACCTACGCCGAGTGGCTGTACCAGGAACAGCACGGCGGCCCGAGCGCCCAGAAGACCTTCGACCGCCTGTACGCCACGCCGAAGGACGACGACCTGTGGTCGCTCCCGCCCGCCGACCCGGGCAGTGGCGCGCACATCTTCGACGGTCCCGTCTACCTCCGCGGTGCCATGGCCCTGCACAAGCTCCGCGAGGCGGTCGGTGACCCGGCGTTCTTCAGGATCCTGCGCACCTGGACCACCGACCACCGCGCCGGGCACGGTACGACCGCCCAGTTCACCGCCCTCGCCGGGCGCGTCTCCGGCAAGGACCTGGACCAGTTGTTCCTGACCTGGATCGGCACCAAGGGCAAGCCCTCCGCACCGTAGGACCGCCCCGGCCCCTCCGTTGCCGCGACCGACGGCCGTCCCCGAGCCGGGGCGGCCGTCGCTGCCTTTGTGATATTGAAAGCTGAGCCGATTGGATGTAACGAGCAACCAGGACACCAGTGGACCCCAGCAGCAGTAACAGCAGCACGGGCAACGACGCGGACCCCCAGCCGACCGCACCGGCGACCGCACCGGTGACCGAGCCGGGCCCGGGGCGCCGCCGCTGGGCCATGGACACCCGGCCCCTGAGCCGCCCCGCCTACCGCCGACTGTGGTCCTCGACCGCCGTCACCGCCGTCGGCAGCCAGCTCACCGCCGTCGCCGTGCCCAAACAGATCTACGACATCACCGGCTCCTCCGCCTGGGTCGGCTACGCGAGCCTGGCCGGACTCCTGCCCCTCGTCGTGTTCGCCCTGTGGGGCGGCGCGATCGCCGACAGCATGGACCGCCGCAGACTCCTGCTGATCACCAACACCGGCATCGCCGTCACCTCGCTGCTGTTCTGGATCCAGGCCCTCGCCGGCCTCGGCTCGGTGACCGCCCTGATGATCCTGCTCGCCCTCCAGCAGGCGTTCTTCGGCCTGAACTCACCGGCCCGCAGCGCCGTCGTCGCCCAGCTCGTCCCCGAGGAGGAACTCACCGCCGCCAATGCCCTCGGCACCACGGTGATGCAGACCGGCCTGGTCGCCGGACCGCTGCTCGCCGGCGCCCTCATACCCGTCTTCGGCCTCGCCGAGCTGTATCTGGCCGACGCGCTCGCCCTGTGCGTCGCCCTGTGGTCCGTCGTACGGCTGCCCGCGCTCCCGCCGGGGCCCGAGGCCTCCCGGAAGGCGGGCCCACGGGAGATCGTGGCCGGGTTCCGCTACATCGCCCTGCACAAGGTGCTCCTGCTCTCCTTCCTCGCCGACATCGTCGCCATGGTCTTCGGCATGCCCCGAGCCCTGTTCCCGCAGCTCGCCGCCCAGACGTACGCCTCCTACGGGGAGGGCCGCGCCCTCGGCCTGATGTTCGCTGCGATCCCCGTGGGCGCTGTGCTCGGCGGTCTGTTCTCCGGCACGTTCTCGCGGGCACGACGGCACGGCTGGATGGTGATCGGCTCGGTCGTCGCCTGGGGGCTGGCGATCACCGGCTTCGGGCTGAGCACCAGCCTGTGGGCGGGGGTGGCGTTCCTGGCCGCCGCAGGTGTCGCCGACATGGTCTCCAGCGTCTTCCGGGTGGCGATCCTGCTGTCGGCGGCGACCGACGAGATGCGCGGCCGGATGCAGGGCGTCTTCACGGTGGTCGTCGTGGGCGGACCCCGCCTGGCCGACCTGCTGCACGGCACCACGGCAGCCGCCCTGGGCCCCCGTACGGCCGTCGCCGGCGGCGGACTCCTCGTCGTCGCCGTCACCCTGGCCCTGACGGCCGCGATGCCGGCGCTGCGCCGCTACCGCGTCCGGTGACCGGCGGGCGATTCCCTACCCGGGCCCCCGCTTGTGCAGGGCGAAGTGCTCCATCAGCCTGCCCCGGGTCAGTTCCAGCCGATGGGCGAGGATCTCGGCGATGACCCGCACCAACTGCATTCCGAGGGCCGGGTCCTCGTCGCAGAGTTCGAGTACCGCCGTGGCGTCGAACTCGTAGGCGCGTACGGGACTGAAGGCCTCGGCGCCGAAGTCCCACCTGTGCGGCGGGAAGAGCCAGGACCAGCCGAGCAGATCGCCCGAGCCCAGACTGGCCACGGTCACCCGCTGCACGGGCGTCACCTGCTGGACCAGGGAGACCGCGCCGGAACGGATGACCCAGAAACGGTCGGCGGTGTCGCCCGCCTCGAAGATCCTGAAGTCCTCGGGAAAGGACACCTCCGTCGCGAGCGCCAGCAGACGCTCGCGGCGGGGCGGGGGCAGGGCGGTCAGCAGCTTTGTCGCTTTGGTCATGAGCAGGGCTCCTCGCCGGAGATCCGGAGGGAAGACGTCCGCCGTGGCGGCGCACCGCCCGGCTCCGGCGGCTTCCCCTCCCCCCATTTCAGCCGTTGCGGAGGCGCCGGGCACCTCGGCGGCGGGCACGAGTCTGTTTTTTTGGCACATGAGTCTGTTTTTTGCAGAGGACGGCCCTGTCGCGGTGTTCAGCCCTCGGACGCCTGGGCGATCAGCGACTGCAGACGAAGGCCCCGGCGGGCGTCGAGCTCGCCGGAGACGCCGGCGCGTACGGCGGTCGCGAACTCCCGGCGCAGCACCGGCCAGCTCTCCTCGTGGTCGAGTCCGGTGCCGTCGAACACCAACTCCGGGCCCGAACCGAAGAGTTCGACACGGGCGGTCCCCTGCGGCACGTTCACCGAACCGGACAGGGAGGCCTGGCTGACCGCGCCGTTCTCGTGCTCGCAGGTGAGTTCGATCCAGCGGCGCGGATCGCCGGTGCCGCGCACCCGCGTGATTGGCCCCACGGCCGCGTCGAGCAGATCGAGAACGTGCGGTCCCAGATCGAGCAGCGCGCCGTGTTCGAGCCGCCATGGCGTCGCGAACGGGCCGTCCAGGAAGGCGCCGCTGAGGAAGCACGCCCGCGCGCCGAACACGTCTGCCTCGCGCGCCGCCTTGAGGAACCGGCGAGTCTCGGGGTGGTAGCGGTTCGTCAGGAGGACCTGGGAGACGACCCCGGTCTCGTCGATCGCGTCCACCAGCCGCCGGGCCGCTCCGAGTTCCTCGGCCACCGGTTTCTCCAGCAGCAGCGCCTTGCCCGCCCGCGCGGCCCGCAGGGCGAGACCGGCCTGTACGGCGGGCGGCACGGCGAACGCCAATGCCTCGCAGGAGTCGAGCAGTTCCTCGAACCGGGCGACGGCCGGGGCTCCGTACCGCGCCGCCGTCTCCCGGGCCGCCTCGGGGCGCCGCGCCCAGACCCCGGCGAGCTCGGTCTCCGGCCCGGCGGCCAGCACACGCGCGTGCACACCCCGCGCCCAGGGTCCGGCGCCGACGAGACCGACCCTGACGGGCGCGTGCGACCACGGTGCGGCGGCGGTACTGGTCACGGCAGCGTCCAATCCGTACGGGAGGCCGGTACGGAGATCACTCTGCGGGCGCCTCCGCCGTACCGTCAACCACGGTCCGGGCCGGGTACGGCCCATCCGCTCAGCGGAAAACGTTGTCCGAGTCGTCCCAGAGCGCGAGCTCCTCCGCCGCCGCGTTCGACCGGGGGGTGCGTGCCCTGGCCTGATACATCGCGTCGATCTCGGAGGCGTAGTGCCGCACGATCGCGTCCCGGCGCAGCTTCATCGAGGGCGTCAGCAGACCGTTGCTGAGGGCGAAGGGCTCCGCGAGGACCCGGAACACCCGGATCGACTCGGACCGCGACACCGCGCTGTTGGCGGCGGCGACGGCCCGCCCGATCTCCTCCCGCAGGGCGTTCTCCTCGCGCGCCTGGCGGTGCGGTGTGTCCTCCTGGAGGGCCAGCGTGGCGCGCCAGTGGGCGAGGAAGTCCGGGTCGAGGGTGATCAGCGCGCCCACGCACGGCCGGTTGTCGCCCACGATCACCGCCTGGTGCACCAGCGGATGAATACGCAGCCGCTGCTCCAGGGCGGCCGGAGCGATGCTCTTGCCGCTGCTGGTGATGATGATGTCCTTCTTGCGCCCGGTGATCGTCAGATACCCCTCCGGGTCCAGCCGCCCGATGTCCCCGGTGGCCAGCCAGCCGCCCCGCAGCGCTTCCCGGGTCGCGGCCTCGTCGTTCACGTACCCCTGGAACACGGGGGCGCCGTACACCAGGATCTCGCCGTCCGCCGCGACCCGGATCTCCGTGCCGGGCAGCGGCTGCCCGACCGTCCCGAACTTCTCCCGGCCCACGGGCTGCACGGTGATGCCCCCGCTGGTCTCGGTCAGGCCGTAGCCGTCATGGACGGGGATGCCGATACCCGAGTAGAACAGGACGAGTTCACGGTTGAGGGGCGAGCCGCCCGACACCGCGCCGCACACCTGACCGCCGAGGGCGGCACGGAGTTTGCGGTACACCGTCCGTTCGTAGAGGGCGTGCTGGAGGCGCAGGTCGAAACCGGGTCCGGGGCCCGTGCCCAGCCGCTCCCGCTCGGCGGCCGTGGCGAAGTCCCGCGCGGTACCGACGGCCCGCTCGAACACACTGCCCCGGCCCGACATCTGGGCCACGCGCAGGAAGTTCTTGTAGATCTTCTCGAACACCGACGGCACCGCGTACAGGAACGTCGGGCGGAAGGACAGCAGCGCCGCCGACAGCGCCTCCCCGCTCAGGTCGGGTTCGTGGCCCATGAGCAGGCCGCCGCGCAGGCACAGGCCCTGGATCATCAGGCCGTACACGTGGGAGAAGGGCAGGAAGGCGAGGATCCTGGGCTGCACTCCGGGCGGTGCCGTCGTCTGCCGCCAGCCAGCGAGCAGGGTGTCGCACGGGCTGGCCAGACTGCGGTGGGTCAGCGCGCAGCCACGGGGCTGCCCGGTCGTGCCGGACGTGTACGCGACCACGGCGGCCGAGTCCGGCAGCACGATCCGGCGCATCGAGTCGACCGTCGTCGTCGGCACCGGCCGCCCCAGCTCAACGAGCCGGGCGAGGGCTCCGTCGTCCAACTGCCACACATGGCGCAGCAGGGGCAGCGAGGTGCACACCGAACCGACGGTCATGAGGCCCTGCTCGTCCTCGACGACGACGGCGCTGCACTGCGAGTCCGAGAGGATCCAGGCGACCTGGTCGCGCGAGGAGGTCGGGTAGATCGGCACGACCTCGGCGCCCACCGCCCAGAGCGCGTAGCAGAGCACCGTCCACTCGTAGCGGGTGCGGGCCATGATGGCGACGCGGTGGCCCGGGGAGATGCCGGAGGCGATGAACCCCTTGGCCAGATCGACGACCTCGTCCCGCAGTTCGGCGGCCGTCACCTGCTTCCAGACCTGTTCGGCCGGGTCGGGGCGGCGCGCGAGCTGCGGCATGTCCGGTGCGCGGAGCGCCGTGTCGAAGACGCTGTCGGCGAGTCCGCCGGTCAGCGGTGCGGTAGCGGTGGAATTGAGGGGAGCGAGGGCGGAATCGCGCATGCGCTGCTCCTGGATCGTACTGGCTGTGACCGCGCCGACGAGTGGAGTTATCGACGGTGAACGAATGTAGCTCAGGTGGCGGCATTGTTGTCGGGAATTGTGAAGTCGATTTCCCGGCAGAGGTTTCGGAAGTGTTTTTCCGTCTTCACCCACGTTTTGGCGTCAGCCACACCGTGGCGAGCGGCGGCAAGATCAGCCGGAGGGACCCCGACCGGGACGTCACCACCCCGGGGTTGCGGACGTCGCCGCCGCCGTAGCGGGCGCCGTCGGTGTTGAGGACCTCCTCCCAGCCGGGGACCGTGCCGGGAACGTCGAGGCGGTAGTCGTGGCGGACGACCGGCGAGAAGTTGCTGACCGACAGGAGTGGGATGCCCTCCGCGTCGTAGCGGAGGAACGCGAAGACGTTGTCCTCGGCGGCGTCCCCGGCCACCCACCGGAAACCGGCCGGGTCGGTGTCGCGCTGCCAGAGAGCGGGCGTGCGCCGGTACACGGTGTTGAGATCACGGACGAGATCGCGGACGCCCCGGTGATCGGGCTCGGCCGCGTACTGCGGGTCCAGCAGCCACCAGTCCGGCCCGTCGGCCTCCGACCACTCGGAACCCTGGGCGAACTCCTGCCCCATGAACAGGAGTTGCTTGCCCGGGTGGGCCCACATGAATCCGAGATAGGCGCGGTGGTTCGCCCGTTGCTGCCACCAGTCTCCCGGCATCTTCGACACCAGCGACCGCTTGCCGTGGACGACCTCGTCGTGGGAGATCGGCAGGACGTAGTTCTCGCTGTACGCGTACACCATGGAGAACGTCATCTCATGGTGGTGGTACTTGCGGTGGACGGGCTCGTGCTGGACGTAGCCGAGCGAGTCGTGCATCCACCCCATGTTCCACTTCAGACCGAAACCCAGCCCGCCGCTGTCGGTGGGCCGGGTCACCCCGTCCCACGCGGTGGACTCCTCGGCGACGGTCAGCACGCCCGGGACCCGCCGGTACACCGTGGCGTTCATCTCCTGGAGGAAGGCGACCGCGTCCAGATCCTCCCGCCCGCCGTGGACATTCGGCGTCCACTGCCCGGAATCGCGCGAGTAGTCGAGATAGAGCATCGAGGCGACCGCGTCGACCCGCAGCCCGTCGAGGTGGAACTCCTCGCACCAGTAGACGGCGTTGGCGACCAGGAAGTTCCGTACCTCGGTCCGCCCGAGGTCGAACTCGTAGGTCCCCCAGTCCGGATGCTCGGCCCGCCGCGTGTCCCCGGGTTCGTAGAGGGGCTCCCCGTCGAACCGCGCCAACGCCCACTCGTCCTTGGGGAAATGGGCGGGCACCCAGTCCAACAGGACACCGACACCGGCCCGGTGGAGCGCGTCGACCAGATACCGGAAGTCGTCGGGGGAGCCCAGCCGGGCCGTCGGGGCGTAGTACGAGGTGACCTGGTACCCCCAGGACCCGCCGAAGGGATGCTCGGCGACCGGCATCAACTGCACATGGGTGAAGCCCAGGTCCCGGACATACGCCGGGAGTTCGTCGGCGAGTTGACGGTACGTCAACCCCGGGCGCCAGGACGGCAGATGGACCTCGTACACGGAGAACGGCTCCTCGTGCACGGCCGATCCCCGCCGGCCCGCCAGCCACTCCTCGTCGCCCCACTCGTAGTGCGAGGCGGTGACGACGGACGCCGTCGCGGGCGGCACCTCGGTGCGCCGGGCCATCGGGTCCGCCTTCATGACCCGGCCGCCGCCTCGGCCCACGATCTCGAACTTGTACCGCTCGCCCTCACCCACACCGGGCACGAACAGCTCCCACACCCCCGAGGAACCCAGGGACCGCATCGGATACGCCGTGCCGTCCCAGAAGTTGAGGTCCCCGGCCACCCGGACGCCTCGCGCGTTCGGCGCCCAGACGGTGAAGCGGGTGCCGGTGACGCCCTGGTGGGTCATCGGCTCGGCGCCCAGCGCCTTCCACAGCTCCTCGTGCCGGCCCTCCCGGATGAGATGCAGGTCCAGCTCACCGAGCGCGGGCAGGAAACGGTAGGGATCCTCGACCTCCGAGTCACCGCCCTCGTACGACACCAGCAGCGTGTAGGCGGGAGGCGCGGTGCGGGTCGGACCGCAGGGGACCACGGCGCTGAAGAAGCCGTCACCGTCGTCGTCGAGCCGGTGCGGCAGCCCGTCGACGAGCACGCTCACGCCCCGCGCGCAGGGGCGCAGCGCACGGAAGACGGTCCCGCCGCCGGGCACCGGATGCGCGCCGAGGAGCGCGTGCGGGTCGTGATGGGCGCCGGCCAGCAGTCGCCGCTTGTCGGCGGGGTCCCACAGGGCGTCCGGTCTGCCCAGGGAGGGCGTGTCGGGGAGGGCGGGATCGTGCAGGGCCACAGCGGTCAGCCTCCTCGGACGGCGAGTCGCTCGATCGCCGCCATGGGGACGGGGAGCCAGTCGGGGCGGTGCCTGGCCTCGTAGAC
>NZ_LIQQ01000179.1:520-17658 GCF_001418565.1 Streptomyces graminilatus | reverse complement strand
CCCGAGAACGAGATGAAGTGGGACACGACCGAGCCGTCCCGCGGCAGGTTCAACTTCGGCCCCGGCGACCAGATCGTCAGCCGCGCGCAGTCCCACGGGCAGCGCATGCGCGGCCACACCCTGGTGTGGCACTCCCAACTGCCCGGCTGGGTCAGCTCCATCAGGGACGCGAACACCCTGCGGTCCGTGATGAACAACCACATCACCACGGTGGCGAACCACTACAAGGGCAAGATCTACACCTGGGACGTGGTCAACGAGGCCTTCGCCGACGGCGGCAGCGGGCAGCTCCGCAGCTCGGTCTTCCGGGACGTGCTGGGCACCGGCTTCCTGGAGGAGGCGTTCCGTACGGCCAGGGCGGCCGACCCGGGAGCCAAGCTCTGCTACAACGACTACAGCATCGACGACTGGAACGCCGCCAAGACCCAGGGCGTCTACCGCATGGTCCGCGACTTCAAGCAACGCGGCGTGCCCATCGACTGCGTCGGCCTCCAGGCCCACCTGGGCGCCGGTGGTCCTCCCGGCAGCTTCCAGACGACGATCTCGAGCTTCGCCGCCCTCGGTGTGGACGTCCAGCTCACCGAACTGGACATCGCGCAGGCGTCTCCGAACGCGTACACGAACACGGTCAAGGCCTGCATGAACGTCCCGCGCTGCACCGGCATCACGGTCTGGGGCATCCGTGACAGCGACTCCTGGCGCAGCAACGAGAACCCGCTGCTGTTCGACCGGAACGGCAACAAGAAGCCGGCGTACAACGCGGCGCTGACGGCGATGGGCGGCACACCCGCCGCGACCCGCGTCGCCTCCGGCACCACGCGCGGTGCCTCCGCCGCCGCTGCCCTGCCCGGCAGGTACACGTGGAGTTCCAGCGGCTCCCTGATCGGGCCGAAGTCCGACGCGACGCACAACATCGCCGGTCTCAAGGACCCGACGGTCGTCCAGTACAACGGCAAGTACCACGTGTTCGCCAGCACCGCGAGCTCGTCCGGCTACAACCTGGTCTACCTGAACTTCAGCGACTGGTCCCAGGCCGGCTCGGCCACCCATTACTACCTGGACCGTTCGGCCATCGGGGCCGGATACCGGGCCGCGCCGCAGGTCTTCTACAACGCGCCGCAACGCCTGTGGTACCTCGTCTACCAGACCGGCAACGCCTCGTACTCGACCAACCCCGACATCAGCAACCCCAACGGGTGGAGCGCGCCGCGCAACTTCTACTCGTCGATGCCCGACATCATCAGGCAGAACATCGGCAACGGCTACTGGGTCGACATGTGGGTGATCTGCGACAGCGCCAACTGCTACCTGTTCTCCTCCGACGACAACGGCCACCTGTACCGCTCGCAGACGACCCTCGGCCAGTTCCCGAACGGGTTCACGAACACCGTCATCGCGATGCGGGACTCCAAGAACGCGCTGTTCGAGGCGAGCAACGTGTACAAGGTGCAGGGCAGCAACCAGTACCTGCTGCTCGTCGAGGCCATCGGGTCCGACGGGCGGCGCTACTTCCGCTCCTGGACGGCCCCCAGCCTCGGCGGCTCCTGGACCCAGCTCGCCGCGTCCGAGAGCAACCCCTTCGCCCGGGCGAACAACGTCAGCTTCCCCTCGGGCGCCTGGACCCGGGACGTCAGTCACGGCGAGATGATCCGGGCGGGCTACGACCAGACGCTCACCATCCCCGCCTGCCGGCTCCAGTACCTCTATCAGGGCCTGAACCCCAGCGCGGGCGGCGACTACAACCTCCTGCCGTGGCGGCTCGGCCTCCTGACCCAGACCAACTCGACCTGCTGACCGCACCCGCACACTGACCGACCGCACACCGGGGAGCGCTTCCGACGGAAGCGCTCCCCGCCTTCACAGAAGACCGCAGACCACCGACCACCGACACATCCCCGTCGGAGAACCGAGGTACCGTCATGCGCCGCAGACTCCTCGCCCTGGCGGCAGCGCTCTCCTCGCTGCCGCTCGCGCTCGCCACCGCAACGTCCGCCCACGCGGCCGACCCGACATCCATGACCAGCGGGTTCTACGCGGACCCCGACTCCAGCGCCAAGCGGTGGGTCACCGCCAACCCCGGCGACGGGCGGGCGTCCGCGATCAACGCCTCCATCGCCAACACCCCGACGGCCCGCTGGTTCGGCTCCTGGAGCGGCACCATCGGCACCGCCACCGGCGCCTACGCGGGCGCGGCCGACGCCCGGGACAAGCTGCCCGTCCTGGTCGCCTACAACATCTACAACCGCGACTACTGCGGCGGGCACTCCGCGGGCGGAGCCTCCTCACCGGCCGCCTACGCCAACTGGATCGCCCAGTTCGCGGGCGGGATCGGGGGCCGCCCCGCGGTCGTCGTCCTCGAACCGGACTCCCTCGGGGACTACGGCTGCATGAACCAGGCCCAGATCGACGAACGCCGGGCCATGCTCAGCGGCGCGCTCGCCGAGTTCAACCGCCAGGCCCCCAACACCTGGGTCTATCTGGACTCCGGCAACCCGGCCTGGGCGAGCGCGGCGACCATGGCCAAGCGCCTCCACGAAGCCGGCCTGCGACAGGCCCACGGCTTCTCGCTCAACATCTCCAACTACGTGACCACCGGCGAGAACACCGCGTACGGCAACGCCGTCAACGCCGAGCTGAGCGCCCGGTACGGCTACACCAAGCCGTTCGTCGTGGACACCAGCCGCAACGGCAACGGCGCCAACGGCCAGTGGTGCAACCCCTCGGGCCGCCGGATCGGCACCCCCACCCGGCTGGGCGGAGGCGCCGAGATGCTCCTGTGGATCAAGGTCCCGGGCGAGTCCGACGGCAACTGCGGTGTCGGCGGCGGCTCCTCGGCCGGGCAGTTCCTGCCGGAGGTCGCCTACAAGATGATCTACGGCTACTGATCCGGGGCCGGGGTCGGAGGCCTGGTCAGGGGCCTGGTCAGGGGCGTTCGCCTGCCTCCAGTTCCTCCAGCTTCTCGAAGAAGAACTCGTGCTTGAGGAAGGAGACGTCGTACTCGTGACCGGACTGCGGCGGCAGCAACTGGGCCGCCTGGAACAGCCGCCACCCGTCGAGCAGGGCGGCGAGCCCGGTGGCGTACGGCGGCTCGTCGCTGTCGCCGGTCGTCGGCCGGGTCCGTCCGGTCCCGTCGTACTCTGACCAGCCCAGTACGTCGGAGTCGAGTGCCGACGTCGACAGATAGAGGACCAGAACCCGCTGTCTCAAGCTCATGCGTGACTCCTCAGGGCCGGCCGGTTGGTGACGCGCGTGACCCAGTACTCGACGTCGAACGACTCGTCGCCGGTCAGGGCCCGCCACAGCAGGACCCGGTTGTAGATCTCCAGTCGGGCGGTGGCCTGCTCGGCCCAGGGGAAGTAGGTGTTGAGTTCCGCGTACACCGCCGGGTCGTGCAGGTCGGTGGTGTCCCAGAGCCGCACCTGGGGCACGGTCGGGTTGAGGCGGAGCTTGTACATGAAGCGGCGGCGGGCGGTGTCGTTGCGGCGACCGCCGTGCCAGATACCGTGGTGCAGGAGGACGACCGTGCCCGCCGGGCAGGTCAGCCGCGTCTGCCCGCGGAGGTTCTGGACGCGGCCGACGTCCGTCTCGTTGATCCTGCGCAGATGACTGCCGGGCACACTGAGCGTGCCGCCCATCTCGGCGGTCACCTCGTGCGGGTAGTACATGAGCTGGATGTCGAACGCGTCCGGCCGTACGTCGATGATCGCGTCGCCGTGGAGGGGCTGCGCGTGGCCCTCGTGCGGCTCGCGTACGTGGATCGCGTGGTGGTCGACGGTCGGGTCGGGGCCGACCAGGCTCTCGACGGCGCCCGCGACGGCCGGCAGTCCGAGCAGTTCGTGGACGAAGGTGTCCTCGGCGAACGCCTTGCTCAGCGGAGTGCCGTAGGGCACACCCGGCAGGCCCTCGGTCAGGGTCGCGATCGCCCGTTCGTTGATCTCCTGCGGCACCACCGCGTCCAGGCGCAGAAATCCCTGCGCGACGAAGCGCGCCGCCTGAACCGACGTCAGGAGTTGCTTGCTGGTTGACATGCGAAAAACGTACGTGCCCGGCCCTGACCGGTCGTGGGCCGAATTCCGCGAGTACTGGTGATTTTTCATCACCCTGAACGGGTCACCTGAACAGGTCGTCCCGAACGCGTCTCCCCGTACGTGGCGGAGCACCGCCCCGGGACCTCCGGGACGGTGCTCCGTGTACTCGGCGCGGGACGGTGCTCCGCGCTCAGGGGTTGGTTACTGGATCGTCCAGATCCCGTTGGTCTGGTTCACGGCGTCCGACTGTTCGATGGTGGCGCCGTTCGTCGTCGACGCGTCCTTCACCTGGAGGGCCTGCCGGCTCTCGTAGTTGCGGATGAGGTAGCCACCGGTGGTCTGCTCGAAGTACCAGAGCTGGTTGTTGCTGCCGTTGTAGGTGTTCTGCTGAGTGTAGGTTCCCCGCCAGTGGCTGGCCCAGCCCGTGTCGAGGGCCTTGCCGCTGAACCTGTTCACGATCTTGTAGAGCTGCCCGCTGACCGGGATGATGCTCCACTGCTGGTTGACGTTACCGGTGCTCGACCACTGGGTGATGGGGTTGCCGTCGGCCGAGGACCAGCCGGAGTCGTCCATGACCTGGCCGCTGTTGACGTTGGTGATCGTGTAGAAGGACGACGGGTTGGTGTTCGGCTGGCCGGTCGCGGCCTGGAGCGCGCCGCCGCCCTGCTGGACGCTGAAGTCCGTGATGTAGAAGTACGCGCCGTCGGTCTTGGCGACCCGTACGTAGCGGAACTGCTGGCGGACGTCGATGTTGCCGTTGAGCGTCGCGGTGTACGGCAGGGTGCTCGTCTGGCGTCCGAGGACGGTGTAGCTGGCGAAGGACGGGTCGTTGGAGCCCCGGACCTCGAAGTTGCCGCGGGTCTCGGACTGGTCCAGGTTCTGGCGGGTCGTCAGGGAGAACTGGCCGAGCTGGTAGGCCTTGCCCAGGTCGACCTGCCACCAGGCCGAGGTGTCGGCCCCGGTCGGCGACCAGCCGGTCGCGCCGTCGTTGTCGACAGCCTTCGAGGCCTCCGTGCCGACACCGTAGACCGACGAGGAGGACGCCGACTTGTTGTAGGCGAGGTTGAGCTTCGTCAACAGCCCCTGGTAGGCGGACTCAAGACCGGAGGCCTTGATCACCGTGTCGCCGGAGGTCGTGTTGTTGGTGAGCGTGACGTTGGTGCCGTTGCGGTTCTGGTTGATCTGGGTGTCGGTCTGCGACAGCACGTTGTTCGAGACGGTCATGTTGTTCGACCCCTCGTCCAGGTAGATGCCGGACACGGCCGAGCCGCAGGCGACCGGGGACCGAAGCACGTCGTGGACGTAGTTGCCGTTGATGACCGTGTTCGGGTCGTTCGACAGGTGGTAGATACCGGCGGAGTCGCACAGCCGGTTCATCACGTTGCCGATGCGGTTGAAGCTGATGCTGTTGTTCCCCTCGGCGTTGGCCGCCGACTGCCAGCCCCAGCCGAGCGAGATACCGGCCCACGGGGTGTCGGAGATGTCGTTGTGGTCGATGGTGGTGCTGTTGACGAAGCCCGCGTCGATGCCCGCGGTTCCGAGGTAGTCCTCACCGATCCGGGTGATCAGGTTGTTCTTGATGGTGATGTTCTTGACCACTTCCCGGGCGTCCTCACCGGCCGGTGTGGTGGGCGGGTTGTAGACGCTGTGGTACTCCACGGTCGGGTCGGAGAACTTGCCGACGTTGATGCCGTTGCCGGAGATGTCGGTGATGACGTTGCCGGTCACGGTGCTGTCGTGCACGCCGTGGGACAGGTCGAGGGCGGAGGCGCCCATCTGCGTGAAGGTGTTGCCCGTGAAGGAGATCCGGTCCGCGTTCGCGGCCTGGACCCCGCCGGGCGGACGACCGACGAACTGGTTGTTGTTGTTGTCGGACGAGATGTTGTAGTTGCCGCTCTGGGCGTTGAGGTAGCCGTTGTTGGTCGCCTCCATCCAGGTGGTCTGGGTGAAGGTGATCCCGGAGAACTTCAGGTCGTGGGCGGGGCTGTTGAGGTTCGCACCCTTGACGTCGAAGAGCGTCTCGACCGCCGGCGCCTGCACGGTGGCCGTGGACATGTCCTCGCCGGCGCGGGGCTTGTAGTACACGGTCTGCGTGGCCGTGTCGACGTAGAACTCGCCCGGTTCGTTGAGGAACTCGTGGGCGTTCTCGAAGTGCAGGGGGGAGCCGTCGGAGAGCTGCGGCCAGGGGCGCTGGAAGAGGATGCCCGCCTCGTGGTTCTGGATCGAGATGTTGGCGATGCCGTTGGCGGAGCTGATCGAGTTCAGCCGCAGGTAGCTTTCGCCCCACTGCGTCTCCAGCATCATCTCGACCCTGCTCAGCTGGTTCCAGTTGGAGACCTGCGAGCTGAGGACCTTCAGCAGCTTGTTGGGCTTGTCGCTGCCCTGGAGCTGGAAGTCCGAGCCGATGTCGGGGTAGCGGGACCGGGTGGCGCGGACGCCGTTGACGTAGAGCTGCCGGAAGTCGAGGCTGCCCACGGACGCCTTGTACTCGCCGTTCGAGGCCGTGGTCCAGCCGGTGATCGCCTTGCCGCCGCTGATCACGGGCGTCTCGCCGTTGTACGCCTGGTAGATGACCGTGTGGCCGTTGTTGCCCGAGTCACTGGCGCCGAAAGTGATCGGAGCGGTGAGGGGGTACGTGCCTCCGCGCAGGTTCACGACGATGTCGTCGGACATGCTTGAGTTGATGGCCGCGACCGCGGCCTTGGCGGCCTGGACGGTCTTGAAGGCCGAGCCGGTGCTGGTGCCCGAGTTGCTGTCGTTGCCGTTCACCGGGTCGACGTAGAAGTTCGTCGCCGCCGCGAAGGCGGGCTGAACCGGCAGCACGGCGGCGAAGGCGACAGTCGCCACCGCGAGCGCCGTGACCGTCCCTGCGCCGAAGCGTAGAGGTCTCATCTTTGGTTCCTCCTCGAACCCCGTTCCTTATGAGTTGCATTTATCGATGCAGAACAGCCTCCCAGTCAAGACGATAGACATACCTATTTTTCATCGACGCAACATCGACGACACGCGGCTGCACCTGCTACCACCCCCGGGCGAACCACCCGTAGTCGGGAGATAGTCCAGCTCACGGCACGGCTCACCATGGCGATGGACGGCCCACCGCCACTCGAACCGAGTCATCCGGTTATCCATAATCCAAAAATGAGTAGTACTCATTTCAGGGGTAGGTTGTCGCCGATTTTTCACGCCATCCACACGTGCGGTTTTCCCTGACACCCCGTCACGACAGCCCCGCCGCGCATCCGTTGCACGCGCCAACCCCGCCGGGTCGGGGCCCCGGCGGGGTGCTTGTGGGCGATCGGGGTGCGAGCGGCCGGCAGGTGGAGCCGGTCCGGACGGGCAGGCCCCTCTGTCCTTGCCGCACCCCTGGACAAAGACCCCCTCCATACCCGCTAATACATCCTATGTATCAGGGTGTGGTTCTTCTCCGCGGCACGGGGCGTCGCGTGGACCGGCGGGGCGGCGGCACCGGCTGTACGAGCCGGTGCCGGTCCACACCGCCGCGGGAGTTGATGACCGCGATCAGCAGGCCGACCGCCTCGGTGCCCACCCGTTCCGGGCAAAGGCCGAGCATGGTGACGGGCGGGCCGGCCGTCGCGTAGTCCGGGTCCGCGCTGACGCACACCACCAGCGGGTCCCGAGGCACCCGGAGCCCGTGGTCCCGGCCGGCGTGTTCAGCCACATCCACGAGGACATCGAGTTCGGCATCGTCATGAGCAGACAGCCGCGCTCGTGCGCCGCCGTCACGGCGGCCGGCGTCAGTTGTGCGGAGTACGGGATCTCGGTGTTCTCCAGCCGAACCCCGGCGACACCGGAGGCGACTCGTCAGACGGGCGTCGAAGCCGACGGTACGAAGGGTGCCCCGTGGCCCGGCACGATCAGGGCCGGGCCGAGGGCCAGGATCTTCTCCCTGGCCGCCCGCAGTTGCTCGCGGTCGGGCGCGAAGGGGTCGTCGGCGGGCCCCTCGGCGGTCCACCACAGATGGGTCAGGACCACCAGGCCCTCGGGGGCCGCGACCAGGGTGCTGACGTCCTCGGCGGTGTGGCCGGGGGTCGTCATGAGGGTGATCGACGGCGAGAGCTGGTATCCGTCGGCGTCGCGGTCCTCCCAGATGTCGTTCTGGTAGATCGCCATGTGGTCGTGGAAGCGGGCGCGGGGGAACAGGGCCGCGTTGAGGGTGTGGTCCGGGTGGTGGTGACTGAAGACGACGTCGGTGACGTCCTCGGGGGTCAGTCCGTGGTCCGCGAGCGGGTCCAGGATGAGCCGGCGGTCCGCGACCATGCCGGGGTCGGCGACCACGACCGTGTCGCCGTCCAGGAGCAGGGTGACGGTGCCGGCCACCCGCTCGTCGGCGTAGCCGGTGGTCAGGATGTGGAAAGCGGCGGTCATGCGGGGCTCCTCCGGTGATGGGTGGGTGTGGCGCGGTACGGTCCCGTGCTCCGGTCAGCGGGGCGAGAGCTCCCGGAAGCCGGTGAGCATGGCCCGCAGACCGACGTCGAACGCCAGCTCGGCCCGGCGGTGGTCGGTGGGGGTGTCGTCGAGTACGGCGCCGAGGTGGGGGGTGGTCTCCCGGGTCACGGCGGGGACCATCACCGGCGGCGCGACCATGTCGAGGACCGAACCGAGGATGAAGCTCTCCAGCGCGTTGATCAGAGGCATGACCTGGCCGGTGGTGAAGCCGGCCGACAGCAGGAGCTCGGCGACCTTCTCGTACATCGCGTGCATGAAGGGCTCGGCCAGCGGGGCCGTCGCGAGCAGGGGTACGGCTCCGGGGTGGGCCGCGAAGGCCGTGCGGTAGGAGCGGGCCCATGCCTCCAGGGCCTGTTCCCAGGGCTGCGCCGAGTCCCAGTCGTCGGGACCGGTCTCCAGGGCCAGTTCCTCCCGCATGAGCGAGATGATCTCCTCGCGGCCGGAGACGTGGTGGTAGAGCGCGGAGGGGGCGACCCCGAGCTCCCGCGCCAGGGCGGGAATGGTGAGGGCGCCCTGCTCGTCGGCGATCCTCAGCGCCGCCGCGCCGATGCGCCGGCGGTCCAGCAGCGGGGTGCGCGGCCTTGGCACATGGGCTCCTCTTCGTACGTCTGCCCGCCGGGCGGCGACACGGCCACCCGCGGCTGTCACCGGAACTTTACCGAATGACTTTCGGTAAAACACTTCCCGGCCGTCCGGACGACCCCTACATTACCGAAACCGAATCAGTTTCAGTTCTCTTCCGATCTCGTACGACGGGAAGGACGCCGCCGCCATGCAGGCCGACATCGTGTTCACCGGAGGGACCGTCAGGACCGGGGCCGCCGAATGCCCGGTGACCGACGCCCTCGCCGTCACGGACGGAAGGATCAGCGCACTCGGCGCGGAGGCACTCGCCGCCCGCGGAACCGGCACCGTCGTGGTCGATCTGCGCGGGGGCGCGCTGCTGCCCGCGTTCGGCGACGGGCACGTACACCCCGTGATGGGCGGCCTGGGCCTGCTCGGCGCGCCCGTGCGCGAGTGCTCCTCCGTGGAGGACATCGTCGAGGCGGTACGGCACTGGGCCGACGAGCACCCCGAGGCAGAGTGGATCACCGGCGACGGTTTCGACGCCTGGCTCGCCCCCGACGGCCGGTTCGACGCCCGCCGGCTGGACGCGGCCGTCCCGGACCGGCCCGTGGTGCTGCGCACCATGGACCACCACACGGCGTGGGTGAACAGCGAGGCGCTGCGCCGGGCCGGGTTCACCGCCGCCACGCCCGATCCGGCCGGCGGGGAGATCGTGCGCCGGGAGGGCTCCGCCGAGCCGTTGGGCACCCTGCGCGAGTTCGGCGCCCTGCAGCCCGTCCTCGACCTCGTCCCCCAGCCGTCCCACGAGGCGATGGTCGACGCGCTGTGCGAGACCGCCGCCCGGTTCGCCGCCGCCGGGGTGACCTGGGTGCAGGACGCCTGGGTGGAACCGCGGCACGCCGAGGTCTGGATCACCGCGGCGGTCAACGGCCCGGGGCTGCCGGTCCGTGCCGACCTCGGGTTCTTCCTCGGGCCGGAGAACTGGCGCGAGCAGCTCCCGCTGTTCACCGCCAAGCGCGCACGGGTGGAGGGCGCCGCCCCCGGGCTGCTCACCGCGCACACCGTGAAGTTCTTCGCCGACGGGGTCATCGAGTCCGGCACGGCCGCCCTCCTGGAGCCCTACACCGACTGCGCGCACTCGCACGGCATCGCCAACTGGGCACCGGACGAGCTGGCGGAGGCCGTCACCGCGATCGACGCCCTCGGCTTCCAGCCGCACATCCACGCCCTCGGCGACGGCGGTGTACGGGTGGCACTGGACGCCATCGAGGCCGCGACCCGTGTCAACGGCCCCCGCGACCGCCGTCCGGTCATCGCCCACGCGCAACTGATCGACCCCGCCGACCTGCCCCGCTTCGCCGAACTCGGGGTGATCGCCAATCTCCAGCCGCTGTGGGCCCAGCCCGACCGGCTGATGACCGACCTCACCCTGCCGAGGATCGGCCCGGAGCGCGGCGCGCGCCAGTACCAGATCGCCGCCCTGCTCGCCTCCGGCGCGCGCGTCGCGTTCGGCAGCGACTGGCCGGTCACCGACCACGAACCACTGCGTGGCGTCGCCACCGCCGTGACCCGCCAGACACCCGACGGAATCCCCGAGGGCGGCTGGCTCCCCGAGGAGCGGATCGACACCGCGACCGCCCTGGCCGCCTACTCCGCCGGCTGCGCCCACCAGGCGTTCGAGGAGCGGGAGTGGGGCGTTCTGCGCCCCGGAATGCGCGCCGACCTGGTGCACCTCGCCGCCGACCCGGTCACGGCGGCTCCGGGCGACCTCGCGGAGCTGCCCGTCGTGGGCACCTGGCTCGCCGGCCGGCGCACCCACGGTTTCTACACCCTCTTCCCCGTTCCGGCCGGCGCCCGGTAGCCGCGAGGCACCTTCCCCGGCCGAACCGCTCATCAAGGTCAGCAACTCACTCACCCTGTATCCTCACGCAGCACGCGGAGACACCATGACCGAGCCCCAGACTTCCCACGCACCCCAACAGTCCCCGACGGCTGCCGGGACGGAACCGACCGGCCACCTTCAGCGGGGCATGCTCGGCGTCGCCGACATCGTCTTCTTCGTCGTGGCCGCCGCAGCCCCGCTCACCGTGATGGCGGGTATCGCCCCGCTCGCCATCCTCTTCGGCGGCATCGGTGCCCCGGTCGCCTATCTCGCGGTCGGCGTCGTGCTGTGCCTGTTCGCGGTCGGTTTCACCGCCATGACGCCCCACATCCGCAACGCGGGCGCCTTCTACTCGTACATCGCCCGGGGCCTGGGCCGCCCCGCCGGACTGGGCGCGGCCCTGCTGGCGGTGTTCTCGTACAACGCCCTCCAGATCGGCACGTACGGCGCCTTCGGCTTCTTCGCCGCCGGTACGGCGAACGACCTTCTGGGCCTCGATCTGCCCTGGCCGGTGTACGCCTTCGCGGCGATCGCCGTCGTGTGGTTCCTCGGTTTCCGGTCGATCCATGTGGGCGCCAAGATCCTCGCCGCGCTGCTGATCGCGGAGACCGCCGTCCTGGTGCTGCTGGCAGGCGCGATCCTCGTCAAGGGCGGCGCGGACGGCCTGAGCCTGGCCTCCTTCGCCCCCTCCAACGTCTTCACCTCGAGGATGAGCGCGCCGCTGGGCCTCGCCACCGCCGCCTTCATCGGCTTCGAGGCCACCGTCCTGTACCGCGAGGAGGCCCGCGACCCCGACCGCACGGTGCCCCGCGCCACCTATCTGGCCGTCGGCTTCCTCGGCCTCTTCTACACGTTCATCGTGTGGGTCATCGTCCAGGCCTTCGGTGACGCCAAGGTCATCGGGGTCGCCGCGCAGAACCCGGCCGAGATGTTCTTCACCGCCATGACCCAGTACGTGGGCGGCTGGGCCACCGACCTCCAGCGGATCCTGATCGTCAGCAGCCTGCTGGCCTCGCTGCTCGCCTTCCACAACGCCATCACGCGCTACGGCTACGCGCTGTCCGTCGAGGGCGCCGCACCCGCGCCGCTGGGCCGCATCCACCCCCGGCACGGCTCGCCCTGGGTCTCCGGCATCGCGCAGACCGTGCTCGCGGCGATCGTCACCGGCGTCTTCGCCGCGATCGGCGCACACCCGTACAACGAGTTCCTGCTGTGGGTGAACACCCCGGGAGTGGTCGGCATCCTCGCGCTCCAGACGCTGGCCGCCTGCGCCGTGGTCGCCTTCTTCCGCCGCAACCCCGGTCTCGTCGGGGCGGGACGCCTGCGTACGACCGTCGCGCCCGCGACCGCCGCGGTCCTCCTGGCCGTGACCACAGGGCTGGTCTGCACGAAACTCGATCTCTTCACCGGCGCTCCGGCGGCCGTCAACTGGGGCCTCGCCGCGCTCACCCCGATCGTCTTCGCGATCGGCGTCGTCCTCGCGACCCGGATCCGCCGCAAGCGGCCCGCGGTCTACGCGAAGCTCGCCACCACCGACGTCGAGTCCGTGTGACGGACGGGAAAGCCCCGTCGCGGTAGGGGAGTCCGCGACGGGGCCGCGCGTCCCGAGGGGAGGAGTCCGGTTGACTCACGGGACGCTGGTCCGGTTGGTTCAGGCGGGCGCCCAGGTGACCGGGTACGACGGTCACCGCGCCCTTGTTCGCCCGCTCAGCTCTGTCCGGCGGGCGTCGGCGCCCGGTCCGCCGAGAGCAGCGTCGCGAAGCGTGCCAGCCGGGCGCCCTGGAAGCGGGCGCAGTCCAGGGTGACCTCGTCCGGGGCGTTCGAGGGGAATCCGGCCGGCCACGACGTGCCGTAGGGGTTGCCGCCGGCGGCGTAGACGATGTCGTCCGTGTAGCCGAGGGGGACGATGAGCGCGCCCCAGTGGTAGAAGACGTTGTTCAGCGAGAGGATCGTCGACTCCTGGCCGCCGTGCTGCTCGGCCGAGGAGACGAAGGCCGTCACCGGCTTGTCCGCCAGCTTCCCGGCCTGCCAGAGGCCTCCGGCGGTGTCGATGAACTGCTTCAGCTGGGCCGCCGGGGCGCCGTACCGCGTCGGGGTGCCGAAGGCGTATCCGTCGGCCCATTCCAGGTCGGCGAGTTCGGCGACCTGGACGGTCGACTCCGTCTCCGCGCGGTGCCTGCCCCAGTCGGGGTTAGCGGCTATCGCCTCGTCCGGGGCGAGTTCGGCGACCCTGCGCAGCCGGACCTCGGCGCCCGCCGACTCGGCGCCTTCGGCCACCGCCTGTGCGAGCCGGTGCACGGACCCGGTCGCGCTGTAGTAGACGACCAACACATGTGCTGCCACGGAAATCCCCTCCCAGAGCTCTGCTGCCCGTTCCGGCGAAGGCGCCTCGGGGCGCCTGTTCACTTGTCCGGTGCGTAGGAGAGGACGGCGGTGACCGACTTCTCCTCGGTGTTCGCCTCGATCCCGGCCCAGCCGAGTTCGCGCCCCTGTCCGCTGAGCTTGGAACCGCCCCACGGCAGCCGGGGGTCGAGCGGCGCCCAGCCGTTGATCGCGACAGCGCCGGCCTTGACCCGGCGGGCGAGCGCGTGCGCCCTGTTGACGTCGGAGGTCCACAGGGTGGCGGCCAGCGCGTAGTCGCTGTCGTTGGCGATCGTGACCGCCTCGGTGTCCGAGTCGAACGGGATGACCGCGCCCACGGGCCCGAAGATCTCCTGCCGGGCGATCGTCATGGTGTTGTCGACCTCGGCGAACAGCGTCGGTTCGACGAAGAATCCCTTGCGGTCCGGCCGGCCGCCGCCGGTGACCAGGCGGGCGCCGTCGTCGGCTCCCGTCTTGATGTAGCCGGAAACCCGCTCCAGTTGCCGGGCGTTGATCAGCGCGCCCATCGTGGTGCCCTCGTCGAACGGGTCGCCGACCTTGATGTCACGTGCTCGCGCCACCAGCCGCTCGACGAACTCGTCGTACACGGCGCGGGCGACCAGGATGCGGCTGCCCGCGGCGCACACCTCTCCCTGGTTCGCGAAGACGCCGGCCGCGACACCCATCGTCGCGTCGTCCAGGTTCGCGTCCCCGAAGACGATCTGGGGGCTCTTGCCGCCAAGTTCCAGGGTCGTACGGCGGAAGCCCTTCGCCGCCGCCACGGCCACCTTGTATCCCGTCTCCGGGCTTCCGGTGAAGGAGATCTTGTCCACCCCGGGGTGGTCGATGAGCGCCTGGCCGGTCACGGCTCCGAGTCCGGGCAGCACGCTGAACGCCCCGGCCGGGAAGCCCGCTTCCTCGATCAGCGACGCCAGGAGAAGCGAGGTGAGGGGCGCGTCCTCCGGGGGCTTCAGGACGACGGCACAGCCCGCGGCGAGCGCCGGCGCGATCTTCCAGGCGCCGATCATGGTGGGCGAGTTCCAGGGTGTGATGGCCGCGACCACGCCCACCGGCTCGCGCACGGTGTAGCTGTGCGTGGGCCGGCCCATGTACGCGCCGGTCGGGATCGAACGGCCCTCCAGCTTGTCGGCCCACCCGGCGAAGTAGCGGAAGGTCTGGATCGTCTGGGGCAGATCGATCGCCCGTGGCTCGAAGGCGGGCTTGCCGACGTCCAGCGACTCCAGGATCGCGAACTCCTCGCTCCGCGCCTCGATCAGATCGGCGAGGCGGTGCAGCAGCAGTGCTCTGGTGCTCCCGTCGGTCCTCCCCCACGCCCCCTCGTCCAGGGCCGACCTGGCGTGGGACACGGCTCTGTCCACCTCGCCGGCCCCGGCCGCTGCCACGGTCGTGAGCCGTCGTTCGGTCACCGGGTCGATGACGTCGAAGGTGTCGGCACTCTGGCTGCTGTCCCATCGCCCGGCGAGGTAGGGCTCCGTCGGAACCGTGCTGACCAGCCGTTCTGCTGCTGCGCGTGTTAGCATGAGTACGATTACCGTTCTATGTGGACGATATTTGAAACCATAGGGATGGCGGTGACGCCGGGTCAAGGGGTCGGCGGCATACTGCGTTTCCGGCCTCCGTGGCATGATCTGCGGCACAGCGATGCAGGAGGCGCGAGAAGATCGTGGCGGCGACCGGCGGGGAAACGTCCCTGACTCTTGACCGCGGGCTGACGGTGTTGGCGCAGCTCGCACGAAACGCCGACGGTCTCACGGCGACAGAACTCGCCGAGCGGCTGAGCATCGCGCGGGCGGCCGTCTACCGTCTGCTGCGCACCCTGGAGGCGCACAACCTCGTCGCCCGTCTCGGCACGCGGTACATCCTCGGGTTCGGCGTGGCCGAACTGGCCGGGCAGCTCAAACCACGGTTGCAGACGACCGTCCTGCCGATTCTGCGCCGGCTCAGCGAACAGACCAACAGCACGGCGCTGTTGAGCGTCGCCGACGGCGACCAGGCCCTGATCCTGCTGACGGCGGAACCACCGAACTCCACGATGCACCTCGCCATGCGCGAAGGCGCCCGGCACGCCCTGACGGTCGGCGCGGACGGGATCGCCATCCTCGCCGGCAGACCGGAGAGCGACGACGACACCGCCGACGTCCGCGAGGCGCGTCGTCGGGGCCACGCCGTCAGCGTGGGGTCGCTCCAGGAGGGCGCGATCGGTGTCGCCGCCCCCATCCGGGTCTCGGGCTGGTCGACAGCGAGCCTGGGCGTGGTGCAGATCGGTCTCAAGCTCGTCGACGAACAGGTTCCCCACCTGGTGACGGAGGCCGCCCGGACGGCCGCGACGCAGTTGGTCGGCGGGGCGGGCCCCGAGCCGGTCACGGGATGACATCCGAGGCCGTCCCGCCGGTTCGCCGACCGGGCGGGACAGCCGCGGGCCCGCACCCGTCCGAGGCGGTCGTACGGATCCGGCGCCGGTCACTCCCCGGCCCGGCCGCTCTCCCGCGGTACGGCGTGGCAGTTGCTCGTCCCGTGTCCTGACGGGGGCGGTACGTCCAGCGAGGGGTTGCGGTCGAAGAACCCGACCGGCTTCAGCGCGAACCCGACGTAGTCGCACGGCATGATGGGCCAGTCCTCCGGCCGGGGCAGATGCGAGGTGCCGAAGGTGTGCCAGAGCACCACGTCCGTGTCGACCAGATCGCGCTCCTGCTCGATCCACTGGCCGATCCCGTCGCCGGGATGCTGGTTCGGGTAGTCGCCGGCCGCGTGCTGTTCGTCCGGGCTGTACCGGGTCACCCACAGATGCGCCCGCGCGAACTCGGCGCGGCGCGCCAGATCGCTCTCGGGAGCGGCGAGCAGCGTCGGGCCGACGAAGGGGACCAGTTTGTAGGCGACGGGCTCGCCGAGGCGGTTGCGCACACCGGGGTTGGTGATCTTCCAGGTACGCGCGGTGAGCGGGTCGCACATCCGGCGGCCGTCACGTTCGTTGGTGATCTCCGTGCGGCGGGCGACGATCGCGTTCCCGTACGGGTTGTCCGGCCCCATCGGCAGACCGATCGCGTCGACCTCCACGACCGTGTTGCGCGGCCCGTCGACCTCCATGTCCAGGCGCATGTTGAACAGGTGCTGGTGGTTCGGCGCGTCCAACTGGGGCGCCACCAGCGTTCCGTAGGCGGGCCTCTCGCCGGGAGCGACCGCCCGTGTCTGGACGATGCCGGTCAGCTTGGCCTCGAACTGGATCGTCCCGTCGAGGTAGAAGTACCAGAAGAAGCCGTACTCGTAGTTGCCGATCGTGTGGATCGACGACACGACGAGCCGCCGCGAACGCCTGACCTCGGCCTGCTGGACGTACCGGAAGTCCCAGTGCTTCCAGAGGATGCCGTAGTCCTCCTCGTGCAGGCAGATGGCGTTGGTGACGGTGTGCGGGGTGCCCGACTCGTCGGCGAGCACCGCGTCGAGGTATCTGATCTCGCCCAGGCAGTCGCATCCGAGACTGAGCGAACCGACCGTCTTGCCGAGGCTGTACTCGCCCGCGTCGAAGACGTTCCGGAAGTAGAAGTCGTCGCTGGTGTCGCCGTAGGGCACCACCATCTCGCTGATGCCGGCCCGGTGCATGATCGGGCGCTTGCGTCCCCCGTCGTGGTAGGAGACATCACTGATGACGAGTCCCTCCACCACGTCGATGTGGGCGTGCAGCCGCCACCGCTGCCACTCGATCACATTGCCGGACACCGTGAAGGAGGGGCCTTCGGGCTGGGTGATCTCGATGGGGCGGAGGTCGCCGCGCAGATGTCCCACGCTCCGCGCGTCGTAGTTGCCGCTCTCCG
>NZ_LIQQ01000179.1:0-495 GCF_001418565.1 Streptomyces graminilatus | reverse complement strand
CCACGCCCTCGATCGGCAGCGTCCCGGTCGACCAGGGGTCGAACTGCACCTGCGAGAGATCCTCGACACCGTGCCGTTTCAGTGCCTCCACCGCGGCCGGGTCGCCCTTGATGATCTCGTCGAGCGCCATCAACTCCTCGATCATGATGGGCGGTTGCATACCGGGAAGGTGTTCCCAGGAGACCAGGCTGTCGTCGGTGAGATCGACCCGCGCCTCGAACATGGCGCCGGCCTCGGGGTCGTAGACGACGAGGAAGGCCACCCGGGGGATCGGGCGCTCGGGGTCGAACTCCCGCACCAGCTCCTTTTCCGGCAGGCCCAGGCGTATCAGCGGGAACTTGATCGATTTCCGCTGCGCCTGACCGGCACGCACCACGCCGACGGCCTGCTCCATCTCCTTGGCGCTGAGCGGATCGTACGGGTGCGGTACGGCGGTGGTCACTGCCATTCCTCCTGTGGGGGGCGACGGAAGGTCGGTGGGAGAGAGGGGTGGAC
>NZ_LIQQ01000178.1 GCF_001418565.1 Streptomyces graminilatus | reverse complement strand
CCCCACCCACTAGGCGCCCCCCTCCGTAGACTGGCTCCCGTGAGCGACACCGACCCCTTCGACGACATCGTCGACGCCGAGACCGACCGCGACCCCGACCTAGCGGTCATCGAGGCCGGCAGCCGAACCCTGCGGACGCAAGGCGGCGGCGCCCCGGAGACCGACCTCCCCGCACGTCCCGACGACCCCGAGGTCGCCAAGGCGCTGCGCGCGGTCGAGGCGGACCTCGCCACCCGCTGGGGCGAGACCAAGCTGGAGCCCAGCGTCAGCCGCATCGCCGCGCTGATGGACGTACTGGGGGAGCCGCNNCACCGGCACCAACGGCAAGACCTCCACCGCCCGCATGATCGAGGCCCTCCTCGGCGCCTTCGACCTGCGCACCGGCCGGTACACCTCCCCGCACGTCCAGTCGATCACCGAGCGGATCACTCTCGACGGGTCGCCGATCTCCGCCGAGCGGTTCGTGGAGACGTACGACGACATCAAGGCGTACGTCGAGATGGTCGACGCCCAGCAGGAGTTCAGGCTCTCCTTCTTCGAGGTGCTGACCGGTATGGCGTACGCGGCCTTCGCGGACGCCCCCGTCGATGTGGCCGTCGTCGAGGTCGGGATGGGGGGAAGCTGGGACGCCACCAACGTGATCGACGCCGATGTGGCCGTCGTGACGCCCATCGACCTCGACCACACCGACCGGCTCGGCACGACGCCCGGTGAGATCGCCGTCGAGAAGGGCGGGATCATCAAGCAGGACGCGACCGTCATCCTCGCCCAGCAGCCGGTCGACGCGGCCCAGGTGCTGCTGAGGAAGGCCGTCGAGGTGGACGCCACGGTGGCCAGGGAGGGCCTGGAGTTCGGGGTCGTCAGCAGGCAGGTGGCCGTCGGCGGCCAGGTGCTGACGCTGCGCGGGCTCGGCGGGGAGTACGAGGAGATCTTCCTGCCGCTGCACGGCGGGTACCAGGCGCACAACGCGGCCGTCGCGCTCGCCGCCGTCGAGGCGTTCTTCGGCGTCGGCACCCAGCGGCCCGAGCCCCTCGACATCGGCACCGTGCGCAAGGCGTTCGCCGCGGTGACGTCCCCGGGGCGGCTGGAGGTCGTACGGCGCTCTCCCACCGTCGTGCTCGACGCGGCGCACAACCCGGCGGGCGCGCGGGCCACCGCCGAGGCCGTGGGCGAGGCCTTCGACTTCAGCCGGCTCATCGGTGTGGTCGGGGCGAGCGGCGACAAGAACGTACGGGGGCTGCTGGAGGCCTTCGAGCCGGTCCTCGCCGAGGTCGTGATCACGCAGAACTCCACGCATCGCGCGATGGACGCCGACGAACTGGCCGCCATCGCCGTCGAGATCTTCGGCGACGACCGGGTCCAGGTCGAGCCGCGTCTCGACGACGCCCTGGAGGCCGCCATCACCCTCGCCGAGGAGGACGGGGAGTTCTCGGGCGGCGGTGTGCTCGTCACCGGCTCCGTGATCACCGTCGGCGAGGCCCGACTGCTCCTGGGAAGGGGCTGACCTGCCGTGCGTACGCTCTGTGCCTCGACCCTGATCGGCGAGGTCTTCGTGATCGGCTTCGCCGGCCTCGTCGCCATGAAGGACCCCGGCCTGTCCATGTCCACCGTGTGGACGGTCAGCGGCATCGCCATGCTGCTGTGCGTGCTGCTCTGCGGTGTGATCACCCGGCCGGGCGGGGTGCAGCTCGGCTGGGCCCTGCAGATCGCGCTCATCGCGTCCGGCTTCGTCGTCCCGACCATGTTCTTCATGGGCGCGATGTTCGCGGGGCTGTGGTGGGCGTCCGTGCACTACGGCCGGAAGATCGACGAGGCGAAGGCCCGCTTCGCGGCGCAGACCCAGTCGACCGGCGGCACCAGTCCTGACGCTGCGTGACACCCGCCCGGACCGGCCCTGTAGCCTCTGACCACCGCACACACGTGACCCGAATGGAGCCACCCTCGTGACTCAGCGCACCCTCGTCCTGCTCAAGCCCGACGCCGTCCGTCGCGGCCTGACCGGCGAGATCATCGGCCGCATCGAGCGCAAGGCCGGCTGGCGGATCACCGCGCTGGAGCTGCGCACGCTGGACCAGGACACGCTGGAGCAGCACTACGGCGAGCACAAGGGCAAGCCTTTCTACGAGCCCCTCGTCGAGTTCATGGCCTCCGGCCCCGTCGTCGCGCTCGTCGTCGAGGGCGAGCGGGTCATCGAGGGTGTGCGCGCGCTCGCCGGACCGACCGACCCGATCGCCGCCGCGCCCGGTTCCATCCGCGGTGACTACGGCGTGATCGTGCGCGAGAACCTCATCCACGCCTCCGACTCCGAGGAGTCGGCCGAGCGCGAGCTGAAGATCTTCTTCCCCGGCCGCGACTGAGTACTCGCACATCCGTCCGGTGAACTTCTTGCGTAGTTTCTGTTAGCGCGGGTTCGCCGCTTCTGAGGCACCGTCACCTCACCCTGACGCCTGAGGGCTGCCGACCCGGGACGGCCGGCGAAAACCGGCCGTCCTGCGGCATATGCGTGCCGATCGGGGGAACCCCTACCCCCGAACGCCCGTCTCCAGAAGCGAGACGGCACATCGCATGCTGACAATGGCGAAGACCCTCGCGTGGTGTTCGTGCAGGCGCGACTACGATGTAAGTCTGGTAGGCCTTCACGTCACCGCACCAACTTCGCCGCCCCAAAGCAGAGCCATCACACGCTTCACTTGGGAAGGCCAGACGAATCCTGATGGGGAACTCAATGTCGTTCATCGGCCGTGACATGGCTGTCGACCTCGGGACCGCCAACACGCTGGTGTACGTCAGGGGTCGCGGGATCGTACTCAACGAGCCGTCCGTCGTCGCGATCAACACCAACACCGGTGGCATTCTCGCGGTCGGATCGGAAGCGAAGAAGATGATCGGTCGGACGCCCGGCAACATCGTTGCCGTGCGCCCGCTCAAGGACGGCGTCATCGCCGACTTCGAGATCACCGAGCGGATGCTCCGCTACTTCATTCTGAAGATTCACAAGCGGCGGTATCTCGCCCGTCCCCGTGTCGTCGTCTGTGTGCCCTCGGGCATCACGGGCGTCGAGCGCCGTGCCGTCATCGAGGCCTCGTCCCAGGCCGGCGCGCGCCAGGTGCACATCATCGAGGAGCCCATGGCCGCGGCCATCGGCTCCGGCCTGCCGGTCCACGAGGCCACGGGCAACATGGTGGTGGACATCGGCGGCGGCACCACGGAGGTCGCGGTCATCTCCCTCGGCGGCATCGTGACCGCCCAGTCCATCCGCGTCGCGGGTGACGAACTGGACAGCTCGATCATCCAGCACATCAAGAAGGAGTACTCCCTCCTGCTGGGCGAGCGGACTGCCGAACAGATCAAGATCACGATCGGTTCGGCGTACGACCTCGACAACGACGAACACACCGAAATCCGTGGCCGGGACCTGGTCTCCGGTCTGCCCAAGACCGTCGTGATCTCCGCGGCCGAAGTGCGCAAGGCCATCGAAGAACCGGTCAACGCGATCGTCGACGCCGTGAAGACCACCCTCGACAAGTGCCCGCCCGAGCTGTCCGGCGACATCATGGACCGCGGAATCGTTCTGACCGGCGGCGGGGCCCTGCTCCGCGGGCTCGACGAACGGCTGCGCCGTGAGACCGGCATGCCCATCCACATCGCCGAGGACCCGCTGGACAGCGTGGCGCTCGGCTCCGGCAAGTGCGTGGAGGAGTTCGAGGCGCTCCAGCAGGTACTGGACGCCCAGCCGCGCAGATGACGTAACTCTTCGATTCCGCCGTACGAGATGATCTCCTCTCGTACGGCGGATCGTTGGTATAGCGGCATAAGCTCCCCCGAAGAGCGCCATCGCCGCCAAAGACCCCTGAACACCCCGAAGACCCCGAAGCCCCCCAAGACTCAGTTGCCTGAGAAGTTGCCCGAAAACTCTATTGAGGAAGGCACGGCCGCCGCACGTGAGGGACACACGAGAGAGCCGGCTGCTCCTGGTGCTGCTGATCGCGATCGCGTTCGCGCTGATCACGGTTGACATCCGCGGCGGGGAGGAGTCACCGGTCGACGGTGCCCGACAGGCCGCGGCAGCGGTGTTCGGTCCGGTCGAGGACGGGGTGGCCACCGTGGTCGACCCGGTCGGCGACGCTGTCTCCGCCGTACGCCACTCCGGTGACCGGCACGACCGGCTCGCCACGCTGGAGAAGGAGAACGCGGCGCTCAAGGCCCGTCTCGGCAGCGACGACCGCAACCGCAGCCGCCTCGGCCAGCTCGACAGGATGCTGAAGTCGGCCGGCGCCGGGCAGTACGGCATCAAGGGCGCCGAGGTCATCGCCATAGGAGCGGCCCAGGGCTTCTCCTGGACGGTCACCATCGACATCGGCGCCAACGACGGCGTCAGGCGCGACATGACCGTCCTGAACGGCGACGGACTCGTCGGCCGCGTCACCACCGTCGGCCCCGGCACCTCGACCGTACTGCTCGCCAACGACCCCGACTTCACCGTCGGCACGCGTATGGAGGGCAGCGACGAACTGGGCTTCGCCTCCGGGCAGGGTGACCGGCCGCTGCGCGTCCAGCTCCTCAACGGCAAGGCCAAGGTGAGCAAGGGCGACCGGCTCGTCACCTTCGGCTCGCAGGCCGACAAGCCGTTCGTGCCCGGCGTGCCCGTCGGTTACGTGTCCAAGGTCGACCCGTCCGGCGGCGACCTGACCCGCACGATCTACGTCACGCCGTTCGTCGGCTTCACCAAGCTCGACATCGTCGGTGTCGTCGTCGAGGCCCCGCGCACCGACCCGCGCGACACCGTCCTCCCGGCCAAGCCGAAGCCGACGCCCACGCCGACGGTCACCGTGACGGTGACACCGTCGCCGTCCGCGTCCGACGGCCAGTACCAGCAAGAGCAGTAGGAGCTGAACTCCCCCATGCGTGTCAACCGGATGCTCCTGTCCACCGCCCTGGTGGTCGTCGCCATGGTGATCCAGGTGAGCGTCCTCGCCCGCCTCCACCTCCCGGGCGCCGTCCCCGACCTGCTGCTGCTGACCGTCCTCGGCCTCGCCCTGGTGTACGGCCATGTGGGTGGCGCCCTGGTCGGGTTCGGCGCCGGACTCCTCGCCGACCTCGCCCCGCCCGCCGACCACGCGGCCGGCCGCTACGCCCTGGTGCTGTGCGTCGTCGGCTATCTGGCCGGCCTCGTCAAACCCGAGAACGGCCGCCTCAAGTCGGCCACCGGACCCATGGCGGTCGTGGTCGCCGCCGCGGTCGGCACGACCCTGCTGTACGCCGGTGTCGGCGCCCTCGTCGGCGACACCGCGGCCCGCCATGTCGGCCTCCCCAGCCTGCTGTTCACGGCCGCGCTGTACGACCTGCTGCTCGCGCCCTTCGTCGTGCCCGGCATCATGTTCCTGGCCCGCAGAGCGGAGAACGACCCGCTCGCCGAGGCCAACTCCTCGGCCAAGAAGGCCGACATCTCCTCCGGCTGGCTCTCCTCCGGGACCGGTCTGCGCATCGGCAGCCAGCGCGGCGGCCTGAAGGTGAAGGCGGCCCGCTCCAAGGCCGCCCGCGCCGGCCGCATCAAGGGGGTCAAGCGCCTGTGACCGCGGCGGCCCGCGCGCGGAGCGCGCCAGTGGATGGAGCACTCGAACGAGTTCACCGGGGCGGAACGCGGCCTCACAGGCCGGCCGTTCATCATTCGTACGCGCACACACGTCGGCGCACTGAGAGGGGGAGGCAGCACCAGTGACCAACATCCCGGAGACCGGCCGGACGCCGCGCGTCCAGATCCGTCTCGTCGTCATCCAGATCCTCGTCCTCTCCCTCCTCGGCACCCTCGGCGGACGCCTGTGGTACCTCCAGATCCGCGAGGGGGACGCCTACGCCAAGGAGGCGTCCGGCAACCACGTCCAGCAGGTCGTGCAGCCCGCCGTGCGCGGATCGATCCTCGACGCGCGCGGGGTGCCGATCGCGGACAACGAGACCCGCCTCGTCGTCTCCGCCTCCCGCACCGACCTGCTGAAGATGAAGGACGACGGCGCCGCCGTCCTCACCAAGCTCGCCGGTGTCCTGGGCATGCAGCCCAAGGAGGTCAAGGACAAGGTCCGGCTGTGCGACGCCAAGACCCCGCAGCCCTGCTGGAACGGCTCGCCCTACCAGCCGATCCCCATCACCGACGAGGCCACCGCCCGCCAGGCCCTCCAGATCCGCGAGCGCTCCGAGGACTTCCCCGGCATCACCGCCGAACCGGCCGCCGTGCGCCGCTATGCGGGCCCCGGCGGCTCCAACACCGCCCAGGTCCTCGGCTATCTCTCCCCGGTCACCGACGACGAGATCACCAAGGCCCGGGACACCGACTCGCCCTACCTCCGCTCCGACCAGGTCGGCCGCTCCGGCCTCGAACGGGAGTACGACAAGGAGCTGCGCGGCAAGGCCGGCGTCACCCGCTACGAGGTCGACAACCTCGGCCGCGTCATCGGCACCGCCGAGTCGGACCCCGCCCAGTCCGGCTCCAACCTCGTCACCAGCATCGACGCCCGAGTCCAGCGCGTCGCCGAGTACGAGTTGAACGACGCGATGAAGAAGGCCCGCGAGGACTTCGACGACAACACCGGCGAGAACTACAAGGCCGACGCGGGCGCGGTCGTCGTCATGGAGGCCAAGACCGGCCGGGTCGTCGCCATGGCGTCCAACCCGACGTACGACCCGAACGCCTGGGTCGGCGGCATCTCCGCCAAGGACTACGCCAGGCTGACCGGCAAGAACTCCAACTACCCGCTGCTCAACCGGGCGATCCAGGGCCAGGCGGCCCCCGGCTCGATCTTCAAGGCCGTCTCCACCGCGGCAGCGGTCGACGCGGGCTACCCCTTCGACGGGCACTACGACTGCTCAAGCTCGTACTCGATCGGCGGCCAGGTCTTCAAGAACTACGAGTCCAAGGGGTACGGCCCGATCAGCCTCGGCCGCGCCATCGAGGTCTCCTGCGACACCGTCTTCTACCGCCTCGCCCACCAGGAATGGGCCAAGGACGGCGGCCTGAGGCCGAAGAAGACCGCGAAGAACTGGTTCTACACCACCGCCCACAAGTTCGGCCTCGGCGCCGTCACCGGCATCGACCTCCCGAACGAGGTCTCCGGCCGTATCCCGGACCGCAAGTGGAAGCAGGAGTACTGGAAGGCCAACAAGGACTCCTGGTGCAAGTACGGCAAGAAGGGCGGCTCGTACGCCCAGCAGATCGCGTACGAGAACTGCCTCGAAGGCAATTTGATGCGCGCCGGTGACTCCGTCAACTACTCGATCGGGCAGGGCGACATCCTCGTCACGCCGATACAGATGGCGACGATCTACTCGGCGATCTCCAACGGCGGCACCCTGTACGACCCGACCGTCGGCAAGGCGATCATCAGCGCCGACGGCAAGGCCGTCCAGCAGATCAAGCCCAAGTCCCACGGCAGGCTGCCGATCGACAGGGCGACGCTGAAGGACATGAACGCCGCCTTCGAGGGAGTCGTCACCCGCGGTTCGGCGGCCTGGCGGTTCGGCGGCTGGCCGCAGGACAAGATCCCGATGCACGCCAAGACGGGCACGGCCGAGGTCTACGGCAGGCAGACCACCTCGTGGTTCGCGACGTACACCAAGGACTACACGATCGTCATGACGATCTCCCAGGGTGGTACGGGCTCCGGGGCCTCCGGACCGGCCGTCCGCAAGATATACGAGGCTCTGTACGGGGTCTCCCCGGACGGCAAGATCGACAACAGGAAGGCGCTGCTGCCCACCCCGCAGAAGAGCCTGCCGAAGATCGAGTCGGACGGTTCGATCGACGCCCCGAAGATCAAGCCGTACGTGCCGCCGAAGGTGGACGAGGAGCAGACGCTCGCCCTCGCGTCCGGACAGCTCCCGCCGGCCACGGTCGCGTCCGCGGGGACCGGCACCAACAGGGCGCACCGAAGGCGCGGGCGGAGCAGGCGCGGGCCGCAGAGCAGGCGAAGGACGGACTCATGACCGGCGCGAACACCTTCTCCGTCTCCGGCTACGGCCCCGAACGCTCGTCCCTGTCCCGCATGCTGGCCCGCGACTCGCTGGCCCGCAGGCTGGACTGGCCGATACTGCTGTCCGCGCTCGCGCTGTCCTTCATGGGCGCGATCCTGGTCTACTCGGCGACCCGCAACCGCACCGAGATCAACCAGGGCGACCAGTACTACTTCCTGATCCGGCACCTCATGAACACCGGCATCGGGTTCTGCCTGATGATGGGCACGGTCTGGCTCGGTCACCGCACCCTGCGCACCGCCGTGCCGATCCTGTACGGGCTCTCGGTCTTCCTGATCCTCATGGTGCTGACCCCGCTCGGCGCGACCGTCAACGGCGCCCACGCGTGGATCGTGTTCGGCGGCGGCTTCTCGCTCCAGCCCTCGGAGTTCGTGAAGATCACGATCATCCTGGGTATGGCGATGCTGCTGGCCGCCCGGGTCGACGCGGGCGACAAGCTCTACCCCGACCACCGCACGGTCCTCCAGGCGCTGGGCCTGGCCGCCGTACCGATGATGATCGTCATGCTGATGCCCGACCTCGGGTCGGTCATGGTCATGGTCATCATCGTGCTCGGTGTGCTGCTCGCCTCCGGTGCCTCCAACCGCTGGATCTTCGGCCTGCTCGGCACGGGCGCCCTGGGCGCGGTCCTGATCTGGCAGCTAGGCGTCCTCGACGAGTACCAGATCAACCGCTTCGCCGCCTTCGCCAACCCCGAACTCGACCCCTCCGGCGTCGGCTACAACACCAACCAGGCGCGCATCGCGATCGGTTCCGGAGGACTCACCGGCACCGGCCTCTTCCACGGTTCGCAGACCACGGGCCAGTTCGTCCCGGAACAGCAGACCGACTTCGTGTTCACGGTCGCGGGGGAGGAGCTGGGCTTCGTCGGCGCCGGCCTGATCATCGTGCTCCTGGGCGTGGTCCTGTGGCGCGCCTGCCGTATCGCCCGTGAGACGACCGAGCTGTACGGCACGATCGTCGCCGCCGGGATCATCGCGTGGTTCGCCTTCCAGGCGTTCGAGAACATCGGGATGACCCTGGGGATCATGCCGGTCGCCGGTCTGCCACTGCCCTTCGTGTCGTACGGAGGATCGTCGATGTTCGCCGTGTGGGTGGCGGTGGGGCTGCTGCAGTCGATCAGAGTGCAGCGCCCGATGTCGGCCTGACCGTGTGAGTGCGGGCGACCGGGGGTGGCCGACGGGTTACCGGTGGGTGTCATCCGGGGAAACGGCCAATGTGCCCCGGATGGCGAGTAAGTGACCTTTGGGGGCTGCCGTCGACGCCGAAACGTGACTAGATTCGATTCATGGCGGACACGAAGCGGGAAATCGAGCGGAAGTACGAATCCGACGACAGTGGGCTGCCCGACCTGACCGGCGCCGGTACGGTCGCCGACGTTGTCGACAAGGGCACCGTCGAACTGGACGCTACCTACTACGACACCTCGGACCTCCGGCTGGCCTCGGCCTCGATCACCCTGCGCCGCCGCACCGGTGGCTCCGACGCGGGCTGGCACCTGAAACTCCCGGTCGGACCGGGCATCCGCGACGAGATCCAGGCACCGCTCTCCGACACCGTCCCCGACGAACTGGTGGGCCTGGTGCGCGCCCGGGTCCGCGAGGGCCAGCTCGTGCCCGTCGTCCGACTCCGCTCCACCCGGGACCTGCGCGACCTCGTGGACTCCGCCGGCCGGCAGCTCGCCGAGGTCGGCGTGGACACCGTACGGGCGGATCGGCTGTTCGGCGGCAAGGGCACCGCCGAGTGGACCGAGATCGAGGTCGAGCTCGCCGACGGCGGGGACCAGCGCATCCTGGACAAGGTGGAGAAACGCCTCCGCAAGGCCGGCGTGCGGCCGTCGAAGTCCACGTCGAAGCTGGCCAGGGCGCTGGCGGAGACCAAGGGCGGACAGCCGCGCCCGAAGGACGAACCCGCCGAGCCCGTCACCGCGGGCGACCACGTCCTCGCCTACGTCCGGGCGCAGCGGGACGCCGTCGTCGACCTCGACCCGGCCGTGCGCCAGGACGCCGAGGAGTCCGTGCACGACATGCGGGTCGCCACCCGCCGCCTGCGCAGCACCTTCAAGTCCTTCCGCGCGGTCCTCGACCGGAAGATCACCGACCCGATCGCCGACGAGCTGAAGTGGCTCGCCGGCGAGCTGGGCGTGGGCCGCGACCAGGAAGTGCTGGCCGAGCAACTGGCCACGGTCCTCGACGAACTGCCCCCCGCCCTCGTCCACGGCCCGATCCGGGACCGGCTGGGCAACTGGTCCAAGGCCGAACACAAGGGAGCGCGCCGCAGGCTGCTCGGGGTGCTGGACTCCCCGCGCTATCTGGCGCTCCTCGACGCCCTGGACGCCGTGGTCACCGACCCGCCGGTACTCAGGGCGGCGGCGAAGAAGCCGGAGAAGGTGCTCGCCAAGGCCGTACGCGAGGACTTCGCGAAAGTGGCCGCCCTGATCGAGGAGGGCATGGAACAGCCGCCCGGCACCGACCGTGACCTCGGCCTGCACGATGCCCGCAAGAAGGCCAAGCGCACCCGCTACGCGGCCGAGGCGGCGACCCCCGCCCTCGGCGACCCGGCGAAGGCCCTCGCCAAGTCGATGAAGTCCCTCCAGACCCTGCTCGGCGACCACCAGGACAGCCACATGCTCCGCGTAACGCTCGGCGAGCTGGCCGCGGTGGCGCACGCGGCGGGGGAGGACACCTTCACGTACGGACTGCTGTACGGGCGCCAGGAACAGCGGGCCGCGAGACTGGAGGAGAGGGTGCCGGAGGAGTGGGAGGCGATCCAGGGCTCCCTGGAGATCTGACACCCGGTCCCGTACAGGTGGGTAGTAGGCGGGCGGGGGAGTCCTCCGGGCGGGTTACGCTTGGTGGTCATCCCCGTCAGCTCACGAAGGTAACGCCGCGATGTCTGTCGAGTCGGTTTTCCCGCAGCTCGAAGCTCTGCTCCCGCATGTGCAGAAGCCGATCCAGTACGTGGGCGGCGAACTGAACTCCACCGTCAAGGACTGGGGGAGTTGCGACGTCCGCTGGGCGCTCATGTACCCGGACGCGTACGAGGTCGGACTGCCCAACCAGGGCGTCATGATCCTGTACGAGGTACTGAACGAACGTGAGGGTGTCCTCGCCGAGCGTACGTACAGCGTCTGGCCCGACCTTGAGGCGCTGATGCGGGAGCACGGCGTCCCCCAGTTCACGGTGGACGGGCACCGGCCCCTGCGGGCCTTCGACGTGTTCGGGCTGTCCTTCTCCACCGAGCTGGGCTACACGAACATGCTGACGGCGCTTGACCTGGCGGGCATCCCGCTGGAGTCCAGGGACCGTACGGTCGACGACCCGATCGTGCTGGCGGGCGGCCACGCGGCCTTCAACCCGGAACCGATCGCGGACTTCGTCGACGCGGTGATCATCGGCGACGGCGAGCAGGCCGTCCTCGACATGACGGAGATCATCCGCGCCTGGAAGGCGGAGGGCCGCCCCGGTGGACGCGAGGAGGTCCTGTTCCGCCTGGCGAAGACGGGCAGCGTGTACATCCCGGCGTTCTACGACGTGGAGTACCTGCCGGACGGCCGTATCGCGCGCGTCGTACCCAACAAGTCGGGCGTTCCGTGGCGGGTGTCGAAGCACACCGTCATGGACCTCGACGAGTGGCCCTACCCCAAGCAGCCCCTGGTCCCGCTCGCGGAGACCGTCCACGAGCGCATGTCGGTCGAGATCTTCCGCGGCTGCACGCGTGGCTGCCGCTTCTGCCAGGCCGGCATGATCACGCGCCCGGTGCGGGAGCGTTCGATCACGGGCATCGGTGAGATGGTGGAGAAGGGCCTGAAGGCGACGGGCTTCGAGGAGGTCGGCCTGCTCTCCCTGTCCTCGGCGGACCACACGGAGATCGGCGACATCGCGAAGGGCCTCGCGGACCGCTACACCGAGGACAAGATCGGCCTGTCGCTCCCCTCCACCCGCGTGGACGCCTTCAACGTGGACCTCGCCAACGAGCTGACCAGGAACGGCCGCAGGTCGGGCCTGACGTTCGCCCCCGAGGGCGGCTCGGAACGCATGCGCAAGGTCATCAACAAGATGGTCTCGGAAGAGGACCTGATCCGGACGGTCTCCACGGCGTACGGCAACGGCTGGCGCCAGGTGAAGCTGTACTTCATGTGCGGGCTGCCCACGGAGACCGACGACGACGTCCTCCAGATCGCCGACATGGCGATGAACGTGATCGCCGAGGGCCGCAGGGTCTCCGGCCAGAACGACATCCGCTGCACGGTCTCGATCGGCGGCTTCGTGCCCAAGCCGCACACCCCCTTCCAGTGGGCCCCGCAGCTCTCCGCCGAGGAGACGGACGCCCGCCTGACGAAGCTCCGGGACAAGATCCGCGGCGACAAGAAGTACGGCCGCTCGATCGGCTTCCGCTACCACGACGGCAAGCCCGGCATCGTCGAGGGCCTCCTCTCCCGCGGCGACCGCCGCCTCGGCGCGGTCATCCGCGCGGTCTACGAGGACGGCGGACGGTTCGACGGCTGGCGCGAGTACTTCTCCTACGACCGCTGGATGGCCTGCGCGGAGAAGACACTGCCCGACGTCGGCGTCGACGTCGCCTGGTACACGACACGCGAACGCACGTACGAGGAGGTCCTGCCGTGGGACCACCTCGACTCGGGCCTCGACAAGGACTGGCTGTGGGAGGACTGGCAGGACTCCCTCGACGAGACAGAGGTCGAGGACTGCCGCTGGACGCCGTGCTTCGACTGCGGGGTGTGTCCGCAGATGGATACTTGGGTACAAGTAGGCCCGACCGGTAAGAAGTTGCTGCCGCTGACGGTCAAGAAGGACGCTCCGACCAGCGGACACGTGCACTGACGTGAGTGAGGCGTTGCGGCGCATCGTGGAGGCTCTGGAGGACGGCGGTGGCGAGGAAGAGGCCGCTGCCGTCCTGAGGGTGCTCGGCGCTCAGAGCAGGCGGCAGGGGGTTGTGCGGGATACCCCAAGAACGCCGCTGCCGTCGCCTGTGGCCTCTTCGACCGTCCACTCTGAGGTGGAGTGGGTCTGAGGGCTGGAAGCCCCTGGAGCCTGTCGGCTGGTGGGTCTGAGGACTGGCTATGGACGGGGTGAGCTGTCCGCCGTTGACGCGGAGACGTCGGCGCCTCGTTCCGGAGTGAGCTGGACCACGCCGACACAGGGAAACTCGTTGGTCACGTGGACCGCCCGGACGTTCCAGCGGCCTGCCGGTACAGCCACGGGGGCTTGTTCTGGCAGCTCGGGGCGGTCGGGGTACGGCCGATCGAGATCCGCTCCGGCCTCGGCGGAGTCCATGAGCATCGCCGGGCCGTCCGTTTCCCATACTCCCGCTGCCTCCCACGCGGTGGTGGGGTCGTCCAGTAGCCTTTCGGAGGCCACGAGGAGCTCTGCGTCGGAGTCTGCGGCGAGCCAGCGCACGAAGGCCCTTCGTTCGGGCAGATAGCAGGTCGTGGCCGGCTCGTCGCCCAGCACAAGGGCTTGCGCGCCGGCTGGGCCCACGTCGATCACAGCGGCGAGGTCTTCTACCGCGCACGCGCGGTCGTAGTCGTCCGGGTCATCGGTGTCGCCGATGACCATTCCGGCTTCCGTGCAGCCGCTCCACTCATGCAACGCCGATACCGGTATGACGATGAGCGGGCCACCCATGGACGCAACCCAGTTGAGCTCCGGCTGCATGCGGCGTGTGGATGCCGCGTCGTTCGATCTGTTCATGGCGCCAGGTTGCCGTACGCCTCTGACAGTGCCTCGTTGAAGTGGATCAATGGCTGTCACCAAACCTCGCGGCCCGGGTGAGTAAGACCGTCGAGGCGATCATGCGCGGTGGAATCCGGGTTTGGGGGATCGACGGGTGCCCGCCCGAGCCGATGACGGATGGACATTGCGTTGGCGATGGACGATAGGACCTCCCGAGGCGGTCACTTGCAGCGATAGAGTGCATCTCCCTGCACAGACCCATCACAGATGAAGAGGGCATGCATGTCTGGCATGAATGCATACATGGCTCGCGCGATAGTCGACCGCACGCTTTACGCAGAGGAGACGGTTAGGGCGTTTGGCGCGGCGACGGACATCAACACGCTGACTCCCACGTTCGTGGACAGCAGTCCGAACTTTTGGGTGGCTGTTACCGAATCGCGGTTCATCCTGATTGGGGAGGCTTCGGGGAAAGCGACGTCTCACCGTTTGGCGGAGCCGCAGGTTCTTGAGCTGCGGAAGAAGTTGTTTGCCGGTGGCTGGCTTCGCTTCGATCCGGCGGGTCTGGGGCCAGAACTGGGTCTGGCCCTACTGAAGGTAGACAAGAAGCTTATGAGGGCCTTGGAGGCGGCGCTTGCCGGGCGGGCGCAAGCCAAGCCATTGCCGAAGGAGTCGACAACGTACTCCGTCGAGGTGGTCAAGAACCCGGCCTACTTGGTCTCCTTGATTGGAGAGGAATCACATGTCCTCGTATGCGATACGTGCGGCGGGTACTGCGGAGAAGTAGTTGATGGCGAGGCTCAGCAGCAATCGGAGTGCACGGCGTGCCTGCGGCAGATATGAACCCGTCCTGAAGCGGTGCCGCTGCTTTTAGGACGCACTTGATTTTAGGGGCGGGACGCATCCTGATGACCGCGTTGAGTCTATTCATAGAGCTCACGGCTCACTTTTCCCAGTCCTCCAGAAGGGGACCGAAGAGCACGTCGTGCCATGGACGGATCCACTCCTGCATGTAGCAAACGTCACTCGAAGATGGTGCAGGGTCTGCCTCTTTCAACTTCACTACAGATGGCATTACAGCGGCGTCCCCCAGCAAAAGTGCCTCGCCCGATGGCAGCATGGGAAGGGAATCTGTAAGAGGGCCAAGTGAATCAGGAATCAGCCTGCGCACGTAACGCTGATCCTCTGGATTAGTCAAGCGCATAGCCAGAAAGTTGCTGCACTGGGAGAAGATAGTTTCCGAGATCTCGGCTGGTCTCTGGCTCACAATGGCGGCTGTGATTCCGTATTTTCGTCCCTCTTTAGCAATACGTTCAATGGCGCCACGCGAAGCACTGAAGCGTGAGAGGTCACTTCGGGGTACATATTTGTGAGCCTCCTCGTACACGACGAGAATGGGTGTCTCCGCTCTACCTTCATCGTGAGCCTTCTTGTAATAAAAGGCGTAATCAAAGAGTAGGCGAGAGATCAAGGAGACGCTAATGCTTAGCACCTCAAATGGGACCCCGCTTAGATCAACAATAGTCACATTCGATGGACTGTCCTTGCGGTAACCGGTGAATTGCCGAAGGACATCCTCCAGCGTGAGATTCTTAACTTTCTCGCCAAGCAGGAAGTCAAGTCGTCTGTCTGTGTACTTATTTTCCAGGCGGGTTAGGAAATTAACTAGCTTTCCTTTGAGTGGTCCGTTCACAGGCTTTCCGCTAGACCCGGTCACCATCTCATCGTTCCTGGTTTGAATGTACTCAATCACCTCGCCAAGATCAAAGAAAAGGGGCGAGTCGTAGTGGATTAGATCGCGTTTCTCGTCCGAACCCCTGTAATGTTTTTTTCGATTGTCTGTGATGCCACGCTTGAGTGTCGCGACTTGATTATGCGACTGCTCCTCCACGCTTTCGATAAAAAGATCCTGTAGCTCTTCTGAGTTGAGGAGCCAATAGGGTAGGACTAAAGAATCCACACTGAGATAGTTGGCGTCAGGAAATGCTGAAAGGTACTCCGAATGAATGTCAAAAATCACGATGTGCGAATTGTTCAAAGAGTACTCTTCGCGCCCGCGATCTCTGATTTCCGTGGCAGACTGGATAATTCTTGCCATGGCATGAGACTTACCGGAACCCGTGGATCCTACAATAGCGATATGTCTGTTGAAGAATTTATCGCCGTCCACAGGAACGGCTACCTTGACGTCTTGCGATAGTTGGGCAAAGTGGAATCTTCGAATGTCGTTTCCGAGCGCATCGTAGATTTTCTGAATCTGGTCGTGGCTTGCTACTGTCACCTCTTTGGGCGGGATTGCAATGCCTCCGCCTCCGCGCTGGAAATTCCCGTCTTCGCCGATAAAACCGAGAGGGACGGCTTCGATGAGGTATACTTTTTCCCTTTCCCCATCGGACGTTTCTGGCCCGCGTACCTCAATCGAGTAGTTCTCGATGATGGCAATAATGGACGACTTGTTGCTGTCATAGATGCGTAGATAGGATCCCACCTCCACGGGCACGCCTTGGCCCAAGTCTGCAATTTCATGCACGGAAATCTTAATCTTGTTTGGGTATACGGCCACTACTTCGGCACCGGGCATGATTTCTCCTATCTAAGAACTCTTGCTACGTCCTGTGGGCGCTGGATGAATCGCCTATACACCCTGGCGTCGATAGAGTCAGGAATAAGCCGCGAAGGCGACGACAAAAAGAATTCATGAATGTCGGCAAAGTCGATCATTTCTATAATCCCAGGTATGTTCTCCTCTCCTGAAATCTTTAGCTCGACAGAACGGTTTATTTTCGGATTCGTTAGGTCCTTCAAGCGCAACTTATCGCCATTGAAGTAAGTGCCGTCAAATATTCTAACTTCTGCGTCAATGAGCATGCGCTTAACGTTGGATAGATCATCTAGCCCTCGAAGGACGAGGTACGGAGAAAAAGCGTTATGCTTCCTGTGGAATCGATTGCGTACAGCTACTGCAATATCCACGGCGTCGTGTGCATTTAGTTGCGACGTGCATTCTACGACGAATAGACGCTCCCGCTTCGGTAGGTTGATTCCACGCTGTGTGATCTCGGACTTGAGAAGTCCTAGGTACTTTTCATTACCGAAGAGATTTTGATATCCAGAATGGAAGATCGATGTACGGGCGGAGTCGACAACCTCGCGAAGCTGGTTCCCTGAAACCCTGCGAGCTTCGGGCGGATTATTAACGACCAGGTCGAGCAAATATTTTTGAATGATGGCGTGACAAGCGACAGCCTCTGCTTTGGTATGAAGGTAGTGCTCTTTTGTTAGGAGGTTTATGACATCTTCGAACTGTTCCTTATAGTCAACGGAAAATTGGATGGTAAGACATTTGGAGAATTCTTCTACTAGATCTTCCGAGAATTCTTCCGCGTCTCTTGAGGTGATCCTTTTGAGTTCCTCGACATCTAGCGTCAGATTAGTCCCAGGAGTTTTGTCCTGGAAGTGGCAGTAGAGAAGGAACCTCTTCTCCCGATTCCGGGAAAACTGCTGGATCATTTGCTTGATGGCGTCAGAGATAGCGCCGAGTGAAAATTTTTGGTTGCGGCGCTTTATTTGAATGAAGAAATCTTCAACACTGAGGTCCTGCTCGCCTTCAATTTGGAATTCCCTGCCGGGCTCATTGTAAATCCTGAGCAGAGATGCATCGAATTGAAAGACGAAACCCTTTAGGGCATGATAGCCCCCATCCCGGGGTCCGGAAATTTCTGTCATGTACCGCTCTAATCGCTCCGCTGTCGGATCCAGAGGCTCCCGAAGTCCCAAGTTGAAGCAGTGCCCCAAGAGGTAGGTGCGACAGGATATCGGACATCGTGACTGTCTGCAGAGCCTTGCCGACATCCCGTCAGACTCGGACCGTAGCTCCTCAACTGGTGTCTGACCTTTTTTGGCGTTGTAGCTGTTGACCACCCTCGGCCCTGGGCTCGTCCTTGCCCGTCACTCCTCGGTACGGTCGTCTTTGTGTCTGGCGCGCGCCGGGTTGGTCGCCCGTGGGCGTGTGCTGGTTGATCGCGCGACTAGGGGAGCTGGTACGGGCATGGCGGTTGACGCTGCTCGGTCGGAAGAGGGGTTCACGTCTGTGGGGGCCGCGCGGGTGTTAGATGCCGCGTGCCAGGCTGCTGGACTCGATGGCAGTGGGGCGGAGTTGATCCGGCTCGGAGAGAACGCGTTGTTCCGGCTGGCTTCTGTTCCGGTGATCGTGCGTGTGGCACGGGGGGAGGAGTGGCTGCCGACGGCGCGTACGGAAGTGGCTGTCTCGCGGTGGCTGGAGACGGAGGGGTTCTCTGCGGCTCGGATCGTTGAGGATCTTGAGCAGCCGCTCTTGGTGGACGGTCATCCGGTGACGTTCTGGCATCTGATCGTTGAGGGTGATCGGAAGGCGACCTATGGGGAGTTGGGGGGCGTCCTGCGGGATCTGCACTCCCTGACCGTGCCGGACGGTCTTGAGCTGCCTTCGTTCGATCCCTTCGACAAGCAGGAACTGCGGATGGACCGGGCCGTGGTCTCTGAGGATGACAAGGCCTTCCTGCGTAAGCGGTGGCACGAACTGCGCGACAGGTACGACGAGTTGCGGTTCGAGACTCCCAAGGGTCCGGTGCACGGTGATGCCCACGTGCAGAACCTCATGGTGGACGATCAGGGGAAGGTGATCCTGATCGACTTCGAGGCCTTCTGTTTCGATCATCCCGAGTGGGATCTGATGGTCACGTCGGTGGAGCATCACAGTCTTGGGTGGCAGACCGATGAGCAGTACGCCGATTTCGTGGCCGCGTACGGGCGGGATCTGTACGACTGGCACGGGTACGGGACGCTGCGTGGCCTGCAGGAGTTCGGTATGACGACGTGGCTCATGCAGAACGTGCAGGAGGACGAGGGGACGGCGGCCGAATATCGCCGGCGCATCGCCGGGCTGCGCAATGACGATGCGCCTCGGGACTGGCGGCCCTGGTAAGGACTGCTACTCGTCGTCCTCCAGGCGGGCAAGTGCGTCGCGGACCTGGTTGTTGAAGGCGGCCACGACCGGGTTCGTCGCGTGGGTGCTCACCTCGGCCTGGAAGTCGGTCACGTAGCGCTGGAAGCGGTTGGACTGGAGGGTGTCGCCGCCGTCCACGGCCAGGCTGGCTGTTGTGACGGCGGCTTCCAAGTCACCGTTCAGGAGGTGGCTTTGGGCCAGCACCATGCGGCAGAAACCGAGGGTGCGGGCGTACTTCGGGTCGGTGTCGTCGACCGCGCGTTGCGCTGCTGTCACGGACTCCCGGCGCAGCCTGAGGTCGCGGAAGCAGTGACAGATTTCGCCCATGAGTTCCGCGGAGTCGAAGTAGCCGAGCCACGCGGGGTCTTCGGCGGTGTCCGCGCGTTCGAAGTAGCGTTCCGCTTCGTTCATCGCGCGTCCGGCGCCGATCGGGTCGCCTGCGTTGGACAGCGCGCGGGCCTCCATCGCCGAGTTCAGCGCCATCGCTCGCGGTGTGGCCCGGCCCTTGGCGCCCTCGACTGCCGCACGCGAAAGCCGGATCGCCTGGGCGTGGTTGCCGAGGTAGTTGGCCTGGTGGCTGAGGTTGCCGAGGATGCGGGCGCCGAACATGCGGTCGTCGATGACCTGTGAAAGGCGGAGTGTGGAGGTCAGGTAGCGGTGGGCGAGCCGGTGGTTTCCGGTGTCGTACGCGGTCCACGCGAGCAACTGGGAGACCTCGGCGGCGGCGCCGAATAACTCCGTGCCCACCCTTTCGCTGTAGCTGGCGTCCAGGAGGGGCAGGACTTCGTGGCGGAAGTAGTGGCGCAGCGCTTTGTGGCCGTGGCCTCCGCCGTACTTGAAGTCGAGTTGCATGAACATGCTGGCGGCGTCTCTGATCGCGCGTACGTCCCGCATGCCGATGCGCTGGCCGGCGGGCTTGTCGGCCTGGATGCCGTCGGGGCGCGCGATCATCCATGACAGGACAGCGGAGTTGAGGTCGGCTTCCGCAATCGTCAGTTGGTCGGATGCGGGGGCTTCGGCGCGCTGGTCGGCCAGTCCTGCCAGCATCGACAGCACGTCGGGGACCGTGCCGGGGTAGCCGATGTGCTGCGGGGTGCTCGGACGCGAGTGATCGAAGAAACCGAGATCGCCCGGTGTGATGCGGCGGCCCAGCTTGGCGGAGAGTGCGTCCGCCATGATCGCCGCTGTCTGCGGCTGGATGCCGGAGCCGTCCCGCCATCGCTGCACGGCGACGTGCGTCGTCCCGAGACTCACTCCTCGCTGGGCAGCGGTGTCCTGTATCCGCTTCGCGAGACCCTTGTTCGAAACTTGCGCCTCGCCCATGACGGCGATCAACTGTGCGTTCGGCTCTCGGCTCATGCTCCCCTGCCAACCCGAGAATGACAGCGAGTGTCCATCGTGTCACAGCAGTCTCGTCCTGGGGGGTTCATTGGTGAACCCCCTTTGCGCTGGCCGGTGTTCACGTGAACCCCCTGGTGAACGCTCCCGCCTGCACTTCCTGCGTCGTTCACTGGTCGGCACAGATCGACGGGCTACAGGGCCTGTCAGTGCTCGGGAGGGGACGCGGTGGAAGCACAGCAGAGCGAACACGCAGCGAATACGGCGGCGGTGGGTGCTCCGCGTCGTTCGATTCATGATCCGGCAAACGGACACTTCCGGGCGCTGACGCTCTTTGCCGAGTCGCCGGACTGCGTCAAGGCTGCGCGGGACATGGTCGGCTCGTACCTCACGACCTGGCACCTGGAGCACGCGGTGGATGATGCGCGGCTCGTCGTGTCGGAGTTGGTTGGCAACGTCGTTCATCATGCGGTGCCGGACAACCGGCTAGCGCTGCCTGGTTCTGGGCGGCGTATTGATGTGTCGCTGATGACGTATCCGGAAGTGCTGGTCATCGGGGTGTCGGATGAGGACTCGACTCCGCCGGACCTCCCGGCGGGTGAGTTCTTCTCGCCCGATCTTGCGGGCAGTTTCTCCGAAGCGCTGCTGCCGGACCGGGGACGGGGGCTGCTGATCGTTCAGCGGCTGGCGGACGCGGTGTGGTGGTCGCCGGGGATCAGGGCCGGCAAGACAGTGTGGTGCCGCCTGGACCTCGACCGCCTATGGGCTGAGAACTCGGCCTGACCGACCCCGGGTCGCCGCCCCGTTCTGCTCCCTCGCGATCGGGAGCGGACGGCGATCCGGTCAACGGCCGGAGTCTGACCACTCCGGCCAAGGGGCGCGGCTCCCCGGAATTCCGGGAGCTCCCCTCCCAACCCGGGGGGCCGCGCTTCACAACCTCATACCGAGACCGGACCACCCCCTCGCCTGGCAGCTATCGGGGTGGTCCGGGAGGGGACGCGACGGTCCCCGGTGCCTGATGGTACCGGGGCCGTCGCGTTGCGTCGCTTCTAGCCCTGGAATCAACGGAGTTGACGATCCATTACCTGCAACAGGGCTGGGGTGAACAGGCGTGAATGACTCGGGTGAGGACTGGATCCATGACGGCTTGGACGATGTGGCGGGCGCAGATGCCGGACTGTGGGTGCCCGGTGTCGACTACATCGCCGGCTGGCGCGAGGCGCGTGAGGCTGCCGACCGGCTGAACCGCGCGCTGCTCGGTACCGGGTTCGAACTGTCGGCCGTGCGCGCGGTCGCCTCGGTGGACGAGAGCGGGTGTGGAGTCGTTCGGCTGACGGGCTGGCCGGACGCCGTCAACAGGCTCGCCGCGCTCCTGGAGTCGGTGGCATGAAACGCTCTGTCGCTGGTGAGTGGTGCGGGTGGGCACGTCGCCGGCCGCAGAGACTTTGGGCGGGAGCTGCCATGGGGCGAGTGAACAGGGGGCCTTACGCTCGCCAGCGGATCGGGCAGTCCTTGGAGCTGCCCGCAATAGCCCGATCGGCCCCCTGTTCTTCGAGGCTCGCCCCATGGTGGCTGCCTAAAGTCTCGGAGGCCGTCGACCCCCAGCTCGCCACACCCCGGCCCGCAACGGCCGGTCGACGCCTCAAATCCCCTGGCGTGCTGCGGTGTGGGGCGGCTGGCGTCCGGACGGGATCGGCGGCCACGCCGCACGCCCGGCCGGGGCGGCCGGGCGCCCCGGCGCGCCGCAGGCGCGCCCTTGAGGAAGTGAAGGCTGTTTCGACCGATGGCCGTTGGCGCTCAGGCGCGGGTGCGTCGGGTGGGCTGCTTGTCGGCGGTGATCCGGTAGGCGAGTTCGGCACGGTCCGCCCCGGTGCGCAGCTCTTCGAGGATCAGCGGGCGGCCGTCGGTGCCGTGCGTGACACGGGCCAGGTGCAGGACCGGGGTCGCATCCGGCAGGCGCAGCGTGGCCCGCTCGTCGGGCAGCGGCATGCGGGCGCGGACAGTCTCGGACCACGTCAGCTTGTGCCCGTACTGGGTGAGCACCCCGTAGATCGCCGCCGGTCGCGTGGACGGCTCCTCGGCAAGCACCGCGATGCCTTCGGCGGTCGTGAAGGGGATCAGCGTGCGGTGCATGGCGCGCGTCCCGGAGCTGGGGTCGATCAGGAGACGATCGCATCCGAACAGGGCTTCTTCCGTGCCGAGTTGGAGGAGTCGGCCGGTGTCCTTCGTGGTGCGGGTGCGGTAGGTACTTGGCTTCTCGGCCTCGTCCCACACGTCGCCGCTGGGCATCACGAACGTGCCGTCGGCGGTGCGGGTGATGCGGCGTTCGAGGGTGAGAGCGGGCCGGCCGCTGGTGCGGACGTAGCTGCCTTTGCCGTGGCGGACGTCGATCAGGCCTTCCGCTCGCAGGGCCGCGATGGCGTTGCGGACGGTGGGGCGGGATACGCCGTAGCGGGCCATGAGCTGGGCCTCGGACGGAAGCAGGGAGTCGGGTTCGAACTCGCCCGACAGGATGGCTTCCCGGATGGCGGCGGCCACCTGCTGGTAGAGGGCTCCGGGGCGCTGGATCTCCGACATGGCGGCATCTCCGGGTTCAGGTCGTAGTCACGTCGCACGCGCGACATCACTCGTCAGCATAAGTACTTGCGCTCTCGCCGTACAGCACTTCATAGTCATCACTCGTAAGGACAAGTGACGTCTGAATATGTCAGGCGTCCTCATCGGCCAAGGAGGCCAACGACATGCAGTCCATTCCCGTGGACACCGGGCGGCTTGGCGTACTGCGGTGCGCCATCGCCCCCGAAGCGAAGATCAGCAACCAGGAGACACAGGAGGTCAAGAAGGACCGGGACGGCAACCCCGTCTACACCGTCGCCGTCACCGTGAGGCAGGACCGGCGGCGCATCTCCGTTATCGAGATCGCCGTCACTGGCGAACCCAAAGGCATCGAGGAAGGCATGATCCTCAAGGTCACCGGGCTGACCGCGTTCATGTGGGCGATGGGCGACCGGCACGGCGTCAGCTTCCGCGCCGACGCCATCACCCCCGTCTCCGGCGCCTTAAAGGCCGGTGGTGCGTGATGACCGGCATCCTCGCTCTCACCCTCGCTCTGTTGGTGCTCGTCTGGGTGCTGGGCGGCGGTGACCTGCTGCGGCGTCACCGCCCGGTCTGGCACTGGTACCTCGCCGGATACCCGGCCACTGCATGGCGGGTGGTGTCCACCTGGCGCAAGATCGCGATGCTCACCGACCTCGCCGTGTCCCGCCGTCCGCCGCGCGGGCTCCTCGGTGACCTGGTCGTCAAGGGCGATCCGCTACGGCCGGTGGCACCGAAGATCTCGTTTCCTCGTCCGACGCGTGCCGGGCTGACCGTGATGGTGCGGCTGCACGCGGGCCAGACCCCGGCCATTTACTTGAAGGCGGCCGATGCCCTCGTGCATGCGTGGAAGGTCCATGCGGTGCGGGTCACCTCACCGGAACGGGGGCTGGCGCTGCTGACGGCAACGGCCACCGATCCACTGCAACGCCCCGGCCTGGCCGCTGCCCCGCCGGCACTCCTCTCGGCACTGATCGGGGTGTTGGAGAGTGGCGGCGCGTGGGTGATGGATCTCCTGGTGGTGCCGCACTGGCTAATCGCCGGGGCCACCCGGTCGGGCAAGTCCACCCTGCTGGCCCGGCTGATCACCCAACTCGCCCCGCAGCCCGTCGCCCTGGTCGGGATCGACTGCAAGGGCGGCATGGAACTCGGTTTGTTTACTGAGCGGCTCAGTGCGCTGGCGACGAGTCGGCGTGAGGCGGTCGCGGTGCTGGCCGCGCTGGTGGTCGACATGCAGGACCGGATGAGCGTCTGCCGGACGGCCGGGGCCCGATCCATCTGGGAACTGCCCGTCAGATTCCGGCCCGTACCCGTCGTCGTGATCGTCGACGAGATCGCGGAACTGTACCTGTCCGACGGCAGACGCGAGAGCAAAGCAGAAGCCGAACAATGCTCCACCCTCCTGCTCCGCCTCGCCCAGCTCGGCGCAGCCCTCGGCATCCACCTCGTCGTCGCCGGGCAACGCGTCGGCTCCGACCTCGGCCCCGGCGTCACCGCACTGCGCGCACAACTCGGCGGACGCATCTGCCACCGGGTCAACGACCCCGGCACCGCAGAAATGATCCTCGGCGACCTCAACAAGGACGCGGTGGCCATCGCTCAGTCGATCACTGCTCAGGAACAGGGCGTGGCCGTGTGCACCGGACCGGATGGCGGCTGGAACCGCGCCCGCTCCCACCTCACCCCCACCCAAGAGGCCATAGCGGTCACCCGTAAGCACGCGGGCCTGGTGCCCGAACTGCCCACCGTCACCCGCGCGCTCGCCGCCCTCGAAGGAGACTCCCAATGATCAGCACAGGTGCCGCCGTGTCCCTCGTCGTGGTCTTCGGGATCATCACCTTCCTCCTCGTCCGCGCCCGCGACGTCCGCGCCTGGGAAGCGGTCTGCATCGCCCTGTTCGGCCTCTACCTCGGACAGACCCCCGTCAGCCTCACCATCAACGGCTTCGTCACCTGGGTCCTCAGCGGCTTCTCCCACTTCTAGACCAAGCAGGAAGGGACGTACGCCATGCCTATGCGCCGCGTGAGATGCACCGTCTGCAAGGGCGACGGAGCACGCAAGACCTGGACCGGACGACTGCGCCGCTGCCGCGTCTGCCGGGGCACCGGAACCATCCGCTGAACCCACCACCCGCCCGACCACGCCAGGAGTGATCCCCATGACCCACACCGCGCCATCCGCCCATATCCGTGCCGCTGCGGCGGCTCACCCCGGAAGGTCACCACCATCACCCCGGAACACATCACCCTGGCTGACAGGCGCGCCGTCCTCGACCGCGCGGCGCGCCTGCGCCAACTCCCCGAAACAGACCGAGACGCGCTCCGTATCGCCCAACACCCTCAGTTCGCGCGCTGGTTGGAGCAGATCACCGCTACCGGCGGCTGCGCCCACCCCGTCCACCTGTCCGGGTCGACCACGACTCTCGACGCGGTAACCGGCGAGATCCTCCGCCACTACGACACCCGCACCGAACCCGGCGAACGACTCCTCGTCCGCTGCCGCAACCGGCGGGCGAGTGTCTGCGCCCCCTGCTCCCGACTCCACGCGGGCGACACCTACCACCTTGTCCGCGCGGGCCTCCTCGGCGGCAAGAACATCCCCACCACCATCCGCAACCGCCCCCGCCTCTTCATCACCCTCACCGCGCCCTCCTTTGGACCCGTCCACCGTGCCGGGGCGGGCCCTTGCCGCCCTCGTCGCGCTGGAGGCACCTGTGCGCACGGTCGTCCCGTCGGCTGCGGAGTCGTCCACGCTCCGGACGCTCTCCTCGTCGGCCAGCCCTTGTGCGCCGGCTGCTACGACTACACCGCCCACGTGCTCTGGCACGCACATGCGGGCATCCTGTGGGACCGCTTCACCCGGGACGTACGCCGCCACCTCGCCTCTTCGGCAGGCCTCGTCCAGTCCCACTTTTCGCAGCACGCGCGACTGTCCTTCGCCCGCGTCGCCGAATACCAGAAGCGCGCTGCTGTCCACGTGCACGCGGTGGTCCGCCTCGACGGCCCGGCCGGACCCGACGACCAACCCCCACTCTGGGGCACCACCGACCAACTCACCGACGCCGTACGCGCATCCGCCCAACGCGTCCTGGTCCGCACCCCCTACGGCCCCGCCATCGGCGAACTCGCCCTCCGCTGGGGCACCCAACTCGACGCCCGCCCCCTGCACGCCGACGCCGACGGAGCCGACGACGACGCGGTGGCCGCGTATGTAGCCAAGTACGTCACCAAAGGCGCGAGCGAGACAGGCGCCGGCACCGACTACCGACTCACCTCCTGGCAGGACATCGACGCTGCCCACGTGTCCGACCACGTCCGCACCCTGATGCGTACAGCCTGGCTCCTTGGTGGCCTCCCCGAGTACGAGCCGCTCCGCCTCCGCACCTGGGCCCACACCCTCGGCTACCGAGGACACATCCTCACCAAGTCCCGCGCCTACTCGACGACGTACGCGGCCCTCCGCGCCGAACGCGCCCACCACCTCGGCCACATCACCATCCCCGACACGACCACCGACGCCTCCTGGCGCTACGTCGGCTCCGGTCACACCCCTGGCGCCGCACTCATCGCCGCCGGAATCGCCGACGACCTTGCCGAGTCTCGGAGGCTCGGTGTGGAGATGAGACAAGAGGGGGAGTGGGGCCGATAACTCCTCTGCCCGAACGTGAATCTCGGCAGTCCCGGCGCCCGCCGGTGTCCCGGTCTGGCGACGATGGGGCTTCGCGTCTGATCGAGAGTGAAATCGTGATCGTAGGCGAGGACGGTACGGAAGAGCCGTTCGATCCGGTGTTGTGGTCCGAGTGAGACAAGAGGCCGCCTCCCCGTACATCCTGGGGAGGCGGCCATGGTCGTGTGGTGGCTGGGCCGTGTCAGAAGACCTTCGCGAAGTCGTCTTCCTTGAGTATCAGCCGGTCTCGCACGTCCTTGGGGATCATGAGCTTCATGTGGATGTGCGGGGCGCGGACACCCTTCACCTTGGTTCGTGTGATCTTGCACTTCACGCCGACCCGAAGCAGGTCCGCAGACATGGCCTCCATGCCGCCCTCCTGCCAGCGGTCCCGGAAGGTCTTGTCGTTGTGGACCTTTACCCAGCGGTCCTTGGTCGTCTCGGGGTCGATCGACTCAAGGTCGGCGATCAGCTTGTCCAAGGTCTTCTCGGCCTGCTCCTTGGTGAACCGCGTCTTCGCGTACCGGCCTCCGGGCTCCAACTCGCGCATGTAGTAGGCGATGGACCCTTCCAGCCGCTCGGTTTCCTTGCGAGCCTCGGCCCCCTTGGCGTACTCCCGCGTCTGTACCGGCTCCTCTCCGAGGATCGAGAGGACGTCGGCGACAAGCCGTTCGTAGACGGCCATGGGGTGGGGTGCGCCGCGTCCGCCGCTTTTGCACTTCTGGCAACGGAGATACTCGTACACCCCGAAGTTGTTCCTGTTCACCTGGACGATCATGTTGCTGTCGCAGTCGGCGCAGATGAGTACACCGAGGAACTTGGTGGCTCCGCCCTGCTGGCGGGGCGGCTGATTCTTCATGCGCTTGTCGAGTGCTGCACCGAGGCTGTCGAACTCGTCCTCGGTGAAGACGGCTTCGGCGACTCTGATCGGCTTGCCGTCATTGCCGAGGAGCAACTTCGACCGACGTTGCCCGCCGTTCTTCAACTCCTCGACGCGGTAGCCCAGGAGCGCGGGATTCCTGAGCCTGCGCAGCAGAGTCGACACGGTGAGGCTGGGGCCGCACAGTCCGGATCGAACGAGGACCATGACCATGCGGCGGGCGGACACTCCACGGATCGCCATCCTGCGCGCCCAGTGCAAAGCGCGGTGTGCGATGGGGTCGTGAACGAGGGTGATCTTCCCGTTCTCGTCCACGGACGTCATGTAGCCGTAGGCCGGTTTGCCGATCAGCCAGTCTTCCTGGGTCTTTGCGTAGTCCCAGAGGCTTGCCACCCGGGTGCTGGTGTTCGCCGCCTCGATCTCCGCGATGCCACCGACGATGGTGACCATGATCTTCCCGGCCGTGGTGGTCAGATCGATGCTGTCGTTCTTGGAGATCAGGTTCTTCTCGTACTTCAGCGACCAGTCGATCATGGTGGCCAGGTCCGAGAGCCGACGGACGAACCGGTCGAGCTTCCAGAACATGAGGACGTCGAACTCGGGCGCGCGGTTGTTGAGCCAGTCGCCGAGCTGCTTGCGCTTCCAGGGGGGAACCTTCGTCGCGCTGACGTTCAGATCGCTGGCGACGCCGACGACCCGGCATCCCTTCTCCCTTGCCAGCCTGCGGAGGTCGAGTTCCTGGCGTACCGGTGAGGTGGTGTCGTCTGTCAGGACGGAGAGCCGGACGGATAAGAGCGCTCTGGGAGCGTCGTCAGGCAGTAACGCCTCAGACCTCTTCAACTCGTCAAGTAAGGCCAGGTCGGCGGCGGTCCACTCTGCCTCGACGTCGTACGCCTTCTGCTCGGCTGCGCTTCGGTTGCGTGAGTATCTGCCCATGTCAGGAAGGGTAGAGATGGTTTTAACCCTGTGTCCATATGGCCGCAGATGGACACCAGCATTCAGATCGGGCCCACGGGGAAGAAGCTGCTGCCGCTCACCGTGAAGAAGGATGCTGCGGCTAGTGGGCATGTGCACTGACGTGCGGGGCTGGTGGCGCTGATGCCGGGTATGGCTGTCTAGCCGTGCGAGGCCTTCGGCCCTGACATGTGGGCGATGAGGAAGAGCAGCGCCCCACAGCCGGCGACCATGATCCAGCCCGGGCGGGACGCTTGTGCGAGTTCCGTTGGGGTGGCGGTCGTGATCAGGGCGCCTGCGAGGGCGATGCCCAGGGCGGAGCCGAGTTGGCGGGCCGTGGAGGTGATTGCCCCGGTCACGCCGGCTCGGGCCGGGGGCAGTCCGTTGACCGCCGTATTGGTGATCGGGGCGTTGGCGAAGCCGAACCCGATGCCTATGAGCGCGTAGGCGGCCAGGAGCAGGAGCACGCTCGTGTGCGGGGTGAGCCGGACCATGCAGAGTCCGCCGGCTGTGATGAAACCGCTGGCGACGAGGAGCGGTCGGCGCGGTCCCGTGCGGCCGACCATGCGGCCGGACCAAGGGGCGCAGACCGTCGCTCCGAGGGCCAGGGGCAAGGTCGCCGCGCCTGCGGCCAGCGGCGTCCAGCCCCGGGTGTGCTGTAGGTAGAGCGTGTTCAGCAGCAGCGTCATGTTCAGGGCGACGAAGACCGCCGCCGCGCCCACGACCGCGCCGCCGAAGCCCGGGCTCCGGAAGAGCCGCAGATCCATCAGTGGCTCGCGGCGGCGGGACTCGACCCATACGAATCCGGCTGTCGCCGCGGCAGCCGACGCGTATCCCGCCAGTGCCGCGGGTGACGTCCAGCCGATGTGCGGCCCTTCGATCAGGACGCCGACCACGACCGCGAGAACCATGGTCAGCAGGACCTGGCCGGGCAGGTCGAGCCGCCGCGCCCGCTGCGCCCGGGACTCCGGCACGAACACCGCGCTGAGGAGGAGAGCTGACGCGATGACCGGTGCGTTGATCCAGAACAGCGCACGCCAGTCGAGCCCCGCGAGCAGCGCGCCGCCCGTCACGGGACCGGCGGCCATGCTCAGCCCGAACACCGACGCCCAGACGCCGATCGCCTGCGCCCGTTCCTTCGGGTCCGGCATCGCGTTCACCACGATCGCCAGCGCCACCGGGCTGAGCATCGAGGCGCCGACACCCTGCAGCGCGCGGGCCGCGACGAGTACGCCCGCCGACGGGGCGAGCGCGCACAGCAGTGAGGCCGCGCCGAACAGGGCCAGCCCGCACTGGAACACCCGGCGGCGTCCGAAACGGTCCGCCAGCGCGCCGGAGGAGATCAGGAGACTGGCCAGGACGAGAGTGTAGGCGTCCACGATCCATTCGAGACCGCGCGTGTCGACGTCCAGGCCGCGCCCGATGGTCGGCAGACCCACATTGACGATGGTGGTGTCCAGCCCCACCAGGAACATGCTCAGGCAGCAGACGGCCAGCACCGTCCAGCGCCTGCGCACACTCAGCACGGTCTGAACAGGTTGAGCGGGTTGAACGGGTTCAACTGGCTGAACAGGGTGAGTCGTCGCGGTCAAGGTCCACCTCTCACGTCCGGGAACACTGCCCGGCAAGGATCGGAGGGGACGACAGCCACAGCCCAGCAATTTTGCGAACACTGCAAAACTGGGCCCATGAACACAGGGTCCAAGGACGCGGAGCTGGAGCAGATCCTCGACGCCATCGGGCCCCGGTTGCGCAGGCTGCGCCAGGACCGGGGACTCACGCTCGAAGCACTCGCGGCCACCACAGGGATCACCGTCAGCACACTGTCCCGGGTGGAGTCGGGCAAGCGGCGCCCGACTCTGGACCTGCTCATCCCGCTGGCACGAGCGCACCACATCGCACTCGACCAACTGGTGGCGGCACCGGCCAGCGGCGACCCCCGGGTGCACCTCCGGCCCGTGCACAAGGAACGCGGCAGCGTCCTCGTACCCCTGACGCAGTATCCGGGACGGGTCCAGGTCTTCAAGCAGGTACTGGCACCGCGCCCGCCGGAACTGGTCACCCACGAGGGCTACGAATGGCTCTACGTCCTCGCCGGGCGGCTGCGCCTGATCCTCGGGCCGGAGGACTTCACGCTGCGGCCCGGCGAAGTGGCCGAGTTCGACACCACCGAGCCCCACTGGTTCGGCCCCGCGGACACGAACACCGTGGAGATCCTGCACCTGTTCGGTCCACGAGGAGACCAGGCCGTCGTCCGCGCCGGACCGTCCACGACCAATCCTGCCCCGCCGACCGCCCCAGACTCACCGTCAACTACGTCATGACCCGCAACAACCAACGCGACCGAACGGGCTTCCGGTGTACGGCTGTGCCCTCAGGTGGACACCGATATCCAGTGTCCAGATCGGTTCCACGGGCAAGCAGTTGCTGCCGTTGACGGTGAAGCAGCCTGCTGGGAGAGGGCACAGCCACTGAGTGTCGGCGGCATCCCGTTTGTGGGGCGTCGCAAGGGGTGTCCGACTGGTCGGTCGTTGACCTGTCGGACACCCCTTTCCGCGTTGCCCGGGGCTAGCTGTTGATAGCGCCCGCGGTCGGCGTGTTCAGAAGCTGCGTCCATGCGGCGTCGCAGCTCAGGGTTGCTGGGTCGGTGCTCAGTACCTGGTCGCAGCGAATCTCGTAGACCGTTCCGATGGTCGTGATGAGGTTGAACTTGATGCGCTCACTCGTCTGCTGCTCATTGACGGACGCACCGCAGGCGAAGCCTGTCGCGGCGCTGTCGGGGTAGTTGGTCCTGCCGCTGAGGTCGGTCCAGAGGAACGGGGGAGCAGGGGTGCTCCCGCGGAGGTCACGGATGCCCGCGTAGTACTTTCCGTTGGTCAACGCGGCGCGCAGCTCGTAGGCTCCCTGGCTCTGCTGTGCGTCGATGTCGGAACAGGGTGCGATAGTTCCGGTCGCGCCCTGAGGGCCGGTGTTGCCCTGGGGACCGGTGTTGCCTTGGGGGCCGGTCGTGCCTTGGGGACCGGTGTTGCCCTGAGGGCCAGTGTTGCCCTGGGGGCCGATGGGACCTGTCACGCCCGGTCGGCCCTGGGGGCCGGTCGGACCCGTCGCGCCCGTCGCGCCCGTCGCACCTGTCGCGCCCGTCGCGCCGGTGGCGCCCTTGGGCCCGGTCGGACCCGTCGGGCCCTGGCACTTGTCCTTGCCGCCCAGGGCGGTCGAGGCGGCGCGGGCCTTCGGACCCTTGCCCTTGTCCTTCTTGCACTTGTCCTTGCCGCCGCCGTTGTAGTGGCTCGCCTGGGTGGTGTGGTCGCCCATGGCGCGCGCGGCGGCCGTCGCCGGGCCGGCCACGCTCGCGGCCAGGACCAGCGCGAGTGAGGCCACCAGTCCGGCCTTCTTGAACCTGTCCCGGGCCAGCGGCCCGAGAAGCGAACGCGTCCTGTACTCAGGACTCATCGGTGTGCTCCTTGCGTCGACGTGCCTTGAATTGCCTTGACCTGCCTCGACTGTTCGGGCTGTCCCGGACCCGAGGGGGAGCTTTACCCGAGTGCGATGCGCGGAGCCGCAATTCGGGCGGCAAGTCGTGCGTTTATCAACGCATAGGATTAATCGGTACATTCGGATGGGTTGCCTGTGTGCCACGCTTCCCGCGTGTACGAATACGGACGTATCCGGCGCATGCCGCATTGGCGCCGTGAAAAAGCAGACCCTCTGCCTCTGCATGATCGTCAAGAACGAAGCGCAGGTGATCGAACGGTGCCTCAGCTCCGTACGGCACCTCATCGACCACTGGGTCATCAGCGACACCGGCTCCACGGACGGTACGCAGGAGCTGATCCGCAAGACGCTCGACGGCATCCCGGGTGAACTGCACGAGGAGCCGTGGGTCGACTTCGGGCACAACCGGACCGCCAACATCCAGCGGGCCCGTGGCAAGGCCGACTACCTCCTCACCCTCGACGCCGACCACGTCATGCGCCAGGACCCCGCTGCCCCAGCTGACGGCGACGTCCTACATGCTGCGGTACGACACCCCCGGCACCCAGCACCGCTTCAAGCACCTCATGCGGGGCGACCGCGCGTGGCGCTACGAAGGGGGCACCCACGAGTACCCGTGCGCGGACGAGTCGGACGGGCCCGACGTCCAGGAGAACCTGGACGCCCTTGTCATCGAGGACCACGCCGACGGCGGCTGCCGGACCGACAAGTTCGAACGCGACGCCCGTCTTCTGCGCGGTGAACTCGAACGCGACCCCGCCAACACACGCACCGTCTTCTACCTCGCCAACACCGAACGCGACCTGGGGCACGTACAGGAGGCGATCGACCTGTACGAGCGGCGGGCGGCGATGGGCGGCTGGCCGGAGGAGGTCTACTGCTCGCTGCTGGAGTCCGGCCTCCTCAGGGCGGAGCGGGCCGACGACTGGCCGGGCGCCATGGACGCGTTCTCCCGCGCGTGGGACACCCGGCCCACGCGCCTCGAAGCGTGCTACGAACTGGCTCCCGCCTGCGCGTGCGGGCCGCTACCGCACCGCGCACGCCCTCCTCGGCGATGTCGTCGGTGCCCCGGAACCGGACGACCTGCTGTTCACCAAGGCATGGGTGTACTGCTGGGGTCTGCTCTTCGAGTACTCCATCACCGTCTACTGGGTGGGCGACTACGCCGCCTCGGTCGAGGCGTGCGACACGCTGCTGGCCATGCCGGACCTGCCCGAGCCGATCCGCCGCCAGACCGTGCTCAACCGGGAGTTCGCGGTCGGTCAGACCGTTGCCGCGGTGCCCGGTCCGGCCGACGGCCGCCACGGACGGGAGCGGACCACCGCGACGGGCGTGAACCAGGCGTAGAAGAGCAGAAGAGTGGAAGGGTCCGTGAAGTCGTAGGTTTACGGACCTTGTCCCTCGTTCTGATCACTTTTCGGATACGCCGCATCCGGACAGGGGTTTGGTGCGTCTACCTCGGTATGGATCTGGAGAAACCGGCCGCCGAGGCACGGCAGCCCGAGCGGCAGGCCGAAGGGTGTCTCGTTGTCGCGATTCGCATCCCCGTCCGAATCGCGGTGCTTGTGCTGGTCGTGCCGGTGCGGCTGGCGTGGGACGGCCTGGTCGCCGGCTGGCGCCTCCTGACGGACGCGGTGCTGCGGCCACTTGGGTGGGCGCTCGGGCGGGCGCTCGCGTGGGTCGTGGGCGCTGTCCTCGTCCGGTCGTCCGTCGGGCTGTGGCGATACGTCGTCGTGCCCCTCGGCAAGGCGCTCGGATGGCTCGGGAACGTGCTCGTCGTGGTTCCGCTGGTTTGGGCCGGCCGTCAAGTGCTGGTGCCTCTCGGGCACGGGATCGCCTGGGTGTTCCGGGCGGTCGGCAGTGGGCTCGGGTGGCTGTACGCGCGCGTGCTGACGCCTGTGGGGTACGGGGCGCTGTGGGTGCTCAGGGGGCTCGGGAAGGGGGTCGCGGCCGTCGGGCTCGGGGTGTACGAGGTTGCCGTGTGGCTCGTCCGGTACCTGGTCGTCGTACCCGCGCAGTGGTTGTACGTGTGGGTTCTGACGCCTGTCGGGCGGGCGCTCGCTCTGTGTGCTCAGGGGGTCGCGTGGCTTGTCGCCAAGGCTGGCACCGGGATCGGGTTCGCGCTCGACTGGGTGCTTTGCCTGCTCGTCATGATGCCCGCGCTCGCGCTGTGGCGCTGGGTTCTGACGCCCGTGGGACGCGCCCTTGTCGTCGTCGGGCGCGAGGTCGGAGCCGCGCTCGGGCATGCCTGGCGTATCGCCGGGCACATCTCGCTCGCCGTCGGACGGTTCCTGGGGACCCTCCTTCGGCTGATCCTCGTGGAGCCCTCGCGCTGGGTGTACCAGACCGTGCTGACACCCGTCGGGCACTTCGTACGGGACGCCGTGCTGCGGCCCGCCGCCGAGGCCGCGCGCGGTGTGGGACGGATCACCCGGCAGGCACTGGCCACGGCCCGCGACACGGCTCGGCAGGCGCGCGCCGACATCCGCCGGATCTTCCTCGGGGCGTCGGGACGGGAGCGTCCACAGGCGGTCCCGGCGCCCCGGCGGGAACCAGGAGGCGTCGACGGACGTACTCTTGGTAGCAGTACGACCGCACTCACGAAGGACTGACTCCACTGGGCAAGCGACAGCCCGAAGGCCCGCCGCCCGCACCCGCGGTGCAGCGCATCCGACTGCGCTACACCAAGCGTGGCCGCCTCCGGTTCACCAGCCACCGTGACTTCCAGCGCGCTTTCGAGCGTGCGCTGCGCCGCGCCGAGGTGCCGATGGCCTACTCGGCGGGGTTCACACCGCATCCGAAGGTGTCGTACGCCAATGCCGCAGCCACCGGCACGGGCAGTGAGGCGGAGTACCTGGAGATCGCGCTCACCGAAGCGCGCGATCCCGAGAAACTGCGTGAGCTGCTCGACGAGTCGTTGCCCGCCGGGCTCGACATCGTCGACGCGGTCGAGGCCCGGACCTCCGGGCTCGCCGACCGGCTGACGGCTTCCGTATGGGAGCTGCGACTGGAGGGTGTGGCGCCCGAGGACGCGCGCCGCGCCGTCGACGCCTTCAACGCCGCCGAGACCGTCGAGGTCCAGCGCCTCGCCAAGAACGGCATGAGGACCTTCGATGCCCGGGCCGCGGTCGCGGGCATGGAGACGGTCGAGGCAGCACAGGAAACAGAGGCACAGGAAACAGGCGTCGGGACAAATGGCGAGACGCACAGTCCAGCGGCTGATAGGCCTACCGGCCGGCCCTGTGCGATACTGCGGCTGGTTGTTCGGCACGTGACGCCTGCCGTTCGACCCGACGACGTCCTGTCCGGTCTTCGCGCCGTGGCCGACCTGGCGCCGCCGGTCCCCGCAGGGGTGACCAGGCTGGCGCAGGGGCTGTTCGATGAAGAGACCGGCACGGTGACCGACCCGCTCGCGCCCGACCGCGAGGCAGCGGTGGCCCTCTCCAAGGCCACGCCGCTTGCCGCCGCGTCGCAGGCGCCGGCGTAAGGAAGGTCCCGCGAAGGGACGAACGTCGTAGCGCCGCCCTCGGACTCGGGAGCCACCTGGGTCGGGCAGCGCACCTACCACAAGACTTTCGCCAGGCCGTACGCAACATGGCGTACGGAACCGGCGAGACAGGACACAGAGAGCTCCCGTGCGGCGCCCGCGCCCCGGACGGCGGCACCGCGCACTGCGCGAGCCGCGGACGTCACCGGCACCCAAGCCGGACCAGGTGCGCGGCGCCCGGGAGCCTGACGGGAGAACCGCCCGCATGCTCGAACAGACCGAGACCACTTCGGAGCCCGCCGAGGGTTCCGCACACGACACCCCCAGCGACACCCTGCCGCCGCGCCGTCGGCGCCGCGCGGCGTCCCGCCCCGCGGGACCGCCCGTCGCCGGGGCCGGAGCCACCGCCGTGGCCGAGACCACGGCACCGGCCATACCGGCCGCCGAGGCGAGCACCGCTGACACGGCCGTGCAGACCGACCAGCAAACCGACCAGCAGACCGGGAACGCCGAGGAAGAGGCCGCCGCGCCAGCTCCCCGTACCCGCCGTCGGGCCACCCGGCGCGCGTCCGCGCCCGCCGGTTCGCCCGCCGCTGCCGCCGTATCCGCCCCGACTGCCGAGGAGAGCGGCGAGCAGGGCGACGAGGAGAGCGTGGCCGTCCAGGCGGCCCCCGCCGTCGAGGCCCCCGCTGTCGCGGAGGAGGCCGCGCCCGCTCCGCGTACCCGCCGTCGGGCCACCCGCCGGGTCTCCGCGCCCGCCGCCGGGACCGAGACCGCCGCCGCTCCGGAGGCTCCCGCCCCCGTGGCAGCTCCCGTGGAAGAGGCACCCGCGCCTGTCGCCGAGGTGGCGGCCGAGCCCGAGACCGAGCCTGAGGCAACCGACGACGCCGCGCCGCGTCGCGGTCGTCGCCGGGTCACCCGTAAGGCCGCTGTCGGGTTCTCCGCGCCCGCGCCCGCCGTCACGAACGGTGAGAACGAGGGCGGGCGGCGTCCCGCGCGTCCCGCGGTAGCCGTGTTCCAGGCGCCCGTCTTCACCGAGCCGATGTTCCAGACGGCCGAGCGGGCCGCCGCCGCTGCCGCCGCCGCGGAGGCGGCCGACGACGTTGACGAGCTGGAGGCCGAGGAAGAGGCCGTCGAGGCCGCTCCGGTCGCCGAGACCGTCGTAGAGGAGCAGGCGCCGCGCCGTCGCCGCCGTCGCCGGGGCGGCGACGAGGAGCCCGTGGCCGCCGCGCCCGTCGCACCCGTCGTGACCGAGGAGCCGGACGACACGGACGGTGTCGACGACGCCTACGAGTCCGCCGCTGAGGCCGACACCGACGACGACGGTGAGGAAGAGGGCCCCGGTTCGCGCCGTCGCCGTCGCCGCGGCGGCCGTCGCAGGCGCCGGGGCGAGTCCGCCGACTCCGACACGGACTCCGGTGACGACGACTACGCGGGCGAGCAGACCGCGCGTGCCGACGAGGACGCCGCCGACACCGCCGACCAGGCGGACGAGGACGCCGAGGAGGACGAGCGCGACGAGCAGGGCGGGTCCGGTTCCGCCAGCAGCCGCCGCCGTCGCCGCCGCAGGCGTCGCGCCGGTGACTCGTCCGGCGAGAGCGAGCCCGTGCTCGCCGACGGCGACCCCGAGCGCACCATCGTCAAGGTCCGCGAGCCGCGCGCCAAGCGCGAGGAGCACCCGAGCGACGAGGTCCAGTCCATCAAGGGCTCGACGCGGCTGGAAGCCAAGAAGCAGCGCCGCCGCGAAGGCCGTGAGCAGGGCCGCCGACGCGTTCCGATCATCACCGAGGCCGAGTTCCTGGCCCGCCGTGAGGCCGTCGAACGTGTGATGGTCGTACGCCAGTACGGCGACCGCACGCAGATCGGCGTCCTTGAGGACAACGTGCTCGTCGAGCACTACGTCAACAAGGAGCAGTCGACCTCGTACGTGGGCAACGTGTACCTGGGCAAGGTGCAGAACGTGCTGCCCTCCATGGAGGCCGCGTTCATCGACATCGGCAAGGGGCGCAACGCCGTCCTGTACGCCGGTGAGGTCAACTTCGAGGCGCTGGGGATGGCCCACGGGCCGCGGCGCATCGAGAGCGCGCTGAAGTCCGGCCAGCCGGTGCTCGTGCAGGTCACGAAGGACCCGATCGGCCACAAGGGCGCGCGCCTGACCAGTCAGGTGTCGCTCCCGGGCCGCTATCTGGTCTACGTCCCCGAGGGGTCGATGACCGGCATCAGCCGCAAGCTGCCCGACACCGAGCGCGCGCGTCTGAAGACCATCCTCAAGAAGATCGTCCCCGAGGACGCGGGCGTCATCGTGCGCACCGCCGCCGAGGGCGCGAGCGAGGACGAGCTGCGCCGTGACGTCGAGCGGCTCCAGGCGCAGTGGGAGGACATCCAGAAGAAGTCGAAGAGCGGCGGCAGCTCGAACGCGCCGACTCTGCTGTACGGCGAGCCGGACATGACCGTCCGCGTCGTGCGCGACATCTTCAACGAGGACTTCACCAAGGTCATCGTCAGCGGTGACGAGGCCTGGCAGACCATCCACGGTTACGTGGCCCACGTGGCCCCGGACCTGACCGACCGGCTGTCGAAGTGGACCTCCGAGGTGGACGTCTTCGCGACGTACCGCATCGACGAGCAGCTCGCCAAGGCGCTCGACCGCAAGGTGTGGCTGCCCAGCGGCGGCTCGCTGGTGATCGACAAGACCGAGGCGATGATCGTCGTCGACGTCAACACCGGCAAGTTCACCGGCCAGGGCGGCAACCTGGAGGAGACGGTCACCAGGAACAACCTGGAGGCGGCCGAGGAGATCGTGCGCCAGCTCCGGCTGCGCGACCTGGGCGGCATCGTCGTCATCGACTTCATCGACATGGTCCTGGAGTCGAACCGGGATCTCGTGCTGCGGCGGCTGCTGGAGTGCCTGGGCCGCGACCGTACGAAGCACCAGGTGGCGGAGGTCACCTCGCTCGGCCTGGTCCAGATGACCCGGAAGCGGGTCGGCCAGGGCCTGCTGGAGTCGTTCTCCGAGACCTGCGTCCACTGCAACGGCCGCGGTGTCATCGTGCACATGGAGCAGCCGACCTCCAGCGGGGGCGGCGGCAAGCGCAAGAGGCGCGGCCGTGGCGGTGCCGAGCACGAACTCGACCACACCCACGAGCACGATGTGCTCCTGGACGGATCCGACGACGACGCCGAGATCGAGGTCGTCGAGGAGACCGAGGCCGAGGTCGCCGCAGAGGTCGCGGCGCCCGTCGCGCTGTCGGCGCCCGTCTTCGAGCCCGACGAGGAGCTGTACAACAGCGCGGCCGAGGCGGAGGCCGCGGCCGGCCGCGGCGGCCGTTCCAGGCGGCGCGCCAGCAGGCGGGCCTCGGCTCCGGCGGGGGCGCCCAGGGCGGAGTCCCGTGGGGCCCACGGGCGCGGTACTGATGCCCGTACGGCCGAGCCCGTCGTCGCCGACGTCGCCGATGCCGCCGAATCCTCGGTGGTCGAGGACACGGCTCCGGTCACGGCTCCTGTCGCTGCTCCGGTCACGGTCGAGCAGGTCGTGGCGCACGCCGAGCCCGTGGCCGTCGAGGACCCGGTCGTCGAGGCGCCGGTCGCCGAGGCTCCGGCCGTGGTGCTGGACGACGCGGCTCCCCAGGGGCGTACGCGTCGGCGGGCCACCCGTAAGGCGTCGGCTCCGGCCGGTTCGCCCAAGGCCGCCGACGAGGCCGCTGCCGAGACCGTGGTGACGGTCGTCACCGAGACGGTCGCGGAGCCGGTCGTCACCGAGCCGGTCGTGGCTCCGGCTCCGGTCGAAGCCCCCGAGGTGCCGGCCGACAGCCCGGCTCCGGCCCGGCCGCGGCGACGTGCCGTGCGCAAGGCCACCGCGCCCACCTCCTCCGAGGAGGCGGCCGTCGTGGTCGTCCCGGCGGCCACCGAGCCTTCGGCGCCTGCCGAGGTGACCGGGGCCGAGGCTGAGGCCGAGGACGCGGTTCCCGCCAAGAAGACGGCACGCAAGACCGCCGCCAAGAAGGCGACCACGGCCAAGAAGGCCCCCGCGAAGAAGACCGCGGCGGTGAAGAAGACGGCCGCCAAGAAGACGACGACGGCCGCCAAGAAGGTCACGGCGAAGAAGACGTCGGCGGCGGCGAAGAAGACGACGTCCGCTGCCGAGCAGTCGGCGCAGGCGTCGGTCTCGGCGAGCACGGAAGGCTGATCCCTGACCTCCCGGCAGCCTCGGCTGCCGGGACAGCAAGGGGATTCACAGTCGCGGTACGGCGGTCCGTCCGGGTTCATCACCGGGCGGACCGCCGTGTTTGAGTGGCGTGGGTGTGGGGAACCGGGCTCAGTTTGACCCGTTCAGGCCGGGCCCGTAATCTTGAGCGTCGGCGTGTCCATAGCTTCATCCGTGACGCGTCACATCCCCGTAAACCTGCATCCTCCTGAGTACCGGTCGTCCGGTGCGGCGGGAGAGGCCGTTCGCTTCCGGCGGGCGGCTGGACTGCGGGGGTGCCGTTCCCGAGCGAGAGAGTGAGATCCGCGTGTACGCCATCGTGCGCAGCGGTGGTCGCCAGCACAAGGTTGCTGTCGGCGACATCGTTGAGGTTGACAAGATTTCCACTGCCAAGGTTGGCGACACGGTCGAGCTCTCGACCCTGCTCGTTGTCGACGGCGACGCTGTGACCAGCGACCCGTGGGTCCTGGCCGGCATCAAGGTCCAGGCCGAGATCGTGGACCACCACAAGGGCGTCAAGATCGACATCCTTCGCTACAAGAACAAGACCGGCTACCGCCGTCGTCAGGGCCACCGCCAGCAGTACACGGCGATCAAGGTCACTGAGATCCCCGCGGCTGCGAAGTAAGGGTAGGGACTGAGACATGGCACACAAGAAGGGCGCATCGTCCACTCGGAACGGTCGCGACTCGAATGCTCAGCGGCTCGGCGTGAAGCGCTTCGGCGGTCAGGTCGTCAACGCCGGTGAGATCCTGGTCCGCCAGCGTGGCACCCACTTCCACCCCGGCGCGAGCGTCGGCCGTGGCAAGGACGACACGCTGTTCGCGCTGGCCGCGGGTGCGGTGGAGTTCGGTACCCACCGTGGGCGCAAGGTCGTGAACATCGTTCCGGTCGCCTGATCGGTTCTTTCGCGAGGCGGACCTCACTTCCCGATCGGGAAGCGGGTCCGCCTTTCGCGTGTTCTCTTCATAGAACGCGCCATGGACGCGCCATAGCGTCCTGGAACGCGTCATAGAACGTGCCTGCTCTTGCTCGTGAGGCACGTCGACAGAGTTTTCGTACGTAACTGGAGGCACATCCCATGACCACCTTCGTGGACCGCGTCGAGCTGCATGTCGCCGCGGGTAGCGGAGGTCACGGCTGTGCCTCCGTCCACCGTGAGAAGTTCAAGCCGCTGGGCGGGCCCGACGGCGGCAACGGTGGACACGGCGGCGACGTGATCCTCACCGTCGACCAGTCCGTCACCACGCTGCTCGACTACCACCACTCCCCGCACCGCAAGGCCACCAGCGGCAAGCCCGGCGAGGGCGGCAACCGGTCCGGCAAGGACGGGCAGGACCTGGTTCTGCCGGTGCCGGACGGGACCGTCGTCCTCGACAAGGAGGGCAACGTGCTCGCCGACCTCGTCGGCCACGGGACCTCGTACGTCGCCGCAGAGGGCGGGCGCGGCGGGCTCGGCAACGCCGCGCTGTCCTCGGCCCGCCGCAAGGCGCCCGGGTTCGCGCTGCTCGGGGTGCCCGGGGGGCTCCAGGACATCGTCCTGGAGCTGAAGACGGTCGCCGACGTGGCACTCGTGGGGTATCCGAGTGCCGGTAAGTCGTCTCTCATCTCCGTGCTCAGTGCGGCCAAGCCCAAGATCGCCGACTATCCGTTCACGACGCTTGTGCCCAACCTGGGTGTCGTGACCGCCGGCGCGACCGTCTACACCATCGCCGACGTGCCCGGTCTCATTCCCGGCGCCAGCCAGGGCAAGGGGCTCGGGCTGGAGTTCCTGCGGCACGTCGAGCGGTGCAGTGTGCTCGTGCATGTGCTGGACACGGCGACGCTGGAGTCCGAGCGCGACCCCGTCTCCGACCTCGACATCATCGAGGAGGAGCTGAAGGAGTACGGGGGGCTGGGGGACCGGCCCAGGATCGTCGTCCTCAACAAGGTCGACGTGCCGGACGGGCTGGATCTCGCCGAGATGGTGCGGCCCGAGCTGGAGGCTCGCGGGTACCAGGTGTACGAGGTGTCCGCCGTCGCCCATATCGGGCTGAAGGAACTGTCGTTCGCGCTCGCCGAGGTGGTCGCGAAGGCGCGGGCCGCCAAGCCCAAGGAGGAGACGACCCGGATCGTCATCCGGCCGAAGGCCGTCGACGACGCGGGCTTCACCGTCGTCCAGGAAGAGGACGGGCTCTACCGGGTGCGCGGCGAGAAGCCCGAACGCTGGGTGCGGCAGACCGACTTCAACAACGACGAGGCGGTCGGTTATCTCGCCGACCGGCTCAACCGGCTGGGTGTCGAGGACAAGCTGATGAAGGCCGGGGCCCGCGCGGGCGACGGCGTCGCCATCGGTCCCGAGGACAACGCCGTGGTGTTCGACTGGGAGCCGACGGTCATGGCCGGCGCGGAGATGCTGGGGCGGCGTGGTGAGGACCACCGCCTTGACGTACCTCGGCCCGCCGCGCAGCGGCGTCGCGATCAGCAGGCTGAGCGGGACGAGGCGCAGAAGGAGTTCGACGACTTCGAGCCGTTCTAGATCCAGCAAAGTCCAGCCGGCTCCGGCCAGTTCCAGGTAGCTCAGCTGGTTCCAGACGTGTGAGGTGGGCGGCGGGGGCGATTTTTCGCCCCCGCCGCCCTCGTCGCGTCTGCCGTCCCATCGCCGGAAGTATGATCTTCCCTTGATTCAGGCCTCGGGGGGTCTCCGGTTCATCGTGCCGTGGGAGCTTGCGTAGGCCCAAGTGGCCTACCAGACAACGGAGTTCGACGATGAGCGGAAGTGCTGTGCCCGGCAGACGCCGGTTTCTGACCACTGGTGCCGCCGTCGTCGGGGCCGCCGCGTCCGGGCAGGTTCTGCTGGCGGGGACCGCCCGTGCCGCGCAAAGCCCGTTGCCCGCCGGGGTGTTCAGCCTCGGGGTCGCCTCCGGGGACCCCCTGCCCGACGCCGTCGTGCTGTGGACGCGGCTCGCCCCCGATCCGCTCCACGGTGGAGGGATGCCTCAGCGGGCTGTCGCCGTCGAGTGGCAGATATCCGAGGACTCCCGGTTCCGGCGGCAGGTCCGGCGAGGCTACGCCTGGGCCCGGCCCGAGTACGGGCACAGCGTGCACGCCGACGTACGGGGGCTCAGGCCCGACCGGCACTACTGGTACCGGTTCCGGACCAGCGGGCAGCTCTCGCCGGTCGGACGCACCCGTACCGCTCCCGCGGCGTCCGCCGCCGGCAGCCGACTGCGGCTCGCGCTCGCCTCCTGCCAGAACTGGCAGCACGGCTACTTCACCCCGTACGCCGACATGCGCGCCCAGGACCCGGATCTCGTCGTCTTCGTGGGCGACTACATCTATGAGTCGACGTCCCCGATCACCAGCATTCGCGAACACGAGGGCACCGGCGAGCCGTTCAGCCTCGTCCAATACCGCAACCGGTACGCCCAGTACAAGACCGATCCGGACCTCAAGGCGATGCACGCCGCCGCTCCCTTCGTCGTCACCTTCGACGACCACGAGGTCGACAACGACTTCGCCGGTGACTTGCCGCAGGACCCCGACAAGCAGTCCCCCGAGGCGTTCGCCGCGCGGCTCACCGCCGCCTACCAGGCCTACTACGAGCACATGCCCGTACGCGCCACGGCCGTGCCCAACGGGCCCCACATCCGGATGCACCGGCGGCTCGACTTCGGGCGGCTCGTGCGCCTCAACATGCTCGACACCCGGCAGTTCCGCAGCGACCAGGCCACCAGCCAGGCCGGCGCCCTGGACCCGGCGATGACGATGCTCGGTGCCGAGCAGAAGCAGTGGCTGCTGGACGGGCTGCACGGGTCGCAGGCGCGGTGGAACCTCATCGCCTCGCAGATCATGATGGCCGAGACCGACGTCAAGCTCGGCGACGGCAAAGCCTGGTTCTACGACGCCTGGGACGGCTACCAGGTCGAACGCAACGCGCTGCTCGCAGAGTTCGCGAATGTGAGCAACCCCGTCGTCCTTTCCGGTGACCGCCACGTCACCATGATCAGCGACCTCAAGCTGGACTTCGCCGATCCCCGCTCGGCGGTGGTCGGGGCCGAGTTCGTCGGTACGTCCATCTCCAGCGGTGGGGACCAGAACTCGGCCGCTTTCCACCGGCAGATGGACCCGCTCAAGGCCGACAACCCGCACTGGAAGGTCATCGACAACCACCGCGGATACCACCTGTTCGACATCCGGCAGGCCGGAATCGACGCCCAGGTCCGCATCGCCGACACCGTGACCAGGCCCACCTCCGCCTCCCGGACCCTGGCCACGCTCCGCGTCGATTCCGGGAAACCGGGAGTACGGACCGTCTGAGGGGGCCGTCCGAGCGGGCCGTCCGAGCGGGCCGTCCGAGCGGGGAAGGAGAATCCCCGGGGGCGCTCACCCGGAATTCTGTGCCGTTACTCACAACGCACGGAAATTCCGATGGGCGCCCTCAGTTGTTCACATATGCCTCGCCGGGCGCTCACCTTGCACTGCGGTAACGGCAGGTGGGACGATTTCAGGGTTCTCCGTTGCCCCGAGGTAGGTCGCCAGTGTCCCAGCGCAAAGACAAGCCCCGCACCACCGCCGTCGTCCTCGCGGGCGGCACCGGTCAGCGGGTGGGTCTGTCGATCCCGAAGCAGTTGCTGAAGATCGCGGGCAAGGCGGTCATCGAGCACACCCTCACCACCTTCGAGCACGCCGACTCGATCGACGACGTCATCGTGCTGATGGCGCCCGGCTATGTGGCCGACGTCGAGAAGATCGTCGCCAAGGCCGGTTTCAAGAAGGTCGTCCGGATCATCGAGGGCGGTGCCACCCGCAACGACACCACCGAGCGGGCCATCGAAGCCCTCGGGGAGGGCCTGGCCGAGGGTGAAGACCGAAACGTTCTGTTCCACGACGCCGTACGGCCGCTGCTGTCCCAGCGGGTCATCGACGACTGCGTGATCGCCCTGGAGCGGTACCAGGCGGTCGACGTCGCCATTCCCTCCGCCGACACGATCATCGTGACGCGCACGCACGGCGAGGACGGTGAGTTCATCACCGAGATTCCCGACCGGTCGCGGCTGCGCCGGGGGCAGACGCCCCAGGCGTTCAAGCTGTCGACCATCCGGCGGGCCTACGAGGTCGCGGCGGGCGACCCCAACTTCCAGGCCACGGACGACTGTTCGGTCGTACTCAGATATCTGCCGGACGTGCCGATCCATGTCGTGGCGGGCGACGAGTACAACATGAAGGTCACCCAGCCCGTCGACGTCTTCATCGCCGACAAGCTCTTCCAGCTCGCCTCCGCGGCGACGCCCGAGCAGATGAGCGAGGAGGCCTACCGCGAGCTGCTCACCGGCAGGACACTCGTCGTCTTCGGCGGGTCCTACGGCATCGGCAAGGACATCGCCGAGCTGGCCGAGGGATACGGCGCCAAGGTGTACGCCCTCGGGCGCTCCACCACCGGCACGCATGTCGAGAACCCGGAGGAGGTCGACGACGCGCTGTCCAAGGCGTACTCCGCGACCGGGCGCATCGACTACGTCATCAACACGGCCGGCGTCCTGCGCATCGGCAAACTCGCCGAGACCGACAACGCGACCATCGAGGAAGCGCTGAAGGTCAACTATCTCGCCCCGGTGCAGATCGCCCGTTCGGCCTACAAGTACCTCGCCGAGACCAAGGGCCAGCTCCTGCTCTACACCTCCAGCAGCTACACCCGTGGCCGGGCGGAGTACAGCCTCTACTCCTCCACCAAGGCCGCGATGGTGAACCTCACCCAGGCCCTGTCGGACGAATGGGCCGCCGACGGCGTACGCGTCAACTGCGTCAACCCGGAGCGTACGGCCACGCCGATGCGGACGAAGGCCTTCGGCCAGGAGCCCGCGGGTTCGCTGCTGTCCTCCGAGGCGGTGGCCCGTACCTCGCTCGACGTACTGCTGTCCGAACTGACCGGGCATGTCATCGACGTCCGCCAGCAGGACCCGACGGCCGTGGCCGGCCGGGCCTCCGGCTTCGAGCAGGCACTCGCCAGCGTCCTCGACCGGCAGAACGACGACCTGGCATAAAACCGGTGACGGATAGAATGGGCGAAACCATCGGGCGGACCTCCGGATAATTCCTGTAATTCCGCCCGATCCATCAATTTCATCAATTCCATAAAGTTTGCCGATTGTCGCAGTTCTCGTAGTTGTTCGAGTAAATTCCAGACCGTTCCCGGGTACTTCTCAGATACAGGTTCCCCTTGATTTCCACTGCTATTCGCGTCGCCCGGGTGGGCAGCCCGGCCGAACTGGCCGCGGCGGTCCTCATGATGCTGGGCTTCCCCTGTCTCATGCTGGCCGCGCTCATCCCGAGCGTGCCCGCCTTCGCCGCCTTCGCCGCAGTGACCTACCTGGCGGACCACTATCTGCACCGCCGGGGCAGCTATCTGGTCAACCGCCTCAGCAAGGTGCGGGCCGGTGTCTCCATCCGGTTCCTGGTCCGGGAACTGCTGGTGCTGTTGCTGCTGGCGCGCGTAGACCTCTCCAGAAGCGCGATCTTCTACGCGGCGATCGCCTGTTTCATCACCTTCTACGGATTCCAGGCCCCGCACAGCGCCCTGACCACGCTGATCCGCAACCGCCGCCGGATGCCGGTCGCCACCCGCAACGTCGACCTGGCCTCACGCATCACCATCCCCGACGCCCCGCCGCGCTTCCTGCTGGAACGCTCCACCGAGAAGATGCTCCACCTCGACCTGGCCGCGCTGGTCGGCATCCTCCTCACGACGGAGACTGGCTCACCCGCGTTCGGCATGGTCGGCGTCGGCCTCACCCTCGGCCTGGCCTTCCTGTACGTGGCCGCCCTCGCGCCCTATGTCAGGGGCCGCCGCATCCCGCCGGTCGCGGAGACGGTGCTCGCGGCGACCGACGACTGGCTGCGGGAGTACCGGCCGCAGACGCTGCTGTACTTCTCCGGCTCCAAGGACTCGGCGTACCAGGTCAACATGTGGCTGGAGACGATGGAGCAGCTCGACACCCGGCCGCTGATCGTCCTGCGGGAACGCGTCATCCTGCAGAACCTCGCCCCGACGACCGTCCCCGTCATCTGTGTGCCCGGCGGCATCCACCTGATGAACCTGGACCTGCGCACGGTCCGGGTCGCGCTCTACGCGGCGAACGTCGGCAAGAACATCCACCTGCTGCGCGTACCGACCATGAAGCACGTGTTCATCGGGCACGGCGACAGCGACAAGATCGCCAGTGTGAACCCGTTCAGCAAGGCCTACGACGAGGTGTGGGTCGCCGGGCGGGCCGGGCGCGACCGGTACGCGATCGCCGACGTGGGCGTCCGCGACGAGGACATCGTCGAGGTCGGGCGGCCCCAGCTCGCCCCCATCCAGGGGCCGCAGGGAACACCCGCCGACGGACACTGCCCGACCGTTCTCTACGCGCCGACCTGGGAGGGCTGGGACGACGACCCCGGCAACACCTCCATCCTGCTGGCCGGCGAGAACATCGTGCGCGAGCTGGTGTCGGCCGATCCGCCGGTCCGTGTGCTGTACAAGCCGCACCCCTTCACCGGCACCCGCAGCGGCGAGGCCAGGGCCGCGCACGAGCGGATCACCGCGCTGGTGGAGAAGGCCGCCGCCGAGCGGGCCGCCGACCCGCGCTTCCCGGGCGACCCCGGCGAGCGGACGCGGGCGAAGGCCGACCTCGCGCGGGTCGAGGCGCGGCTGGCCGAACTGGCCGGGGCCGCCGGAGAGAAGGGCGACGAGGCGGAGGCGACCCGGGACGGGGTCGTCGACGTACAGCGCCACGCGGAGATCGAGGCGCTGCGCACGGAGTGGAACGACGCGTACTGGCGTTCGTTCGGCGCCGCCGAGCACCGGGTCGTCATGGGCGCCGAACCACGGCTGTACGACTGCTTCAACGTGTCCGACGCGATGGTCTCCGACATCTCCAGCGTGGTCTCCGACTTCATCGCGAGCGGCAAGCCGTACGCCGTGACGGACTCGGCGGGGCTCGGCGCGGAGGAGTTCAAGCGGCAGAACACCGCCGTACGCGCCGCCGTGATCCTCGGCAACGACGCCGGGGAACTGGGGCGGTTGCTGGACGCGGTGCGCGATCCGGCGGCCGATCCGCTGGCCGGTGAGCGGGTGGAGCTCAAGCGGTATCTGCTCGGGCCCGACGAGCCGCCGTCCATCGAGCAGTTCAACACCGCGACGGCGGACCTCGCGGCGAAGGCCGAGACCCGCAACGAGGGGCAGAAGCGGCAGGCGGCGGGCGCGCGGACCTGAGAGCGGTGGACGGAGGTGTGCGTCGGTCCGCCCACTGGACCGACGCACACCCCCGCGCCTGTTCGCGTAAATTGCCCGTCAGCGCAAGCAGGACGACCCGAGGGGACGGGAACGCAGGTGGCAGGGGCAAGGCAGGCCGTCGCAGAGGCCCACAGGATTGTCGTCAAAGTGGGTTCCTCGTCGCTGACCACAGCGGCCGGCGGCCTCGACGCCGACCGGGTCGACGCGCTCGTCGACGTCCTCGCCAAGAGCCGCGACGGGGGTGAGAAGGAGATCGTTCTCGTCTCGTCCGGTGCCATCGCCGCGGGACTCGCCCCGCTCGGCCTGCGCCGCCGCCCCAAGGACCTGGCCCGTCAGCAGGCCGCCGCCAGCGTCGGGCAGGGGCTCCTCGTCGCCCGCTACACCGCCTCCTGCGCCCGGCACGGACTGCGGGTCGGCCAGGTGCTGCTGACCTCCGACGACATGAGCCGCCGCGCCCATCACCGCAACGCCTCGCGCACCCTCGACAAGCTCCTCGCGATGGGCGCCCTGCCGGTCGTCAACGAGAACGACACCGTCGCCACGGACGAGATCCGCTTCGGCGACAACGACCGCCTCGCCGCCCTCGTCGCCCACCTCGTCCGCGCCGACCTCCTCGTACTGCTGTCCGACATCGACGGCGTGTACGACGGCGACCCCGGCAAACCCGGTACGGCACGGATCGCCGAGGTGCGCGGTCCGGCCGACCTCGCCCATGTCGACATCGGCAGCGCGGGCAAGGCCGGTGTCGGCACCGGCGGCATGGTCACCAAGGTCGAGGCCGCCCGGATCGCCGCCGCCGCCGGTATCCCGGTGGTCCTGACCAGCGCGGTCCACGCCGCCGACGCCCTCGCGGGCCGGGACACGGGCACCTACTTCCACGCCACCGGCAGACGCTCCGCCGACCGTCTCCTGTGGCTCCAGCACGCCTCCACCCCGCAGGGCTCGCTCACCCTCGACGACGGCGCCGTGCGCGCGGTCGTCCAGGGCCGCAAGTCGCTGCTGCCGGCCGGGATCGCCGCCGTAGAGGGCGAGTTCGTCGCGGGTGACCCGGTCGAGCTGCGCGACAGCGCGGGGCAGGCCGTCGCCCGTGGGCTCGTCAACTTCGACGCCCGGGAGATCCCCCAGCTCATCGGCCGCTCGACGCGTGAACTGGCCCGCGAACTGGGCGCCGCGTACGAGCGCGAGGTCGTGCACCGGGACGACCTGGTCGTCCTGAACCCCTGAAACCCCTGAGGCCTGCGGCTCGTCACCCCTGACCCCTCCCCCTGACCCCGGTACCGCAAAGGCCGAAAACAGGGGGAACGCCCCGCAAATCCGACCGCCGTGAGGTGGACGTTCCGCAAAAGTGCCCCATGGAGCGTGCGTACCTGCTTCTCTCTGTTTCAGGGAGATTCGCCACGACCATCGGGTGCACGACCATCGGGTAAAGGAGGCCGCCATGAGACGAGTGCGCCCTGGGGCGGCGGCGTCCCGCGGTGGATCCGCCTCCCGCAAGGTGGGCGAGGAACGCGCCCTGACGAGCGTCGCGGCCGGCGCCCGCTACGAGGAGACGTACGAGGAGCCCAAGGACGTGCCCCGTCTGTGGCATGTCACCCTCAGCGTCTCCGGCGCGGAGGCCCCGCTGAAAGAGGTCCGGCGCGGTCTGGAACAGCTCGCCCACGACCACCCCTTCCTGCTGACCAGCAGATACGCCAACGACCACGCGGAGATCCGCTACTGGGAGGAGGCACGCGATCTGCACGACGCTGCCGCCGTCGCCCTGCGCCTGTGGGGCGAGCACCGCCAGACCGCGCAGTTGCCGCCCTGGGAGATCGTCGGCCTGGAGGTCATCGACCGCGAGACCTACCACTACCGCATCGCCGAGGGCTTCGGCCCACTCCCGGCGACCCCGGTGGGCGTCCACCCCTTCTAGCCCTGCCCACGCCGCCCCTTTTATGGGCTCTCAGGGCCTGTCTCGGGGTTTGGGATAGCCGGTGGACGGCTGCGTCCGGCGCACTACGCTTCCCCCATGACCACGCTTTCGCCGTACGACTCGATGTCCCCGGTCACCCGGGCCGCCTACCGCGCCAAGGCCGCCGCCGCCGATCTCGCCCCCCTCCCGCGGGCCGAGAAGGACGACGCGCTGCTCGCCATCGCGGACGCGCTGGAGGTCCGTACGAGCGAAATCGTCGAGGCCAACGCCAAGGACATCGCCCGCGCGCGGGAGGCCGGCACCAGCGGGACGGTCATCGACCGGCTGACGCTCACCCCGGAGCGGGTGCGCGCCATCGCCTCCGACGTCCGGGACGTGGTGGCGCTGCCCGACCCGGTCGGCGAGGTCGTGCGCGGCTCCACCCTGCCCAACGGCATCGACCTGCGCCAGGTCCGCGTCCCGCTGGGCGTCGTCGGCATCATCTACGAGGCCCGCCCGAACGTCACGGTCGACGCCGCCGCCCTCTGCCTGAAGTCCGGCAACGCGGTGCTGCTGCGCGGCTCGTCCTCCGCCTTCGAGTCGAACACCGCTCTGGTACGGGTGATCCGCGACGCCGTCGGCGGGGCCGGCCTGCCCGCTGACGCCGTGCAGCTCGTGCCCGGCGAGGGCCGCGACTCCGTACGGGAACTGATGCGCGCCCGTGGCCTGGTCGACGTACTGATCCCGCGCGGCGGCGCCTCCCTGATCCAGACCGTCGTCACCGAGTCCACGGTCCCCGTGATCGAGACCGGCGTCGGCAACTGCCACGTCTACGTCGACGCCCAGGCCGACCTCGACATGGCCGTCGACATCCTGATCAACTCCAAGGCCCAGCGGCCCAGCGTCTGCAACTCCGCCGAGACGCTCCTCGTCCACCAGGACATCGCCCCCGAGTTCCTGCCGCTCGCCCTCGACGCGCTCGCCGAGGCCGGGGTGACCGTGCACGCGGACCCGCGGGTGCTGGCGTACGCGAAGGACTCGAAGGCGACCGTGGTCGAGGCCACGCTGGAGGACTGGGACACCGAGTACCTCTCCTACGACATCGCGGCCGCCGTGGTCGACTCCCTCGACAAGGCCGTCGAGCACATCCGGCTGTGGACCTCCGGGCACACGGAGGCGATCGTGACGACCTCCCAGCAGGCCGCCCGCCGCTTCACCCAGCTCGTCGACTCGACGACGGTCGCCGTCAACGCCTCGACGAGATTCACCGATGGGGGGCAGTTCGGTTTCGGCGCGGAGATCGGCATCTCGACGCAGAAGCTGCACGCGCGCGGACCGATGGGGCTGCCGGAGCTGACCAGCACGAAGTACATCGTCACCGGCGACGGACATATCCGCCGCTGAGAGGCATGATCACGAGTCCGCCGGGGTGGGGCGCCCGGCGGACGGCAGGTGTACGCCCGGCGCTGTGCCCCCGGCGGTCCGGGTCCGGCGGCAGCGGTCCGTGGCGCGCAAACCTGTCTCATCCGGTAGCTGAATTTCTCTACCGTCTGCCCAAATTGACACCCCCGGTCTACTCTGGATCCGTGCCGGAGGACGTGGGGGGCACGCCGTTCTTCCCTGACGGCTGGGAGCCCGACGACGACCACGACCGCGGGGTGTCGGACGAAGAGTTCGCCTCCGTGGTCTTCGACGAGGCCTTCGTACGGGCGGCCGTGGTGCACGAGCCGACCGCCGTCGAGCGCCTCCTGGCTGCCGCGCAGGCGAGAGCGGAGGCCTCCGAGGCCGAGGCCCGCCGGGCGCACTCCAGAGGCCTCAGAGGCGACGACGACCGTTACGACGACGGCTTCGGATCCGACGACCCCGCCTATTTCGGCCACGATCCGGATCTCGACGACCTGGAGGAGCGGGCCCAGTTCCTGGAGAGCCGCTACGGCGCTCCGGGCCCGCACGGCAAGCAGATCTCCCGCTGGCACCGTCCGGTCGCCTGGCTGCTCGCCATCGTCATGGGCATCGGCATGGTCGCGCTGGCGTTCACCGCGGTCTACAAGGGGGCGTCCGCCGGCCGCCAGGAACAGGTGCCGCCGCCCGCCTCCACCGGCCTTGAGCAGGGCGGCAGGCAGCGTACGGGACAGGGCAGCGGGCAGGACAGTGGGCAGGGCAGTGGGCGGGGCGCCGGAGCGAGTCCCTCGGCCTCGGCCGACTACTCCAACCCGGCCGTCTCGGTGATCCCCGGGACTCCCTGACCCGAACCCGCCGGTGGCCTGTTCATTCCTGGTGGGAACCTGTCAGAACTTGTCGTGCAGCGGGGCGTTTACCGGGGCTTCCTGAGACCTACTCTGAAGGTATGGGCGGACCAGGAGACCCACCTGAGGGGACACCCGAGGCTGCCCCTGGTGGCGGCGAGGACGAGTACCGATCCGTCGTCTTCGACGAATCGTTCGTCCGCGCTGCCCGGCTCCAGGAGTTCTCCGCGCAGGAGCGCCTTGACGACCATGCCCCCGCAGTACGCCGTCGCCGGCCTCTGAACCGGGGGCTGCCCCGGCAGGCGCTGGTCCTCGTCGTGCTCATCGCTCTCGCCTTCGGCACCGCGATCTACATGGGCGTACGGAACCCGTACCAGAGCCCCGTCGCCGCGCTGCCCCCCGAGCCGCTGCGGATGACCGTCATCCCGCTCGCGCCGCAGGGTGCCGTGCCCGGCGCGACCGACCCCGAACGGCTGTTCGCCCACAGTCCGGCGGCCCAGTTCTCCGTGGGCGCGGAAGGCATCCCACTGCCCGCCACCCGGCGCACCTCGCACTTCTCGGAGAGCCAGGTGGTCAGCGCCCTGACCACCGCCAAGGACTACATAGTCGACTCCTCGCTCTATCCCGAGGTGCTCACCCGCGGCGAGGTCCGGGCCGTGCGGGTGCTGCTCGATCCGGACCAGCTCGACCAGTTCGACGCCAGCTTCGACCGCCCGGCCGCCGACGGCAGACATGCTCCCACCGGCTGGCTGGTGCGCTTCGACCCGGCCCGCGCCCAGCTCGCCGACAGCAGGATCCGGGTACGGGGGACGCTGCGGGCCGCCGAGACCGACGCGGCGACCCTGGAGGTCGTCGCCGACCACACCTTCGTCTACGCGCTGCGGCCGACCGGCGCGGGTGGGCGGGCGAAGGCGTCGCTGTTCACCGTCCGGCGCGAGCTGCACTTCAGCTTCGACCGCGACGACCTGCGGATGCACCAGGCCCGCCTGGTCGTCTCCTACGTCCAGGCCGGCCCGCTGTCCTGCGCCGAGGACTCCGCGAACCACTTCCGCCCACTGCTGGCAGGCCAGACGGCCAAGGCGGGCGGCCCCGCCGGCACGGACCCCTACGCGACGGGCGGCACGACGGCACTGTGCGGCTCCTTGGCGGCGGGGGCGCAGCCGAGGGTGTGACCCTGCTGGTGGCTGGTGGCTGGTGGGCCGAGGTGCGATGCCGCGTGGCCCGTTGCCCGTTACGCGGTCCCCTGTGGGCCGGTGGCCCGTGGTGCGGTTCCGGGTGTCCTGTGGCGCGGTGGCCCGTAGGCCGGTGGTCGGGGCGCGGAAGCGCGGCTGGTGGCGGGCCCGGGTGCCCGGGTACGCCGGTGCCCGGTGCCAGGGCCACGGGAGTGCGGCCCAGGGCGCAGCCAAGCCGCCGGCGGCGGTGCCAGGGCCAGGGGAGCGTACCCGGTGCCGGTGCCGGTGCCGGTGTCTGTGTCGGTGGGGTGGTCGTCAGTTCTCGTCGTGGGGCGGCTGGTCCCTGGGCGGGGTGGAGTCGCCGGGGGTGGAGCTGCCGGACCCGGTGAAGCCGCGCCTGACCCGGCCCCCGAGGTCGCCCGCTCCGCCCGCGATGTCGGTGACCAGCTTCATCAGCGGGTCCTTGGAGTTCTTGACGTTGTTGGCGTAGCTCGCCGCCGACTCGCGGAAGGAGCCGGTGACCGAGGTGTCCTTGTCCTCGGTGCGGCGGGGGTAGTGGCCATCCATGATCCGCTGGAAGTCGCGGGACTCCGCCCACTTCTTCAGCTCGGCGGCGCGCACGGTGGTGAAGGGGTGGGTGCGGGGGAGGACGTTGAGGATCTTCAGCACGGAGTCGCGCAGGTCGCCCCCCGACTCGTACTCCTCGGCCTGGGCGAGGAACGCGTCCACGTTCATCTCGTGCAGGTGGTTGCCGCCGGCGATCTTCATCAGGCCGCGCATCGAGGCCTTGAGGTCCTGGCCGACGAGCAGACCCGCGCGGTCGGCGGACAGCTCGGACTTGCGGAACCACTCGCGCAGGGCGGTGACGATCGCCATGATCGCGATGTTGCCGAGCGGGACCCAGGCGACGCGGAGCGCCAGGTTGGTCAGGAAGAGCAGTATGGTCCGGTAGACGGAGTGGCCCGAGAGCGCGTGTCCGACCTCGTGGCCGACGACCGCCCGCATCTCCTCCTCGTCGAGCAGTTCGACGAGACCGGTCGTCACGACGATGATCGGCTCGTCCAGGCCGATGCACATCGCGTTGGGCTGCGGGTCCTGGTTGACGTACATCGGCGGGACCTTCTCCAGGTCCAGGATGTGGCAGGCGTCGCGCAGCATGGCGTTGAGGTGGGCGAACTGCTGGTCCGAGACACGCACGGAGTCGGACAGGAACAGCAGCCGCAGACTGCGCTCGGGAAGCAGCCCGCTGAGCGCCTTGAAGACGGTGTCGAACCCGCTGAGCTTGCGCAGGGCGACCAGCGCGGAGCGGTCGGCCGGGTGCTCGTACGCCCGTGAGGAGATCCCCGGGAAGCGGGTGCGCTGTCTGCTCGGTACGTTCTCGTGTCCCCTGGTCCCCTCCGGCCCGTGCCCGTTGCTGTCGCGGCTGTCGTCGGACATGCGTTCCCCCATGCGTCGATTGCCCTATGTGCCCCCCGAGGTGGAGCCCGGCCCAGGCGGAGATACCGTGGCGGGGCAGCACACCGTAAGGAGCGATCCGATGGACCACACCCCCGTAACCAACTGGATCAACGAGGCCGCGAGCGCCGCCGAGAAGCAGGGATCCGGCGATCTGCTCCGGGTCGTGCTGATCGTGATGTTCTTCGGCTGCATCCTGACCGCGTGGCTCCTGCTGCGGGGGTACAGGCAGAAGGACGACTGAGACGGGCCGGAAGTTCCCTCGCCGTCCGCTCCCCGGAGCTGACGGCGGAGTCGGCGTGATCCCCGCGCGCGGGCACGCTTACGATGGGCCGACGTCTTTATCCCGCCCTCACCGGATAGGTCCTGCCGAAGATGAGCTTCCACAGCACCGCAGCCCAGTTGGTCACCCTCGCAGCCGAGGGCGAGGAGCACGGCGGCAACCACGAGAGCCTCAGCCCCTTCCTCACAGGTGGCGGCGCCCTCTGCATTCTGCTGCTCCTGCTGTGGATCACCACCCGCTTCAACCGCGACCGCTGATTCCGGTCCAGCCGGGGCCGGAGGCCGTGGCCAATGCCCGCAGGACGGGCCGGTAGGGTCTGCCGCATGGGAGAGCAGGACATGCCTACCGGCCCGGCGGACAACGCCGGCGACCGTGAGGCGCGCGATGTGGACAGCGGCCCGGGGCTGCTCCGGCGCGGGCCCGGCAACGGCCCGTCGAACCCGGGCAAGCGCCGCCTCGGCGTGATGGGCGGCACATTCGATCCGATCCACCACGGACACCTCGTCGCGGCCAGCGAGGTCGCCGCGCAGTTCCACCTCGACGAGGTGGTCTTCGTGCCGACCGGGCAGCCGTGGCAGAAGTCGGACCGCAAGGTGTCGCCGGCCGAGGACCGCTACCTGATGACGGTCATCGCGACGGCCGAGAACCCCCAGTTCTCGGTCAGCCGCATCGACCTCGACCGCGGTGGCCCGACGTACACCACGGACACCCTGCGCGATCTGCGCGCGCTCAACCCCGACACGGACCTGTTCTTCATCACGGGCGCCGACGCGCTCGGCCAGATCCTCACCTGGCGGGACGCCGACGAGCTGTTCTCCTTCGCGCACTTCATCGGGGTCACCCGGCCGGGCCACACCCTGACCGACCCGGGTCTCCCGGAGGGCGGTGTCTCGCTCGTCGAGGTGCCCGCCCTTGCCATCTCGTCCACGGACTGCCGGGCGAGGGTAGCCAAGGGCGACCCGGTCTGGTATCTGGTGCCGGACGGTGTGGTGCGCTACATCGACAAGCGCGAGCTGTACCGCGGCGAGTGAGCCGAGAGGGGCACCGGTGAACGACCCATACGACTCCGGGTACGACGGCGACCAGCAGTACGAGCTCGTCGGCTACGACGACCACGGCCGGCCCGTGTACCAGCAGGTGCCGCCACCACAGCAGGGGTACCAGCAGCAGCAACCGCAGCAGCACCACGTGCAGCCGGGGCAGCAGCCGTACGACCCCTACGGGCAGCAGACCCCCCAGCCCCAGGGGTACGACCCGTACGGCTACGACCCGTACGCGACCGGACAGCAGCAGCCCACCCCGTCGTACGACCCGTACGGCACCGGGAACCCGGCCACCGGGTACGACCCCTACGGGCAGGCGGCGCCCGGCGGGCCGCAGCCCAGGGTCGCCGAGCAGACCGCGCACGCCGTACCGACGCCACGGACCGCGCAGGCCGAACAGACCGCCTACGTCCCCCAGCAGGGCGGTCCTGTCGAGGGTGACGTCCCGCAGGCCCAGGCGAGCGGCCAGGGCACGCAGGGCGAGGGTGAACGCGACTACAGCACCCAGCAGTTCGCCTTCGTCGAGGAGCCCACCGGTGACTCCGAGGATGTCATCGACTGGCTCAACTTCACCGAGAACCGCACCGAGCGCCGCGAGGAGGCCAAGCGCCGCACCCGGGGCCGCGTCATCGCCCTCACCGTCGTCCTCGCCCTGGTGGCGGTGGGCGGGGCCGGCTGGCTCTGGTACGCGGGGATGCTGCCGGGATCGTCCGACGCGGAAACCCGGACCGGCGGCGTGACCGCGGGCGGGGCCCAGAAGCGGGACGTCGTCGTCGTCCACCTGCACAACACCAAGAAGGGCGGCACGTCCACGGTGCTGCTCGTCGACAACGCCACCACCAAAGAGGGCACCACCATCCTGCTGCCCAACTCCCTCGCCCTGACCGACGACGACGGCACCACGACCACGCTCGGCAAGTCCGTCGACGACGACGGCTCCTCCGGGACACGCGACGCGCTCGACACCGTCCTCGGCACCGACATCGAGGGCACCTGGCGGCTCGACACCCCCTATCTGCAGAACCTCGTCGACCTGGTCGGCGACATCGACATCGACACCAACACGGACGTCCCCGACCCGGACGCCGCCAAGAAGGGCACGGCGCCCCTGGTGAAGAAGGGCCAGGCGCAGACCCTCAGCGGCAAGATGGCCGTCGCCTACGCCACCTACCTCGCCCCCGGCGAGGCCCCGGACGCCCAGTTGGAGCGGTTCGGCCAGGTCATCCAGGGGGTGCTGCGCAAGCTGTCCTCCGACAGCCAGGCCGCGACGGTCACCGTGCAGACCCTGGCGCAGATCCTCGACCCCTCGTTGACCGACAAGGACCTCGGCAGCTTCCTCGCCAGGCTCGCCGACCTGGCCAAGGGCGGCGACTACAAGACCGCGCTGCTGCCCGTCCGGGGCGACGGCACCCTGAGCGCCCAGGCCGGTTCCTCGGTCGTCAAGGCCGTCCTCGGCGGCACCGCCAAGAGCCCCGACAAGGGCGCCGCCGTCCGTGTCTCCGTCCAGAACGCCGGCGGCGACAAGGGCGACACCGAGAAGGCCCGCGTCGTCCTACTCAACGGCGGCTTCACCTTCCTGGAGGGCGGTACGGCCGACAGCGTGAGTGCCACTTCCGAGGTCCTCTACGCCGACGCCGCCGACAAGGAGAACGCCGTCCAGGCCGCCAAGACGCTGGGCCTGCCCACGAGCGCGGTCAAGAAGGGCACGGTCACCTCGAACGCCGACGTGTCCGTGATCCTCGGCAAGGACTACAAGGGCACATCGTGATCCGGTGATGACGTGGGGCGGTGTCGGCGGTCCGTGAGACCCTTGGGTATCCCGCAAGGGTTCCTGACCGCCGACCGAAAGCCTTGTAGTGACCGCCACTGACCGTTCCATCGAGCTCATCTCCGCCGCCGCGCAGGCGGCTGCCGACAAGCTCGCGCACGACATCATCGCCTACGACGTCAGCGACGTGCTGTCGATCACGGACGCCTTCCTGCTGGCCTCCGCACCCAACGACCGCCAGGTCAAGTCGATCGTCGACGAGATCGAGGAGCGGCTCAGCAAGGAACTCGGCACCAAGCCGGTCCGCCGCGAGGGCGACCGCGAGGCCCGCTGGGTGCTCCTGGACTACGTCGACATCGTCGTCCACGTCCAGCACAGCGAGGAGCGCGTCTTCTACGCCCTTGAGCGGCTCTGGAAGGACTGCCCCGAGCTGGAGCTTCCCGAGGACGCCAAGGCCACCCGCGGCAAGGCCGCCGAGCACGCCAAGCTCCGGGCCGAGGAGGACACCGCCGACTTCGGAGGCCTGCGGTGACCGCCCCCGCGTCCGCCCAGACCCGCCGCAAGCCGGGTCCGGGCCGCCGCCTCATCCTGTGGCGCCACGGCCAGACGGCGTGGAACGTGGAGCGGCGCTTCCAGGGCACCACCGACGTCGAGCTCACCGAGACCGGCGTCGGCCAGGCGCGCCGCGCCGCCCGGCTGCTCGCCTCGCTGAAGCCCGACGCGATCGTCGCCTCGGACCTCCAGCGCGCGGCGCACACGGCACGCGAACTCGCCGGGCTCACCGGCCTCACGGTCGCGCACGACGAGGGCCTGCGCGAGACGTACGCGGGCGTCTGGCAGGGGCTGACGCACGAGGAGATCATCACCCGCCACGGCGAGGAGTACGCCGCGTGGAAGCGCGGTGAGCCGATCCGCCGCGGCGGCGGCGAACTGGAGACCGAGGTCGCCGACCGCGCCGCCCCCGTGGTGCTGCGGCACGCCGACAAACTCCCCGACGACGGCACCCTCGTGGTGGTCAGCCACGGCGGCACCATCCGGACCACCATCGGGCGCCTGCTCGGCCTGGAGGCCCGCCACTGGGAGAGCCTCGGCGGTCTCTCCAACTGCTGCTGGTCCGTCCTCGGCGAGGGCGCCCGCGGCTGGCGCCTCCTTGAGCACAACGCCGGCACGCTGCCCGAACCGGTCCTCGGCGACGACGACTGAGCGCCCCTCCCCGCACCTCGTCAGGGGCCGGAACCCGGATTTCACTTTCCGGCTGGTCGCAGGCTAAAGTTCTTCTTGTTCGCCCCGCAGGTCAGGGCGGAACGCGAGGGGCTATAGCTCAGTTGGTAGAGCGCCTGCATGGCATGCAGGAGGTCAGGAGTTCAATTCTCCTTAGCTCCACAGATCAGGAACATCGTGTGACGAGAGTCCCGCTCCCCATCCGGGGGCGGGACTCTCGTCGTTCGACCGCCGTCTCCGGCAGACTCTTCCCGCACCGGCTGAGTCACTTGGGGGCTCGGAGGCGTATACCTCTGCGGAAGCTCTTCTTTGATGCAAGTTCGCGCTGGCCGCGACGGCTGCGGTGGGTGCCGTGTCCGGACTGGTACGAAGGCGTCGCTGACCGTATTGGTCCGTCCGTGGCAGAATCAAACGGCCGGAAGGGGGCGCGGCCCGACGGGAGGGAGTTGCGATGCCTGCGAGCATCCTCAGGGAGGTCGGTAACCTCCCTGATGCGGCGGTCATACGGGGCAGGAGAACCCGTCTCAGCTGCCCTTCCTGCGGTTCCGGCCATGTCGCCCAGGTCCTCGGTGACAACGGTGGCGTTTCCTACGTGTGCACGGCCTGCGGCCACAGCTGGAGCTGATCGATGGGTGCACACAGGAGGAAATGCGACTGGTGCGGCAGTGGTACGCCCATCGTCCGTGACATGGAGCCGGTGAACCACGACTACCAGTACTGGTGCGAGGAATGCGCGCGGGCGCTGATCATAAAGGGCGACCCGATCGAGACCTACCGTGAGCTGGAGGGCGAGCCGATCTACGGACGGCTCCTCGAGGAGCACTGCACCCTCAAGCGGTTCTACTCGTTCGTCACGGCCTGACCCGGTACCCCGGCCGGGCCCGACGGAAACGATTTGGTGCTGCACCGGAGGACCGGTAATGTTGGCGTCGCCGCCAGGGAAACCCGGCGGAACGCGAGGGGCTATAGCTCAGTTGGTAGAGCGCCTGCATGGCATGCAGGAGGTCAGGAGTTCAATTCTCCTTAGCTCCACAGAAGTCGAAGGCGGGTCATCCGAACAGGATGGCCCGCCTTCGGCGTTGTGCACAGGGATGCGTACTCAGGACACGCGTACGCGGGACACGTACGGGGAACGCGGACGGCGGGCCACTCGATCGATCCGAGTGGCCCGCCGTGGTTGTTCTCGCGTGTTCCTGTGTTCCCGCGTGTCTCAGCGACCGCTGCCGAGGGCGCGTCGGCCCCTGCCGCCGCGCTGGGACAGGACCGGCAGGCGGTCGGGGGCCGAGGCCCTGGTGTCCTCTTCGATGCGCAGCGCCAGCGCCGGGCAGCGGCGCACCGCGCGCAGCGCCTTCGCCTCCGCGTACCGGGGCACCTTCGCCTGGGCGACGGTCGGGAACCCGTCGGCGCCGAGTTCGAAGACCTCCGGGAGGAGGTCGGCGCACAGGCCGTGACCTCGGCAGAGGGTCCAGTCGACGTAGATCTTCTGGCGGCTGGGGCCGCTCTCCTCCTCCGGCTGTCCGCCGCCCGGGATGCCCGTAGGCATCTGACCGCCCTCGAAGAGCGGCAGAACGCCTTCTACGGGCCTTCCGCAGCCGTTTCCGAGGACATGGGCCGCGATGTCGTCCGTGAACGCCTTGATGGTCGATTCCAGGAACATCGCCGAGCCGTCCGGGTGCGAGCACGCACCGCGTCGTTTCACGGACTTGGCGACCTGCTTGACGGCCTCCAGGGCGGCCGGGCCACCGCCGTTGAGGATGTCCTGCATGCCGCGCGCCGCGGCGGGCAGGCCGAGGTAGCAGGGGCCGCACTGGCCGGCGCTCTCCTCGGCCAGCCACTGGGCCACGCGCAGCGATTCGCCCAGCGGGCAGGTCTCCTGGCTGATCGGCAGGATCGCGCCGGCGCCGAGCGCGCCGCCCACCGCGTCCAGGGAGTTGCGCGAGACGATCGCCTCGTTCACCGTCGCCGCGTCGACCCACTTGCCGTGGTAGCCGCCGGTCAGCACACCCTGCGGGACCGGCGGGGCGCCGGCGAGCTGGAGGACGTACCGCAGCGGTACGCCCGTCGGCACCTCGATCACCATGGGGCGGGCGACCGCGCCGGAGACCGTGAGCATGACGGTGCCCGGCTCGTCGTACAGGCCGGTGTTGCAGTAGCGCTCGGCTCCCATGCGGGCGGCGATCGCCAGTTGGGCGTACGTCTCGGCGTTGGACAGCAGGGTGGGGGCGCCGCCGACGCCGGTCTGCGAGGCGCTGATCTTGCGGCCGGGCGGGATCGCCGGGCCGCCGTCGATGGAACGGATCAGCGAGGCGGCGGCGCCGGTGACCATCCGGATCGGATTGCGCTGCACGCGCGCGCGTAGAGCCGATCTGCGGCCGTTGTTGAGGCCACGCTCGGAGAGCGCCGCCTCCATGGAACGCTGGGTGGATTCACGTGTCACCCCGATGACGAGGGTGCGGGCGCCCATGGCTTCCGCACACAGCAGGGCGCCGTCCAGGATCAGGTGCGGGGCACGGTTGACCAGTACCGTGTCCTTGCGGCAGGCGGGCTCGTCCTCGCTCGCGTTGACGACGACGACCGGCCGCACACCGCGGCGGATCGCCGTCTCGGCGACCGAGCGCAGCTTCTTGTGGAACGGGAAGCCCGCGCCGCCGCGGCCCTTCAGCGAAATACGTTCGGCGAGCTGCGCGAGCTGCTCGCCGCCCATGGGTTCGAGCGGCCCATGCACCTTGAGGTGCATGGGCAGGTCCAGTCGTTCGACAAGGTCGAAACCCGACGTGAGCACGGGAAGCCCGACCACGCGGACTTCGGGGACGTCGGGCAGAGCCTCGTTCACTTAAAGCCTCCGGAAGGCGCGTTCCAAGGTTCGCCCGAACCCGGTGCCTCGAAAGGAGCACCGGGGTTTACATCAGTGGCGGGACCGCTGTTGTACGTGTCGTTCGCGTTGTACGTGCCATAGGCGGCATTCGACTCACCGGTGTTGTACACATCACTCGTGCGGTACGCGGCGGGGCCCGGATTGCCATAGGCCGGGATGTTGAATCCCGTGTCGTTCATCGGGTCGTACGCCGAGACGGGCGCCTCGCCGACGGGCGGCGGGGACGGGACCGGCCAGGTGCCCGACGTACTGCCGTCGATCCGCGGCATCGCCTCGGTGGCCTGGATGTCCATCCGCGCGGTCTGGCCCATGTACGAGTCCTGCCCGGCCGGGGGTGTCGCGGCGCGGTAGGCCGCGGCGAAGCCGTCCTGCGAGGGTTCGGGGGTCATGGTGCGGCTGGCCGGAGCGTCGTAGAGCGGGTTCGGGGCGGCCGCGCCGCGCTGCGGGGGAACCCCGGAGTCGCCGCGCGCGGGCCTGCCCGCCGGCTTGCTGTCGTAGCCCGCCGACTCCCCGATACGTGCCCGGCTCGCGTCCAGGCCCTCGCGGCCGAATCGCTCCTGGGAGCCCAGGACGGCCATGATCTGGGCGGCCACCTTGCGCTTGAACGGGCGGGGCGCCGAGCGCAGGGCCAGGGCCGCCATGACCGCGACCAGGCACAGGCTGTACAGAATGGTGAAGATCGGCTTCGCCGGGCGCCCCGCGTACAGGCCGTGGACCAGGGCGAAGCACCAGGCCGGGTAGGCCATCATGTGCATGATGCGCCAGCGGGCCGCGACCGGGGCCGGGGACGCGAACTGGCTGCGCAGCGCGCCGGTGACGGCCGTGAAGATCATGAGCAGGCCGGCCACGGAGCCGAAGCCGATGAGGCTTCCGGTGCCGGTCACGCCGAGGCTGAAGGGGATCAGCGCGGCGATCAGCGGGGCGTGGTCGAGCGCGATCTTGACCGAGATGTGCAGCAGCAGGAAGGCGACCGAGGAGACGGCGGTCGTCCGGTGCACGGCCTGGGCGATCAACCGCTGACGGGTGTTCAGGAAGACCCGGTCCGTCGCGACCAGGCCCCAGATCACCGAGCAGGAGAGGGCGACCAGTGACAGCACGCCGGCGCCGAAGTTGAGGAAGTCCTGGACCGTGTCACCTCCGACCAGCACGACCACGGGTATGAGCAGCAGCATGGCAGCCGTCGCTATCCCGGAGGCCGAACGGCCCGTCCGGGGAAGCGAACTGTTACTACGAAGGTTCATGGGGGCAACTCCGAGCGGTTCGGGAAGGCGGTCCCGCGTCGAACTCTAAGTCGAGACATACCAAGGAGTACGAGGTTTGAGTTATTGCGCTGTTACCAAAGGGTTTTGAGGCTGGCGTGATGTCCCATAGAGGTTGTTACGCGGAGTAATTTTTGAACCTGGTTCAGGTTTCAATGTGTGGCGATTCACGTTTCCCCCTGGGGGGCGCGGGCGTCCGGAGAGCGTTGTGTGGGGGTCCTGTGGGGACTTTCAGGACACTTCCCCGGTGTGGCACCCGGTGCCGCGCGCCCCTGGAACTCCGTCGCGGCGCGCTCGACGGCTGCGGTACCCTGACGCCATGCGTGCCGTACGCCTTCTGCTTAGCGAGCCGCGCTGATCAGTCCCGACCACTGCCGAATCGTGGTCGGCATCGGCGCGGCGTCCCCTCCTGTGCGAGGGGATTTTTCATTTCCAGGCCGCAGGCAGAGACGATCGATGGAGCTTTGAGGACCATGAGCGAGACGAACCCCGCTGCCGCCGAGGTCGCGGCGCCGCACCGCTACACGGCTGCCATGGCGGCCGACATCGAGGCACGCTGGCAGGACTTCTGGGACGCCGAGGGCACGTACGCCGCCCCCAACCCGACCGGTGACCTGGCGGGCGACCCGGAGCTGGCCGCCAAGCCCAAGAAGTTCATCATGGACATGTTCCCGTACCCCTCCGGTGCGGGTCTGCACGTCGGGCATCCGCTGGGTTACATCGCGACCGACGTGTCCGCCCGCTTCCAGCGCATGACCGGCCACAACGTCCTGCACACCCTGGGCTTCGACGCCTTCGGCCTGCCCGCCGAGCAGTACGCGGTGCAGACCGGCACGCACCCCCGGGTGTCCACCGAGGCCAACATCGAGAACATGAAGGTCCAGCTGCGCAGGCTGGGCCTGGGCCACGACAGGCGCCGGTCCTTCGCCACGATCGACCCGGACTACTACAAGTGGACCCAGTGGATCTTCCTGCAGATCTTCAACTCCTGGTACGACGAGGAGGCGGACAAGGCCCGCCCGATCGCCGCCCTGATCGCCCAGTTCGAGAGCGGCGAGCGCGCCGTACCGGCTGACCACGCGCGCGCGTGGAACGAGCTGACCGCCACCGAGCGCGCCGACGTCCTGAGCGAGTACCGCCTGGCGTACGCCTCCGAGGCGCCCGTCAACTGGTGTCCAGGACTGGGCACCGTACTGGCGAACGAGGAGGTCACCGCCGACGGACGCTCCGAGCGCGGCAACTTCCCCGTCTTCAAGGCCAAGCTGCGCCAGTGGAACATGCGCATCACCGCCTACGCCGACCGGCTGCTGAACGACCTGGACGCGCTGGACTGGCCCGAGGCCATCAAGCTGCAGCAGCGCAACTGGATCGGCCGCTCCGAGGGCGCCCGCGTCGACTTCCCCGTGGACGGCGAGGCCATCACGGTCTTCACCACCCGCCCGGACACCCTGTTCGGTGCGAGCTACATGGTCCTGGCGCCCGAGCACCCGCTGGTCGAGAAGCTGATCCCGGCCGCCTGGCCCGAGGGCACCCACGACGTCTGGACGGGCGGCCACGCCACGCCCTCAGAGGCCGTCGCCGCCTACCGCGCCCAGGCCGCCTCGAAGTCCGACGTCGAGCGGCAGGCCGAGGCCAAGGACAAGACCGGTGTCTTCATCGGCTCGTACGCGACCAACCCGGCAGGCGGCGAGCAGATCCCCGTCTTCATCGCCGACTACGTCCTGATGGGCTACGGCACCGGCGCGATCATGGCCGTACCGGCGGGCGACCAGCGCGACTTCGAGTTCGCGCGCGCCTTCGAACTGCCGATCCACTGCATCGTCGAGCCGACCGACGGACGCGGCACCGACACGTCGACCTGGGACAGCGCCTTCGGGGCGTACGACGCGACGATCATCAACTCCGCCAACGATGACATCTCGCTGGACGGGCTGGCCGTCCCCGAGGCCAAGGCGCGCATCACCGAGTGGCTGGAGCGCAAGGGCATCGGCCGCGGCACCGTCAACTTCCGGCTGCGCGACTGGCTGTTCAGCCGCCAGCGCTACTGGGGCGAGCCCTTCCCCATCGTCTACGACGAGGACGGCGTCGCCCACTCGCTGCCCGAGTCGATGCTGCCCCTGGAACTGCCCGAGGTCGAGGACTACTCGCCGCGCACCTTCGACGCGGACGACGCGGACACCTCCCCGGAGACCCCGCTGTCCCGCAACGCGGACTGGGTCAACGTCACCCTGGACCTGGGCGACGGGCGTGGCCCGCAGAAGTACCGCCGCGAGACCAACACCATGCCCAACTGGGCCGGTTCCTGCTGGTACGAGCTGCGTTACCTGGACCCGCACAACAGCGAGAAGCTGGTCGACCCGGCCATCGAGCAGTACTGGATGGGCCCCCGCGAGGGCCAGCCCCACGGCGGCGTCGACCTGTACGTCGGCGGCGCCGAGCACGCCGTGCTGCACCTGCTGTACGCCCGCTTCTGGTCCAAGGTCCTGTTCGACCTGGGGCACGTCTCGTCGGTCGAGCCGTTCCACAAGCTGTTCAACCAGGGCATGATCCAGGCCTTCGTGTACCGCGACAGCCGTGGCATCGCCGTACCGGCCGCCGAGGTGGAGGAGCGTGACGGCGCCTTCTACTACGAGGGCGAGAAGGTCTCGCGGCTGCTGGGCAAGATGGGCAAGTCCCTGAAGAACGCGGTCACTCCGGACGAGATCTGCGCCGAGTACGGGGCGGACACGCTGCGTCTGTACGAGATGGCGATGGGCCCCCTGGACGTGTCGCGGCCGTGGGACACGCGCGCGGTGGTGGGCCAGTACCGGCTGCTGCAGCGGCTGTGGCGCAACGTCGTCGACGAGAACAGCGGCGAGGTCACCGTTGTCGACACCGAGCCCGACGAGGCGACCCTGCGCGCCCTGCACAAGGCGATCGACGGCGTCCGCCAGGACCTGGAGGGCCTGCGGTTCAACACCGCCATCGCCAAGGTCACCGAGCTGAACAACCACCTGACCAAGGTGGGCGGCCCGGTCGCGCGCCCGGTCGCCGAGGCCCTGGTGCTGCTGGTCGCGCCGCTGGCCCCGCACATCGCCGAGGAGCTGTGGCGCAGGCTGGGCCACTCCGACTCGGTCGTCCACCAGGACTTCCCGGTCGCCGACCCCGCGTACGTCGTGGACGAGAGCGTGACCTGCGTCGTGCAGATCAAGGGCAAGGTCAAGGCCCGCCTGGAGGTCTCGCCGTCGATCTCCGACGCGGAGCTGGAGAAGGTGGCACTGGGTGACGACAAGGTCGTGGAGGCGCTGGACGGCGCCGCGATCCGCAAGGTGATCGTGCGGGCGCCGAAGCTGGTCAACATCGTCACGGCGTAGCGGCGCAGGGGCGGGCTGTCCGACGGCGGTCCGGCGGGCGGTCTGCCGGGCGGCTCCGGGTAGTCCCCTACGGGCAGGTTCGGGGTTCTTTTGGAACTCCGGGCCTGCCCTTTGCGTTTACCTTTGAAGAGCGGCCCGAAAGCCGCGACCGGTTCGAGGAGGAGCGCCGTGGAAGCCGCTGCCGCAGTTGTCGCCCTGCTCTTCCTGCTGTTCGTCGTGCTGGGCGTGTACGCGACGGTGAAGGCGGTCGGCGCGGCCAAGAGAGGCGTGGACCGGACCATCTCGCAGGCCCGCCGCACGGTCGAGGACACCACGCTGCGCGCCAAGACCTACACCCAGCTCGGCCCGGCCGGTGAACTGGCCCAGCTCAGACTCAAGCTGCGCACGTCCATGCGTGCCACGCAGGACGCGCTGCACGCGGGCGTGGGCGAGGACGAGTCCCTCAGGGAGTCCCTCGGCCTCTTCCAGCGGCTCAGTACGCACGGCTACGAGCTGGACGCCGAACTCAAGCGGCTGGAGTCCGAGCCCGACCGGGCGAAGCTCGCCTCACGGCTGCCCGACCTGCGTGAGCGCACCGGCCACATCACCCAGGCGTCCGACTCGCTGCGCTGGGCGGCCCGGGACCGGGCCAACCGCTTCGCGGGCGACGACCTGGACGCCCTCAGGACCCAGATAGACATCGAGGCGGGCGCCCTGCGGCACTGGACGACCGGGGAGCCCACGCCCACTGCCTCTCCCTCTGCTGCTCCCGCTCCGCCGTCGTGGCCGGAGGCCCCGGCCGCAGGCGGCGGTGGCGCGCAGCAGACGTGGCCGGACAACCCCGCCGCACGCCCGGGTGCCGAACCGGCCCGGCCGGCCATCACCCCGCCGGTGCGGCAGCCCGTCCACCCCTGGCAGAAGAAACCCCGTCCCGAGAGCACGACTTGAACGGGTGAGTGACCGGGCGGGCCGGCTCCGGTCCCGTCGCAGGTGAAAGGGGGCGGGCTGCCGCCGCGGGGCTACGGCAGGTAACCTCCAGCTCATGTCCCGCCATGTCGCGATCGTCACCGATTCAACGGCCTACCTGCCGCCGCGGACGATGGAGCGTCACGGCATCATCGCGGTGCCGCTGACCGTTGTCCTCGGTGACCAGGCCCTCGAAGAGGGCACCGAGATCTCGGCCCGCTCCCTGGCCCAGGCACTCCAGAAGCGCCGGCCGGTCACCACCTCGCGCCCCAGCCCCCAGCTCTTCGCGGAGACCTACCGCAAGGTGGCCGAGTCCGGTGCCACCGGCATCGTCTCGCTGCACCTCTCGGCCGAGTTCTCGGGCACGTACGACGCGGCGGTCCTGGCGGCCCGTGAGGCGCCGGTGCCCGTACGGGTGGTGGACACCGGCATGGTGGCGATGGCCCTCGGGTTCTGCGCACTGGCCGCGGCCGAGGCGGCGGAAGCGGGCGGCACGGTGGACGAGGCCGTCGCCGCCGCGGAGAAGCGGGCCGCGGGCACGTTCGCCTACTTCTACGTCGACACCCTCGACTATCTGCGCCGTGGCGGCCGGATCGGCGCCGCGCAGGCCCTGTTCGGCTCCGCCCTGGCCGTGAAGCCGCTGCTGCAGCTCGACGGCGGTCGCATCGAGATGCGGGAGAAGGTACGGACGGCGTCCAAGGCCATCGCCCGCCTGGAGGAGATCGTCGTCGAGCAGACGGGCCTGGCGCAGGTCGACATCGCCGTTCACCATCTGGCCGCCCCCGACCGGGCGGCGGCCCTCGCGGACCGGTTGCGGGAACGGGTGCCTGGGCTGGCCGAGCTGCATGTGAGCGAGATCGGGGCGGTGATCGGGGCGCATACGGGGCCTGGGTTGCTGGGCGTGGTCGTGTCGCCTCGGTGAGGGGTTCCGTGGTGCTCCCTTACTCGTGTGGGTGAGGGAGTTATCCACAACCAGATGGTTTTCCACCGGAATTGAGCAAGATCATCGCGGGTGTGGTGGATTGCCCCATCATCGGCGCATGGCACTTCGATCACGTTCACACGCGACCACTCCGACCAGCGGCCCGGGGCGCGGCCCGATGTCCGACGGCCGTGTCCGTCACGGACATCGCCGTCCTCGCGGCCGGGCCCGTCAGCATCAGGCGTCGGCCGACGAGATCCGCCGACGGGCGGAGGTGCTCTTCGGCGAACAGGTAGTGGAACGACGGGAGTCGGGGAACGGTCCGCCCGGAGGCGGTGAGCGGGACGCGGGGGTGGCGGAGGGCCGTCGGTTTCCCGGGGCGGCGGTAGGGCGTGGGGTTTCCGGTGGGGGCGGTTCGGGCGGCGACGGGGACACGGTCATCGCGCCTGCCGTTGCCGTTGCCGATGCCGATGCCGATGCCGATGTCCATGCTGTTGCCGGCAGAGGTGTCGGTGTCGGTGTCGTGGGCGGTCGGGCCGCCGGGGATTGGCGGGAGCGGGCCGGGCTCGCGGTGCGGGAGCGGATGCCCCTGTGGTTGCAGGTGCGGTGCGGTCTGGAACGGCGGAGCGTGGTGGCGCTCACGGTGGTGCTGGTCGCCGCCGGGGCGCTCGCCGTACAGCACTTCTGGGCCGGGCGTGTGCAGCCGGTTCGGGCGCCGGAGGTGGTGCGGGCGGCGGCTCCGTTCGGGGTGGCACGGACGGGTGGCGTCGCCGCCGGTCCCCGGAGCGGTACGGGAACGGCCGGGCCCAGGATCGTGGTGGACGTCAGCGGCAAGGTGCGGGAGCCGGGGGTTCATCGGCTGCCCGCCGGATCCAGGGTCGCCGACGCCTTGCGGGCCGCCGGCGGGGTGCGTCCCGGTACGAAGACCGACGGGCTCAACCGCGCGCGGTTCCTCGTGGACGGTGAACAGGTGGTGGTCGGCGGGGCTGTGCCCCTGCCGGGGGCGGTCGTGGCAGGTGTGGCGGGCGCGAGTGGCGGGGGAACGGGC
>NZ_LIQQ01000177.1 GCF_001418565.1 Streptomyces graminilatus | reverse complement strand
CGACTCCACCAACCGGAACGCAGCCACCTCAAACGCGAACAACCCCGCCTGAGCCCACACCGTCCGATCCAGCAACCCCGCCACGTCACCCTCGGACTCCGAAGGCCACACCACCGACGTCAGCGGCTCCCCCAACAGCGGATCCAGCACCTCACACACCGCATCCCACGCCCCCGCGAACACCGGGAACGCCTCATACAAACCCCGCCCCATACCCAACCGCTGCGCACCCTGACCCGAGAACAACACGGCCAGCCCGTTCTTCGCCGCGAGCCCCGCCACGCCTCCCACCACACCGGAGGCCTGCTCCCCACGCTCCACTGCGGCCAGCCCGGCCAGCAGCTCGCCACGGTCCCCACCTACGACCACAGCCCGGTGCTCGAACACCGAGCGGCCCGCAACCAGCGAGAACCCCACATCCACCGGATCCAGCGCCTCATCGGCTTCAACACGCGCACGCAACCGCGCAGCCTGCCCCCGCAACGCCACCTCACTGCGCCCAGACACCGGCCAAGCCACCAGACCCGAACCCAAGCCGGAAGCCGAGCCCGAGCCCAAGCCCGAAGCCGAGCCCGAGCCCAACTCCCCAGCCTCAGCCTCAAGGCCCTCTCCGTGTTCCCCGGGCGGAGCCTGCTCCAGAATCACGTGCGCGTTCGTCCCGCTGATCGCGAACGACGACACACCCGCCCGGCGCGGACGGTCGGCCTCCGGCCAAGGCACCGACTCCGTCAGCAGCTGAACCGCCCCGGCCGACCAGTCGACCTGGTCCGTCGGCTCAGAAGCATGCAGCGTGGCGGGCAGCACGCCGTGCCGCATCGCCTCCACCATCTTGATCACACCAGCCACACCCGCGGCAGCCTGCGTATGACCGATGTTCGACTTCACCGAACCCAGCCACAACGGCCGGTCATCGGGGCGCCCCTTGCCGTACGTCGCCAGCAGCGCCTGCGCCTCGATCGGATCCCCGAGACGAGTGCCCGTACCGTGCGCCTCCACCACATCCACATCAGCGGTGTCGAGTCCGGCCGACGCCAGCGCCTGACGGATCACCCGGCGCTGCGCCGGACCACTCGGAGCCGTCAGGCCATTGCTCGCACCGTCCTGGTTGACCGCGCTGCCCCGCACCACAGCGAGCACCTGGTGACCGTTGCGTACCGCGTCGGACAGCCGCTCCACCAGCAGCACACCCGCGCCCTCACCCCAGCCCGTACCGTCCGCACCCGCCCCGAACGCCTTGCACCGGCCATCCACAGCAAGCCCCCGCTGCCGCGAGAACTCCACAAACACCCCCGGCGTGGACATCAGCGTCACGCCGCCGGCCAGCGCCATGTCGCACTCGCGGGACCGCAGCGCCTGCACGGCGAGATGCAGCGACACCAGGGACGACGAGCACGCCGTGTCAACGGTCACCGCCGGCCCCTCCAGCCCCAGCGTGTAGGCGATCCGACCGGAGATGACCGAGACGATGTCGCCCGTCAGCAGGTAGCCTTCCGCGCCCTCCGGCAGGTTCCCGTTGTGCGCGTTGGCGTATCCCATGGCGGAGGCGCCGACGAACACACCCGTCCGGCTGGCCCGAAGCGACAGCGGGTCGATGCCCGCCCGCTCCAGCACCTCCCACGAGGTTTCCAGGAGCAGCCGCTGCTGCGGGTCCATCGCCAGCGCCTCACGCGGCGAGATGCCGAAGAAGCCGGCGTCGAACCCGGCCGCGTCCGTCACGAAGCCGCCCTGGTCGGTGTAGCTCGATCCGCTGCGCTCGGGGTCCGGGTCGTACAGCGCGTCCAGGTCCCAGCCGCGGTCCGTCGGGAAACCGCCGATCGCGTCGCCGCCCGAGGCCACCAGGTCCCACAACTGCTCCGGGGAATCGGACCCGCCCGGGAAGCGGCAGGCCATGCCGACGATCGCGATCGGTTCGCGGCCGGCTTCCTGGAGGGCGAGCAGGCGCTCCTGCGTGGTGTGCAGTTCGGCAGCAACACGCTTGAGGTATTCGAGGAGCTTTTCCTGCTCGTCCATGACTGACGCCTTCCGTTGGAACCGGAACCAAAGCAAAGGTGTAATTGAGCCGGCCGGAATACTGAGCCGGCCGTTTTCTGTGATTGACCGAATTGCTGGGTTGATCAAGCCGCTGGGCTTATTGGGCATCTCGGTCGGAGCGAAGTCCCTGATCGATCAGGTCGAACACCTCGGCCGCCGTGGCGGACCGGATCTTGTTCAGAATGTCGCCCGACTCGGCGGCGGACGCGGGCGCGGCCGAAGCCCCAACTCCCGCATCCAGGCGGTCGAGCAGCATCCGCAGCCGCGTACGCACGCTCTCCGTCTCGTCGGCGCTGTGGCCGCCGTGGCCGCCGTGGCCGTCGGCGCCGCCATGACCGCTCTGCCCGAATCCGGTCATGGCCGCTTCCAACCGGTCGAGTTCGTCCAGTACCGACCCGACGGGCCCGCTGTCGGACGTCTCTTCCGGCACCAGTTCCTCGTAGAGGTGATCGGCGAGGGATTCCGGTGTGGGGTGGTCGAAAATGAGGGTGGGCGGCAGCCTGAGTCCGCTTACCTTCGCGAGTCGGTTACGGAATTCGACGGCGGTCAGCGAGTCGAATCCCATGTCCTGGAAGATCTGACCGGGGTCGACCGCGGCCGCCGAACGGTGGCCCAGGACGAACGCGGTCTGTTCGCGAACACCGTCGAGTACGAACCTGCGGCGCTCGCTCGCGTCGAGATTGACGAGGCGGTCCCGCCAGGTACGTACCTCGTCCGCGCCCGTCACCGAGGCATCCGTCTTCGTCGCGGCCTTCCTGCGTACGGGACCCCGCACCAGGCCGCGCAGCAGCGCCGGCGGCTCGGTACCCGTGGCCGCCCGGGCGCGCAGCCCGGCCAGGTCCAGACTGGCGGCGGCGAGCAGCGCGTCCGGGCTGTCCATGGCCCGGTCGAAGAGGTCCAGGCCCTCGGCGTCCGTCAGAGCGCCCCCGCCGTCGCGGCTCAGGCGGGCCCGGTCGCGTTCCTGGAGGTGTCCGCTGATACCGCTGGCCGACTCCCACATGCCCCAGGCCACCGAGACACCCCCGAGTCCGCGCGCCCGGCGCCGGGCCAGGACCGCGTCGAGGCCCGAGTTGGCTGCCGCGTAGGCGCCCTGCCCGGCTGTGCCGAACGCCCCGGCCATCGAGGAGAAGACCAGGAACAACGAGAGGTCGAGGCCGGCCGTCGCCTCCTCCAGCAGGAGAAGCGCGTCCGTCTTGGGCTTCAAGGTGGAGTCCACCCGCTCGGGGGTCAGCGTCTCGACGACACCGTCACCGTTCACGCCGGCCGCGTGCACCACGCCGATCAGTGGCAGTTCCTCCGGTACCGTCCGCAGCGCGCGGTCGAGTGCGGCCCGGTCGGCGCCGTCGCAGGCGGCCACCTCCACCCGGGCGCCCAGCGCCTCCAGTTCGGCCACCAGAGTGCCGGCCTCGGGTCCGGCCATTCCCTGACGACTCGTCAACAGCAGGCTTCGTACGCCGTGTTGGGCGACCAGATGCCGGGCGACCAGCCCGCCGAGCCGTCCGGTTCCGCCGGTCACCAAGACCGTGCCGTCCGTGGGCAGTTGGCGCGGCATCCGCAGGACGACCTTGCCGATGTGCCGGGCCTGGCTCACATGGCGGTACGCGTCCTCGGCCCTGCGTACGTCCCATACACGCACCGGCAGGTGCTTCAGGACGCCCTGTTCGAAGAGGTCGAGGAGAGCGAGCAGCATTTCCTGGATGCGGTCCGGGCCCGCCTCGGACAGGTCGAACGCCTGGTAGCGGACGCCCGGTTGGGTGGCGGCGACGACCTCCGGGTCCCGCACATCCCTCTTGCCCATCTCGAGGAACCGTCCGCCTCTGGGCAGCAGACGCAGCGACGCGTCGACGAACTCCCCTGCCAGCGCGTCGAGTACGACGTCGACTCCGCGTCCTGCGGTGACCTGGGTGAACTTCTCCTCGAAGCCGAGGTCCCGGGAAGAGGCGATGTGCTCGTCGTCGAGGCCGAGGGAGCGCAGGACGTGCCACTTGCCCTCGCTCGCCGTGCCGTAGACGTCCGCCCCTGCGTGCCGGGCGAGTTGTACGGCCGCCATACCGACACCGCCCGCCGCGGAGTGCACCAGCACCGACTCGCCCGCGCGCAGCCCGCCGAGGTCGAACAGGCCGTAGTACGCGGTCAGGAAGACGAGCGACATCGACGCGGCCTGCTCGTACGACCAGGCGTCCGGCATCTTGGCGACCATGCGCCGGTCGACCACGGCGAACGGCCCGAAGCCTCCCTGGAGCATGCCCATGACCCGGTCGCCGGGAAGGAGATCCGTCACCCCCGGCCCGACCTCGGTCACCACACCGGCACCCTCGCTGCCCATGCTGCCCTTGGTCGGGTACATACCCAGGCCGAGCAGCACATCGCGGAAGTTCAGGCCGGCCGCCCGTACGCCGATGCGTATCTGGCCCTCGGTGAGCGGGGCGGCGGCGTCCGGTGCGGGCAGCAGGGCGAGATCCTGGAGAGTGCTGCCGGTGGCCTCAAGCCGCCAGGCCTCGTGACCGGCCGGCGCGACCAGCGCGCCGCCCGGGGCGCCGACTTCCGCCAAGCGCGGTACGAACACGGTTCCTTGACGGATCATCAGCTGCGGCTCGTCCGAGGCGCCGGCCCTGGGCAGTGCCTCGTACGAGGTGCGCTGCCCGTCCACATCGACCAGTACGAACCGGCCCGGGTACTCCGACTGGGCCGAGCGCACCAGGCCCCCGATGGACGCCTGTGCCACATCCGGCATGCCGTCGTCGAGCCCGTCGACGACCGCGGCGCGGGTCAGTACGACCAACCGGGCCTGTGCCAGGAGCTCATCGGCGAGCCATTCCTGGAGCAGCGCGACGGCCGTGGAAACCCCGGCCCGCACCGCGCCCGCCTCGTCGACGGGGTCCTGCTCCCCGGTCACCACAGGGGCGACGACCACGGCGGGCGCCGCGATGACGCCGTCCCGTACGGCTGTGCGCAGTGCGGCCAGATCGTCGTACGCACGCACGTTCTGTACACCGGCCGACCGCAACGCCTCGCTTGTCTCCCCGCTCGTTCCCTCTGCCGCTCCCAGTACGGCCCAGTCCCCGGAACCGGTGGTGTCGGCCGCGGCCGCGGCAACCGGGGTCCAGTCGATGCGGAAGAGTGACTCGGCTCCGGAATCGTCGCCGCCGGACTGGGCGCCGGCCAGGTCCATGGCCGAGACGGGGCGCGCGGCAAGGGACTCCACCGTGGCCACGGGCCGCCCGAGGTCATCGGCGAGCGCCAGAGATACGGCGCCTTCGCCGCGCGGCCGTATCCGCACTCTCAGCGTCTCGGCGCCCGAGGCATGGAGTGTCACGCCGGTCCAGGAGAAGGGCAGGCGCAGCTCTGCGTCGGCGCGCCCCGGTATCAGCTGGGCATGCAGGCAGGCGTCGAACAGCGCGGGATGGATCCCGAACCGGTCCGTGTCGGCCAGTCGTCCATCGCTTCCGCCGACGCCGTCACCTTCGCCGTCACCAACGGCCGGACCGGCCTGTGCGAACACGGTGTCGCCGAGGCGCCATGCGCGCCGCAGTCCCCGGAACGCGGTCCCGTAGTCGTATCCCGTCTCCGCCAACTGGTCGTAGAAATTCTCGATCCGTACAGCCTCGGCCCCGGCCGGCGGCCACTCTCCCGTCAGGTCGGCGAAGTCGACGCTCTCGGCATCGGCCACGTCCTCCCGGGTCAGCACACCGATGACGTGCCGGGTCCAGGGCTGCCCTGCGGGCGCGCCCTCCCTCAAGGAGAAGACCTGTACGTCCCATCGCCCGGAGTCCTCGTCGTCCGCCTTCTCCAGGACCACCTGGACCCGCAGACCGCCACCTTCCGGCAGGACAAGCGGAGCCTGGATCACCAGTTCCTCGATACGCCCACAGCCGACCTGGTCACCGGCGCGGACCACCATCTCCACGAACGCAGTGCCCGGCACCAGCACCGCGCCACCCACGGTGTGGTCTGCGAGCCAGGGCTGCGCGGCGGCCGAGAGCCGTCCCGACAGCAGAACCCGCCCGTCATCGGCCGACTCCACCACCGCGCCGAGCAACGGATGCCCGGCCTCACCGAGCCCGAAGTCGGCGGCGGCGCTCTTGATGATGCCTGTTTCCGCAGCGGGCCAGTAACGCTCGTGCTGGAAGGCGTAGGTCGGCAGGGGGACTTGGCGGGAGGGGGCACCTGGGAGTGTCTTCGTCCAGTCCACCGGGGTGCCGTGGACGAAGAGTTCGGCCAGCGCACGCAGCGCGGTCACCGTCTCGTCCTGCTCACGCCGCTGGAAAGGCACCACACACGCCTGATCGTCCAGGCACCGCACGGCCATCGGACTCAGCGCGGCATCCGGCCCCACCTCAAGGAACGTGGACACACCCTCCCCGGCCAGCCACTCCACCGCGTCGGCGAAGCGGACCGCTTCGCGGACCTGACGCACCCAGTACTCCGGCGTACCGAACTCCGCACCCGCCACAC
>NZ_LIQQ01000176.1 GCF_001418565.1 Streptomyces graminilatus | reverse complement strand
CAAATAGGCGGGGGTGGCCATGGTTGCCGCTGGCGGGGGGTCGGACAAGAGCGGGGCGATGTTTTTCTCGCCCCGGGCGACCGCCAGTTCCCCGACCACCCTCGCCCTCTCCGCCTCCGCCCCACCCAACTGCTTCTGCCGTTGCAAAAGCTCCGCCCGCTTCCGCTGCGTATCCATCGCCCGCTGCTGCCGCTGCCCGGTGAGCCGCGCGCGCTCATCCGTGATCCGCTGCTGCAACGCGGACTTCTTCTGTAGCGCCTCGGCCTCCGCCTGCTTGATCTCCGCCTTGTGCGTCCGCCGCAGCGCGGCGATGTCCGCCTTGATCTGCGCCTTGGTCGCCGCCGGCACCATCGTGGGCGCGGACGCCCTGGCCCGGCGTTCCAGGCCCTGCCGCCAGTCGCTGAGGGCGGTGGCCCGGGCCTCGCCGATGCCGGGCACCCGTATCCGCTGGCCACCGGGACGCACCAGGAACACGACCGACGAGTTGTGCGCGAAGTCCACGCCGATGAAGTCCGCCGCGGTACGGATACCCGCGTCCTGGAGCGCCCGCACCATCTTGATACCCATGTTGCTGAGCGACCGCGCGTCCTCGATCGACGTCCCGCGCAGCTTGTCCTGGACGTGCGCCCGGATCGCGGGTTCCAGCGCCTTCTCGATCCTGCGCTTCTCCTTCGCCGCCAGCCCGGCCAGCTGCTGCTGCGCCTGGTCCGTACGCCGGTTGAGGTCCATGGTGATACGGGCCTGGCCGTCGCGCAGTTCGAGCTGGAGGGCCTGGATACGCTGGTCGGAGGCCGTGTTGTCCTTGGCCAGGGCGTCGTCGAGGAGGCGGATCTCCTTCTCCAGTCGCTGATGGGCGCTCGCCGGGTCGGCCAGCTCACGGGAGCGCCGCTTCAGCTCGCGCACCCGCTTCCGCGCCGCCCGGTACTCGGGACGCCTGCGCCGCCCGAACCCGACCAGCGCGGCGGAGGCGAGCAGGGCCACGCCCTGGGCCGCGGGCAGGACGTCCACCGGCTGGGCCGAGGCGAGGACCAGGGCGCCCGGCACGGACGTACTGAGCAACGCGCCGAGCCCCGCGACCAGATCACCGGCACCACGCCCACCGAAGCCCGGGAGCGCGGCGGCCGGCTGCCGCGCCGGACCCTGTGCGGCACCCGGCGCGACGGTGGACGCGGAGGACGCCACGCGTCCCGCCATCCAGGCCGGCACCCCGGACGCGGAGGCCCCGGACGCGGCGGGCGTCCAGGACGTGACCGTAGGCCGAACACCGCCCAGGCCACCCGCGCCCCCGTAACCCCCGTAGCCCCCAGAACCCGAGGTCGGCGCCGACGCAGTTGTCGCTTTCGGCGCCGATGTCGATGTCGACGCCGTCCGCTGCGCCGGAAGCCGTACCGCCTCGGCTGTCAGGGGCGGCAAGGCCGACGCCGGTCTGCCGAGGAAGCCCTTGACCCGTCCGGCGACCTCCCGTACCCGCTTGTCCGGATGGCTGAGCAGGACCGGCCAGGCCAGTGAGGTCGCCGGTTCCTGGAAGTCCGCCTCGGAGAGGATCAGGAACTCGCCGTTCCTGTCGTGGAGTTGGGTCCACAGGCCGGGATCCGTGGCGACGGCGAGCAGGGCCAGTTCGATGGTCCAGGCGGAGAAGCGGTCCATGGCGGGGCCGAAGTCGGCGGCCGTGCGGGACGGCGACTGGTAGTTGCGGTGACCGTTCTCGGTGGCCTGCTCGCCGCGCAGCGCGGGGACGTACATGCCGTCGTAGTCGACGAGGCGGAGGGTCGCGTCGGCGGCGACGAGAAGGTTGCCGTGCTGAAGGTCGCCGTGGGCGATGCCGTTGCGCTCCAGGTCGGCGGTCATGGCCAGGAACCGCTCGGCGAGCGTGTGCAGCGCGGCCGGGTCGTGGAGGTTGCGTTCGATCCAGTTGATGAGGCCGACGCCCTGGACCCAGGTCATCTTGACCGCCGGGTACCACTCCCGGCCGACCAGCACGCCCTGTTCGAGGAAGTCGAACCCCACCGGCCACGGCTGGGACAGGCCACTCCCACTGACCCCGCCGAGCGCCGAACTGATCGCGGAGTAGCGCTTGGCGAGCGTCGGGCTGTCCCGGGTGAAGCACTTCAGCGCGTACCGCTGCCCGTCCGTCGCCGTGACGGAGAAGACGCTGGCGAAATTGCCGGAGATCGCCTTCGGACCGAGCACCGGGCTCTGTTGAACGGCGCCGTGCTTCAAGTCCGGGTCCTTGAAGCACAGTTCGGGGTGCTGCAACGCCTCGGCGTAGTTGGCTCCGGTCGGAAACCTCCTGGCCGCCGGACCGCTGCCGTGACCACGACCGGGGCGACCACCGCGGGACACCGCCATCTACGCCTCCCCCCTCACTGCCGCTGTCGTACGGAAGACCGTCAAACCCTCGCCCGTACGAGCGTCACGTCGTCGTTGCGCATCCGGGCGCGCCCTCGCTGGTCGTCCACCCACTCGGCGAAGTCCTGCCGGTCGAACGCGCCGAAGGCCGGGAGCGCCGCGGACCCGCCGCCCTCCCCCGGAGTCAGCAACCAAGCCGCCAACGCGTCGGTGGCCAACAGGAGTTCGTCCCCCTCCATCAGCTCCCCATGAGCCACCCGCAACCGCTCCGCCACCAGCCGCGCATCGTGGTTGCGGCTGCCCAGCAGTTGAGGCGTGATCCCGAACTCCTCGACCGTACGCACCGGAAAGGAGTCGAGGAGCCGTCCGTCGCGGAGTTGGAAGAGGCAGGTGTCGCCGAGGGCGAAGGCGTGCCAGGACCAGCGGGTCGTGCCGTCCTCCAGGACGGTGGCCCGGATCTCCGCCCCCAGCACGGTGGCGAACGCCCCTTTTTCCAGGCCAGGTTGCTCGTACCAGGCGATGGGCCTGCCCTGGGCGGCGCGCTCGGCCTGGTAGCGGGCGAGGAAGGCGTCCCAGTGCAGTGCGGCGCGCTCCATCAAGTCCCGGACGAACGTGCCGAGTTCCTCCCACCAGTCACCGGCCAGCCGCATGGACTCGACGGCGTCGGCGGTGAGGAGCATGGCCCAGTCGCGGGCGAGCAGGCTCTCCGAGGCGCCGTCGGACACCGAGGCATACAGCGAGGCGACGGCCCGTCCGGCGCTGTCGACGCCCGCCTCGTCGGACTGCCAGCAGTACGCGGCGTCCTCGCACTCCCGTTCGCTGCTGCCCGACTTCTGCGTCCACAACCACTGCGCGCGCGGCAGCGCCGGGATGTCCCCCATGGTCAGCGCAGCTCCGTCGCACGGGTGCCGATGTCGAGGAACTCCACGATGGAGACGATGTCCGCGTTGTAGACGAAGCCCCGGGTCGTGTCGCTGACGCGGTGGCCCTGGGAGGCGGCGTACGAACGCATGTGGCCCGGCAGGACGCTGGACATCTGGAACAGCAACTTCGCGTACGTGTCCGGCAGTTGCTCCTCGCTGTCCGGGAAGGTGATGGGGGCACCGCCGCTGCCGGAGACGTGCAGGTTGAACAGGAGCACCGGGCCGTCGGCGGTGGCGTGCGAGGCCAGGCCGATGGCGGCGCTGGTCGGGTCGCCATCGGTGGACTCGCCGTCGGTGAGGTTGAGGACGATGGGCGGGAAGCCGCCGGGGTGCATGTCGACCCAGTGCCCGACCAGGGTGTTCGCGTAGCCGAGGGCGCGGGTCATGGGCGTACCGCCGTTGGTGACCGGGTCCATCCACACCGGGAACTGCACGGTCGTCTCGACGAGCCCGCCGGCGCCGTCCGACACCTTCTTGGTGCGACTCTCCACCCGCGCCGGGTTGTTGGCGACCTCACTGAGCGGCACGAGGTCGCGGCCGGCGAGGACGCCCTGGTAGGCGGAGCCGACGCGATTGTGGCCGTAGCCGATCACGGCGACGTGGAAGTAGTCGCGTACGCCTTCCTCCTTGGCGCACTTGACCGACAGTTCCGTCAGCAGCCGGTTGATGGCGTTGGACACGACCTCGGCCCGCGACTGTGCCGTGCCACCACCTTCACCGCTCTCCATGGGATCGCTCATGGAGGCGGACTGGTCCACGAGGAAGATGAAGCATCCCGGGTTGGTCCGGCTGATCTCTGCGGTGTACGGCAACGGACGTCCCCCGTTTGTCCCTGTGCGGTCGGTCGCCAGAGGGGACTGTCGTGTCCGGCGGCGCGTCTTCACCGTCCGACCACTTGGCCCCCCAAGGGAATTCACGTTACCGGATGACCAGCCGTTCTACGTGGGAGTACGGGGAACTGCGGGGGACTACGGGGGACTACGCGGAACTAGGGGGGACTACGGGGGAATCCCCCGATACGCGTCCTGGGCACCGCTGATGACGCTCAGTCAGACAGTCACCCTCCCGGATTCCACAGCCCTTCCGGTGTCAGCCCCAGCAGCTCGATCGCGTTGCCCCGTACGATCCGCTCCACGACCTCGGGGTCCAGATGCCCCATCTGCCGCTCGCCGACCTCCCTCGATCCGGGCCAAGTCGAGTCGGAGTGGGGGTAGTCGGTCTCGTAGAGGACATTGCCGACGCCGATCGAGTCGAGGTTGCGCAGCCCGAACGCGTCGTCGAAGAAGCAGCCGTAGACATGCTCGGCGAACAGCTCGGACGGCGGCCGGTGGACCTTGTCGGCGACCCCGCCCCAGCCCCGGTTCTCCTCCCAGACCACGTCCGCGCGCTCCAGGATGTAGGGGATCCAGCCGATCTGGCCCTCCGCGTACATGATCTTCAACTGGGGGAAGCGTTCGAACTTGCCGCTCATCAGCCAGTCGACCATCGAGAAGCAGCAGTTGGCGAAGGTGATCGTGGAGCCGACGGCGGGCGGGGCGTCGGCGGAGGTGGACGGCATCCGGCTCGACGAGCCGATGTGCATCGCGATGACGGTCCCTGTTTCGGCGCAGGCCGCGAGGAAGGGGTCCCAGTCGTCGCCGTGGACCGAGGGCAGGCCGAGGTGCGGGGGGATCTCGGAGAAGGCGACCGCCCGTACCCCCCGGGCCGCGTTGCGCCGGACCTCGGCAGCCGCCAACTCCGCGTCCCAGAGCGGGATGAGGGTGAGCGGAATGAGACGGCCCTTCGCCGCCGGGCCGCACCACTCCTCCACCATCCAGTCGTTGTACGCGCGTACGCCGAGGAGTCCGAGTTCGTGGTCCTCGGCCTCGGTGAAGGTCTGGCCGCAGAAGCGCGGGAAGGTCGGGAAGCAGACGGCGGACTGGACGTGGTTGATGTCCATGTCGGCCAGTCGCTGCGGGACGTCGTACGAACCCGGGCGCATCTGCTCGTAGGTGATGACTTCGAGCTTGATCTCGTCCCGGCTGTAGCCGACGGCGGTGTCGAGGCGGGTGAGGGGGCGGCGCAGGTTCTCGTAGACCCACCAGTCGCCGATCGGGCCGTCGTCGCCGGGTTCGCCCATGACGGGCTTGAACCGGCCGCCGAGGAACGACATCGACTTCAGCGGCGCCCGGACTATGCGCGGGCCGATGTCCAGATACTTCTTCGGCAGCCGGTCCTGCCAGACATTGGGCGGCTCCACCGTGTGGTCGTCCACCGAGATGATCTTCGGGAAGGTGTCGGTCTTCTCCACACCCTCCGCCGCGCTCTCCACAGTCGTCTCCACAGAGTCCATACGGGGCACGGTAGCGCCGATCTGACGAACCGTCAGCTATACGTCGCGACCCCCTTTCCGCCCCGGATCCGTGGAACGCTGTGCAAAGAGACTGTGAGGACCGTGTAATACCTCGTGTGCCGGGCTGTGATCGCTGTCTCCAGAGCTGACGCACATGCCATGGACAAGGCAAACTGCTTGTCTGGTCATGATGTTCGGCAGGGAGCGGTGATGGGTGACATACCGGCTGTACCGCGGGTGCCGGCACAGCGGGATGCCAGGGACGCGTCGGTGAGCCATCCGGTGGACTCCTCGGCCGATTCCCCGGCGGCGCTGCGCTTCAGCGTGCTCGGGCCGGTACGGGCCTGGCGCGACGACGAACCGCTCCCCACCGGGTCCCCGCAGCAACGGGCCCTGCTGGCCGCACTCCTGCTGCGTGACGGCCGTACGGCGACCGCGGCCGAGCTGATCGACGCGCTGTGGGGCGACGAGCCGCCGTCGCAGGCACTGGCGGCGGTACGGACGTACGCGTCACGGCTGCGCAAGGTGCTGGGCTCCGGGGTGCTGGTCAGCGAGTCGGGCGGGTACGCGATCCGTTCGCTCGCGGAGGGCGCCCTTGACCTGGCGGTGGCGCAGGACCTGGCCACGGAGGCGGAGAAGTCCCGGAGCGCCGGGGATCTGCGGCACGCCAGGAGCGTCCTCAACGAGGCGCTGGACCTGTGGGACGGCAGGCCGCTGGCGAGCGTCCCGGGCCCGTACGCGGACGCGCAGCGCGTCCGGTTGGAGGAGTGGCTGCTCCAACTCCTCGAATCCCGCCTCGACATGGACCTCGGACAGGGCTGCCACGCGGAGGCCGTCAGCGAGTTGACCGCCCTCACCGCCGAGCATCCCCTGCGTGAGCGACTGCGCGAGCTGCTGATGCTGGCGCTGTACCGCAGCGGCCGGCAGGCGGAGGCACTCGCGGTGTACGCGGACACCCGCCGCCTCCTCGCCGACGAACTCGGCGTCGATCCCCGCCCCGGCCTGCGGGAGTTGCAGCAGCGCATCCTCAAGGCCGACCCGGGACTCGCCGCCCCCTCCGCCCCGCTCGCGCCGGAACACACTCCCGCGCCCGTCCGTCCGGCCCAACTCCCGGCCACGGTCCAGGACTTCACGGGCCGCGCGGCGTTCGTGACCGAGCTGAGCAAGGTCCTGTCGTCCGCGTCGTCGGCGTCCTCGGCGCAGGGCCGGGTGATGGCGGTGTCGGCGCTGGCGGGCATCGGCGGCGTGGGCAAGACGACCCTCGCCGTCCATGTGGCCCACCAGGCCCGGTCAGCCTTCCCCGACGGGCAGTTGTACGTCGACCTCCAGGGCGCCGGAACACGGGCGGCCGAGCCGGAGACGGTCCTCGGCGCGTTCCTGCGTGCCCTCGGCACGGCCGACTCGGCGATCCCGGACTCGCTGGAGGAACGCGCGGCTCTGTACCGCTCGGTGCTGGACGGCCGCCGGGTCCTGGTCCTGCTGGACAACGCCCGTGACGCCGCGCAGGTACGTCCGCTGCTGCCGGGCACGGAGGGCTGCGCGGCCCTGGTCACCTCCCGGGTACGGATGGTGGACCTGGCCGGGGCGCACCTCGTCGACCTGGACGTCATGTCCCCCGAGGAAGCACTCCAGTTGTTCACGAAGATCGTGGGCGAGGAGCGGGTGGCCGCCGAACGCAAGGCCGCCCTGGACGTGGTCGCGGCCTGCGGTTTCCTGCCGCTGGCGATCAGGATCGCGGCGTCCAGGCTGTCGGCGCGCCGAACGTGGACGGTGTCCGTCCTCGCGGAGAAGCTGGGCGACGAACGCCGCCGCCTGGACGAACTCCAGGCCGGCGACCTCGCCGTCAAGGCCACCTTCGAACTCGGCTACGGCGCCCTGGATCCCCAACAGGCCCGCGCGTTCCGCCTGTTGGGCCTGGCGGACGGCCCGGATGTCTCCCTCGCGGCGGCGGCGGCCGTACTGGCCCTGCCGGTCGAAGAGGCGGAGGAGGTGTTGGAGTCCCTGGTCGACACGTCACTCCTGGAGTCGGCGGCGCCTGGCCGCTACCGCTACCACGACCTCGTACGCCTCTACGCGCGTTCGTGCGCCGAACGGGACGAACACCCGCCGGGCGAACGGGCGTCGGCCATGTCCCGCCTCCTCGACTTCTACCTCGCGACGGTCGCCGCGACCTACCGGATCCAGCGCCCCGAGGACAAGCTCGTCGACCACCTGGAACACGCGGAGTACCCCGGGCTGACGTTCGCCGACAGCCACGCCGCGCAGGACTGGGTGCACGCGGAAGCGGTGTGCGTACTGGCCTGCGTAAGGCAGTCCGCGTCCCACCCGGACACCCTGCGCCGCGCGGCCGACGTGCTGTGGGCGGCGGTCGAGCTGGCCGAGTCCGGCACCAACTCCAAGGAGTACGAGGCGGTCGCGGCGATCGTGCGTGACGCGGCCCGGGACGCGGGTTGCCGACGCACGGAGGCCCGCGCCCTGACGACACTCGCCTTCGTGCACCACGTCTCCGGGAGCCTCTTCGACACGGCCGTCCAGGAGTCGGAGCGGGCAACGGAGTTGGCGCTCGCCGCCGACGACCAGTACACCGCCTGCTGGTCGTCCAACATCAGCGGCGTCGTGGCGCTCTACCAGAACCGGCACGACGCGGGCGAGGCCCACTTCACCCGCGCCATCGAGAACTACCGTGCCTGCGCGGACCGTCCGGGCGAGGCGAGCGCCCTGTGCAACCTGTCCCGCATCCACCTCGCCACGGGCCGCACCAACAGCGCGGTCGCCCTCGCCCAGATGGGCACGGCGATGTACGACACGATGGGCCACACGGTACGAGGGGCCAACGGCCGCTACGCACTGGGCCTGGCACTCACGCAGAGCGGCCAGTTGACGGAGGCCGCCGGCCATCTCGACGAGGCCCTGCGGGTGTTCCGGGACAGCCGCCAGCGTCTGTGGGAGGGCATGACCCTGTTCCGCCTCGCCGAGGTCGATCTGGCGGCGACCCGCTCGGCCCGCGCGGCGGCCAACGCCGAACAGGCGCTGACGGTACTGCGCGGCATCGGCGGGGAGTGGCGGCGCGGCAACGTCCTCACGGTGCTGGGCCGCGCCCTGCACGGCATCGGCCAGCTGGACCGCGCCCAGGTGTGCTGGCAGGACGCGCTGACCATCTTCGAGTCGCTGCGGGCACCGGAGGCGGACGCGGTACGGGTGCTGCTGGGGCGGGCGTCGCACACGAACTGCTGAGGGGCCCGGGCGGGGCGCGGCCAGAGACAAGGAGGCCTCCCGGGCGGGAGCTGAACGGGACGTTCATCGTTCGTTTATCGCCGTCCGGCAGGCTCGTCCCTGTCGAGCCGTCGCGTCGGGGGGCAGGCGGAACGACAGGGGGCCGGACCTTCTAAGGTGAACCGGCCCAGAGGGCCCGCCCCGCAGTCCGCGGGGGAGTCGCGGGGCGGGCCCGCAGTACACCGGTCACCAACAGGGGAGACAGCGATGAGCGACGAGACGAAGCCAAGGCCGAAGCCGACGACAAAGCCGACCGACGTCCACGCGACGAGCCAGCCGGCCACCGCCACCACCCTGGGCGATGTCCACGCGACGACCGAACCGGCCAAGAAGACCAAGGCCACGGCGACGATCCTGGGCGACGTCCACGCCACGACGGAACCGGCCACCATCAAGCCGAACGACGTCCACGCAACGAACGAACCGGCCTGACCAACCGGTTCACCAGGCTCGACGGCTCGTCGGCTCGCCGACTTCAACAGACGAACACCTGCACACGGGGAACGACCGCGGTGGCGCGGAGGGGGAGCCACCGCGGTCGTGGTGTGTCCGGGGACAGGGCCGGCCTGCCCTTCTCCTCCACCCATGCCACCAGCGCCCCAAGCCGCTCCCGCTCCCGCTCCCGCTCCCGCTCCCGGCAACGCTCCATGGCCAGCGGGAATCCGGCACCCGCCAACTCGCACCACACCGTCTTGCCCAAGGCCTCGACCTCGACGCCCCACCGAACGGCGAGAGCACCCACCAGAGCCAGCCCACGCCCCGACTCACCGTCCCCGGCGGCGCTGAGCAGCACGGGAAGCGCTCGCGGGTCGGGATCACGCACCTCCACCCGGACACGAACGGCGTCCACACACGCCACCCGTACGGATACGGGCGTCCCCTCCCCCACATGCCGGATGACGTTGCCGACCAACTCGGTCACGCACAACTGGATGTCCGCCTCCACACCCCCGTACGCCGCCCCGCCGAACCACTCCCGGATCGCGCGCCGCAGCTCCGGCACGGTCTTGGCGACGGCCACCAGTTCGGCACGGAAATCGGTCACCGTCGACGTCACCGCTCGACCGCGTTCCTCAGCACGGCGGCCAGCTTCAGCGCGGTGTCCGCGTTGCAGCCGCCGAGCGCGACAAGCCCTCGCGTCGGCTCGTACCTGCCCGCGAAGCCCGGCAGATCGACCCGCAGGGACGGCAAGGTGATGCCGTGCGCACCGAGGGCGGCACGGAGTTCCTCGACGCAAAGGGTGACGTCGTAGTTACTCGGGTTCGACTGCGTCGGCCGCGTCGACTCCATCTGGGGACCTCCCTGGTCGGCACACATTCCAGTGCGCTCTGTGACGATTCCCTCACAGAGTGACGTGACGGTGCGTACCGTGGAAGGGATTCAGGTTGCACAGCGCAACTGAAAAGAGAGGGTGATGAGTTGTGCCCGTACGCAAGGATCCCGACGCGTCAGCGAACGTCCCGGCCTTCTACGGCGCGGAGTTGCGCTACCGAAGGGAACAGGCGGGCCTCACCCTGGAACAGTTGGTCGAGGGAAGCTGGCGCAGCATCTCGTTCCTGAGCCAGGTCGAACGCGGCGAACGCCGAATGACGGACGACCTGGCCAAACACGTCGACCTCAAGCTGGGCACGGACGGCTTTTTCATGCGGCGCTGTGAAGACGCGCGCAGGGCTAAACAGTCGGGGCATGCGGAGTACTTCGCGGATGTCGTGGAGATGGAGCAGGGCGCGGACACGATCGAGGAGTGGGCGCCGATGCTCGTGCCCGGCCTGCTCCAGACCGGGGAGTACGCCAAGAAGGTCATCGAGACAGGGATGCCCTGGCTACGCCCGGACACGGTCGAGAAGCAGGTCAAGGCTCGGGGGGAACGCGCCAAGCTTTGGACACGCGAGGAGCCTCCCGCGTTCTGGGCCATCCTCCACGAATCACTGATCCGTGAACCGATCCTGCCGCCCAAGGAGATGGCGGAGCAACTGGAGCACATCGCTCACGTGATCCGCTCCACGCAGGGCATTCTGCAGATCCTGCCGAAAACGACCGTTGCTCACCCGCTCATGATGGGCATGATCAAACTGATGACCTTCCCGGACGCTCCCCCGATCGTCTACACCGAGGGACTGCACAGCGGCCAACTGATCGACTATCCAGCCCTCGTGAGCAACTACCGCAGGTCGTACGATCTGCTCAGGGCCGCGGCACTCCCACCGGAAGCGTCCCTGTCCATGATCGAGCAAGCGGCAGAGGACTACCGAAATGGCAAGCATCCAGCGTGACTTGAGCACCGCAGTGTGGCGCAAGAGCAGCTACAGCAATGCCAGCGGCGGGGACTGCGTCGAACTCGCCGGCGCCTTCCCCGGAGCAGCCCTGTGGCGCAAGAGCAGCCACAGCAATGGCACCGGCGGAGAGTGCGTCGAGGTGTCCTCCGCCCCCGGAGTCATCCCCGTACGCGACTCCAAAACCGCCCCCCACAACGGCCCCGTCCTCCTCTTCCAGGCCGGGGCCTGGGCAGCCTTCCTCACCGAGGTGAAGGGCTGAACCTCGGCCCCGGCAACCACCGGGCCATGCCGCACATGTCACGCACCGCCCGCCTGACCGCCCACGGTGCCGCAGCCACCGACCTGGCTCTGTACAGCGACCGCGCGCTGTCCGAACTCGTCGACGCGGCCGTGCCGTTGGGCTCCGGCATCGGCGGGAAGTCGGCGCTGCTGGAGATCGGCGGAACCCCGGTCTTCGTCAAGCGGGTGCCGCTCACCGATCCGGAGAGGTCGCCGGAGAACGTACGGTCGACGGCGAACCTCTTCGGCCTCCCGATGTTCTGCCAGTACGGGATCGGCGGTCCGGGCTTCGGCGCCTGGCGGGAACTCGCCGTACACACCATGACGACGAACTGGGTGCTCACGGGGGATCACGACGGCTTCCCCCTGATGTACCACTGGCGGGTGCTGCCGGACTCGACACCGCTCCCCGCCGAACTGGCCGACGTGGAACGGGCGGTCGCCTACTGGGGAGGGGGACCGCAGGTACGCCGCCGGATCGAGGCCCTCCAGCAGTCCTCGGCGAGCCTGGCCCTGTTCCTGGAGTACATCCCGCAGAACCTGCACCAGTGGCTCGGCGAACAACTGCACGCGGGCGACGAAACGGCGGACCGGGCCTGCGCGATGGTGGAGCGGAACCTGGCGGCGGGCACCTCGTTCATGAACAGCCGAGGGCTCCTGCACTTCGACGCCCACTTCGAGAACATCCTGACCGATGGCCGGCGCCTCTACTTCGCCGACTACGGCCTCGCCCTGTCCTCCCGGTTCGAACTGTCCCCGGAGGAGGCCGACTTCTTCGACCGCCATCAGACGTACGACCGCTGCTACACCATGTCGTACCTGGTGTACTGGCTGGTCACCGCCCTGTACGGACATGATCGGGAGGACCGCTACGCGCTGGTGCGCGCCTACGCGGACGGCAAACACCCGACAGGTACCCCCGTAGGAACCACCGAGGCCATCCCGCAGCAAGCGGCAGCAATCATCACCCGACACGCGCCGCTCGCCCTGGCTATGTGGGACTTCCTCGACGAACTCCGGCACCGGACCAGAAGCACCCCATACCCCCTGGAGAATCCAGCCGCGTTGTGCGGCTACCCCATGGAGGATTCATCTCCTCCGCCCTGGGCACGCTGACCGTCCTCGTCGTGGCCTTGGTCATGGCCATTGGCCCCACAGCCGCCAAACCGGAGGATCAGTGACCAGGAGTATGTCCGATCACGGCACCGTGGCGCGGCAGAACCGCGTCACGGTGCCGTCCCCGGGGTGCCTGGTCGCCGTCATGGCACCGATCCTCGCGGTTCTGCTGGTGGCCTTGGTCCTCATGGTCATGCACTACCGCCAGGAGAGTGCGAATGACCGAAACGAGAAGGAGGCCCTGGCCAGGACTGTCACCCAGGCCCGGTCCTACACGCATGACGTGGTGGCGGAGGCATCTGGTGACTATCCCGGGCAGGAAGCCGTGCGTGGCATCGCCGAACGGCACGACGGGAGGCTCATCGCCTACGCGCGCTCGGGCGGTTCGCTGACCAACACCGTCCGCTTCTTCGCGGAGTTCGAGGACACCAGCATGTTCGGGGTCTCCCACTCCCGGGCCCATCGCTGCTATTCCTTCGAGTTTCGGCTGGACGCCGAGCGCGGGCTGCGGGAGAGGACAACTCCGCTTGATAAGTGCGACGCCGCCTGATCTGACATGGATCAGCTCCATAGTCGTCGGCGCGACAACAACGAGGACTTGCGGTGCGAGGCCCGACAACCGCGTGCCTGGGGTCGAGGCACGAAGACATTGCACGACTGGTTGATCAGGCCGCCGAGTGACTCCCTTGACCGGAGCCGTGGGCAGGCTCCTGGCCGGCCTTGTCGACGATGCCGCTCTGGATGACAGCCGTGGAGGTCACCGGCGTACCGGCCTTGCCCCAGGCGTTGTCCTCGACCAGTACGGTGCGTTCACCGAGCAGTTCTTTGGTGTCCTTGTCGAAGATCCACTCCAGGCGTTCACCGTCATGCTCCCGGGCGACCGCGACTCCGTGCCGACCTGCGGCGTCCACCGCGTCCTGAACGACGATCACTCCCGGGATCCGGGCCGCAGCGCGGAAGAGGGCGGCGCTGACGTCCGGCGGGGCGACAGAAGCCCGGAGCAGGTCGCCGATGGTGACAAAGCTCTCTTGGTCCGGCCCGGTGGTCGAGCCCGAGCCCGCCCCGTGATTCAGGTTCGCATCCCGGTAAATGGTCTTGAGGAGAGCACCTGGTTCAGTCGGAAGCCCTGCCAGAAAGCGGTACGTGGGCAGGTTCAGGCTGCCTTCCCCCGGCTCCCCCGTCGGCAGCCAGGAGGCGCTGCCACCCGGCTTCCGCTGCATCGTGCGACCGCTGCCGTCCACGGACGTCCACTGCTCGTAGCTCTCGTCCTGGCGCAGACGCTCCATCGATCCGTCCTTGCGTTCGGACAGCGCCATGGTGTGACCGGTCACCTTGACGTACGTGTACTGCCCAGAGCGAGGAACCGCACCTGGATCCGCCGCAGCCGCGAGCGCCGCCTGCTCCAGAAGCTGGATCGATGCCTTTGACGCGGGCGGTGTCTTGGAGGGTGGCTCGGTGGACGTGATGCTGAGCCCGGTCACGACGACCGCGACGCACGCCACGGCTGCGGAGGCGACAACCAACGCTGCACGCCGGCGTCGGCGGCCCCGTTGGGGCACAACCGATCTGGTCTGCTGGTCGATCTGCCGCAACAGGTTCTGCTTGTGCACGTGGAACAGTTCAGGTGCCGGTTCGGGATACGGGGAGGCAGGCAGCACCCTTGCCGCGTCCGCCCGCTCGGCCGTTTCGGACTTGTCGAGGTTCATCGCGTCTTCCTTCGGGTCGCAAGCGACTCTGCTGGACTGCTCACTGCCGCGTGTCGACTGGTGGGTGCCGGTCTCATGTCATCGGCCACTGGCCGCAGTTCCGCTTCGACCAACCGGCGCAGTTTGTTCCTGGCGCGCGACAGCCTTGAGCGGACCGTGCCCGTCGGTATGCCAAGAGCCTCAGCCGCCGCCGAGTAGTCCAGGCCCGACCAGACGACCAGGCTGAAGACCTCACGCTCGCTTCGCTTCAACCGGCTCAGTGCCGTGGCCGCCGCCGCGAGCCGTTCCGTGTCGGCCAACTGCCCGACCACCTCGTCCGCGATGTCGGGGAAAGAGTGGTGAGGCGGCAGCCGAGCCATGGCCTCTCGATGCCGTCGCGCCTTTCTCGCCCTGTTGCGCAGCACGTTCGTGGCAATACCCAGCAACCAAGGCCTGACGCTGACCACCTCGCCCCGCAACTTGTCACGTAACCGCCAGGCTTCCAGGAAGGTCAGTGACATCACATCCTCAGCGGCAGCCCAATCGCCCGTCGTACGTATGGCATGGGCGTAGACCACCCGCGCATGTTGATCGAAGATCTCGGCGAACGCCTCGCGCTCACCCGACCTCACCCGCTCGTTCAGCGAAGACTCCACACCCACAAGTGTCCGCAGAGCCTCGCCAGTTCCACTCCCGTCCGGACGAATGCCTCCGGTCCATCACCGGCGGCAGACCGGCCCGTTGGAAGGTGGAACATCGCAGGCTGCACCGCGACAGGGCGAAGTACCCGCGCATGACATTGAAGCTCCCCGGCAGGAGCCCCCATAAGAACCACCGGGGCCATCCAGCAACAGGTGGCAGCAATCATCACCCGACACGCACCGCTCGCCCCAGTGATGTGGGACTTTCTCGACGAACTCCGCCACCGGAACAGAAGCACCCCAACCCCGCTGGCGGAAATCCGTGCGAAGCCCCCTACACAGCCCAGGACTTGAGCACCTCGGCCACGCTACGAACCGTGCAGCTCTCCCTCTTCAGCTCGTTCGCGAGTGCGGAGACCCGCTGCTGGTCGAGCTTGACCGGAACACCTGAGGCGACGAGGTACGCGTGGGCGACCGCCACGGCCACCTTCAGATTCGACCGCTCCAGCCAGCGCATACGGCCGAGGGCGTGCGTGAGGGCCGCCGCCTTGGCGTAGGCCCCCTGGTAGACCTCCTGTCCGACAAGCACGGCCCGCTGCCGCTCGACGGCCGCGAGGGGAACGCCGTAGTCGCCGACGGCCAGATCACCGTGCCCCGCCCGCTGCGCAACCTGCAGAATCCACGCGAGGTCGACGTTGAGATTCACGTACGGGACTCCCCCCGCTCCCCTTCGATCTCGTCCAGGAGATCGCCGTACTCATCCAGCACTTCCTGCGCCGCCGCCATGAACACAGCACGCACATGCTCGTTGTCGTTCCGAATGAGCTGCTCGACGTACTCGTTGACCGGTATACGCCTGGTCGCCGCCGCCTGCCGGGCCATCTCGGCGGTGTCGTCGTCCATCCGGATGTTGATCTGCGTCTTGGCCATGACAGAAAGGTACCACCTGATACCAGGCGCGTGCCGATCCCCAAAGACCGACGTGACGCAACGTCAGCCCTTCTCGCCCGTGACCACTTTATGGCGATTTTAAATGATCTTACGTAAAGGCCTGACTAAAAAACCACCCACCCAGGTTTCGACACAGGGTCACGATCGGCAACCGCACCACCGAACAAATATCACCATTTGCACTGGTCTTCAGATGCACCCACCGCGGCCTCGACCGACTCCCCCGAGCCCCCTTTGCACCCACTTGACGATATGAGTGTCCGTTACACAAACCCGCGCGTGATCGATGTAAAGATCTGCTTCTCACAACCTTCACCAATGGAAAGATCACGGGGGATTGTCCGTGCGCAGCAGATCAAGGTTCGGCAGAACCGGCAGATCCAGAAGATCCATCCGACCGAGCGGCCCCCGCTGGTCCCGATCCCGAATATGTGCGATCGGAATGATCGTCGCCGCAGCCCTAGTCGTCGAGGCAGCGGTGACGGTCTCCGACACCGGGACGGCCGTCGCCCTGCCGGACAACGGCGCGTCGACGTCCGCGCCGGCATCGGAGGCCGCGAAGTACGGGCCGGCCGAGGCCAAGGACGTCACCTCTGCTCTGCTGATGGCCCGGTTGCAGAACCGGAGGATCGAGATCCTGCCGGAGCGGACGACGGACTCGACGACGTACGCGCTGCCCGACGGCAGCATGCAGACCGCCGCCTACGCGGGCCCCGTCCGGGTGAAGCAGGACGGTGACT
>NZ_LIQQ01000175.1 GCF_001418565.1 Streptomyces graminilatus | reverse complement strand
ACCCGAAGACACCGAACCCGCGATCACACCCGGGTTCCGGCCCGAGTTCAGGTCCGGATTCGGGCCCGGGTTCAGGACCAGGTGTTGCTGACCCCCGTGCGCGGCTGCCGACGGCCGGTCGGCGGTCGGGCCTTGCCCCGGCTGGTGGGGCGGCGGCAGCGGAGACCCCACTGCGTCCTGCATCCGGTGCCACTCCATCTCGTACAGGCGGTCGGCGCTGGCCGGCGGGCACGGACCCCGCTCGCTACCGAACGGTACCGTCCCGGGCCGTTGTTTGGTGAACGGCCCGGGACGGCCCGAAGTGCCCGTCCCCGCAAGCGAATCGGGCCGTGTGGCCGCGTGGGGAGGGAGCTGCCTACTGGCCCACTTCGCCGTAGGCGGCGAGGAGGACGGCCGGGTCGGGTCCCTCAAGGACCGTCGGCTTGGCAAGGCCGTCGAGGACGATGAACCGCAGCAGGTTGCCCCGCGACTTCTTGTCGAGCTTCATCGTCTCCAGCAGCTTGGGCCACTGGTCGTAGCGGTAGTGCAGCGGCAGGCCGACGGATTCGAGGACCGTGCGGTGGCGGTCGGCCGTCGCGTCGTCCAACCGGCCCGCGAGGCGGCCCAGTTCGGCGGCGAAGTGCATGCCCACCGAAACGGCCGCGCCGTGGCGCCACTGGTAGCGCTCGTTCTTCTCGATGGCGTGCGCGAGCGTGTGCCCGTAGTTGAGGATCTCGCGCAGGCCGGACTCCTTCAGGTCCGAGGAGACGACCTCCGCCTTCACCTTGATCGACCGCTCGATCAGCTCGGCGGTGTGCGGACCGGCCGGAGTGCGGGCGGCCTGCGGGTCGGACTCGATCAGGTCCAGGATCACCGGGTCGGCGATGAAACCGGCCTTGATGATCTCCGCGAGCCCGGACACGTAGTCGTTGACCGGGAGCGAGTCGAGCGCCGCCAGGTCGCACAGCACACCGGCGGGCGGGTGGAAGGAGCCGACGAGGTTCTTGCCCTCGGCGGTGTTGATGCCGGTCTTGCCGCCGACCGCCGCGTCCACCATCGCCAGTACCGTCGTCGGGATCGCGATCCAGCGCACCCCGCGCAGCCAGGTCGCGGCCACGAAACCGGCCAGGTCGGTGGTCGCGCCGCCGCCGACACCGACGATGACGTCGGTGCGGGTGAAGTTGGACTGGCCAAGAGCCTTCCAGCAGTAGGCCGCCACCTCGGCGGTCTTGGCCTCCTCCGCGTTGGGCACCTGGATGGCGACCGCCTCGAAGCCCTGGTCCGCCAGGTCGGCGCGCAGCGCCTCACCCGTGTCGGCGAGCGCCTCGGGGTGGATCACCGCGACCCGCTTCGCCTTGGGCCCGATCAGTCCGCCCAGCTCCTCCAGGAGCTGACGGCCGATCAGGACCTCGTACGGGTCGCTGCCCGCCGTGCCGCCGACCTGGATCCGCGTCACTGTCTCGCTGCTCATGCTGACTTCAACTCCAGTGCGTCCAGGACGGCTTGGGTGACCTCTTCGGGCGTACGGCCGTCGGTGGCGACGACCGCGTCGGCGACCTCCGTGTACAGATGGCGGCGGGCCTCCATGAGTTCCCGCCACTGTCGGCGCGGGTTGACCGCCAGCAGGGGGCGGGCCGCGTTCAGGCCTGTGCGCTGGACCGCTTCCTCGACGTCCATCGAGAGGTAGACGACCCGGTGTCCGGCCAGCTCCCTGCGGGTGTCCTCGTCGAGGATCGAGCCGCCACCGAGGGCGAGAACGCCGTCGTGCTCGGCCAGGGCCCGCTGGACCGCCCGCTTCTCGACGGCACGGAAGGCGGGCTCGCCCTCGTCGACGAAGATGTCGGCGATCGTGCGGCCCTGTTCGGCGACGATGTCGTCGTCCGTGTCCCTGTACGAGCATTCGAGCCGCTCGGCAAGCAGTCGTCCGACCGTGGACTTGCCGACGCCCATCGGGCCGACCAGCACAATCTGCACCACGCTCACCGGACGATCAGGTGTTCGAGGTAGGACTCGACGTTCCGGCGCGTCTCGGGCACGCTGTCGCCGCCGAACTTCTCCACGACCGCGTCGGCGAGGACGAGGGCCACCATCGCCTCGGCGACGATGCCGGCCGCCGGGACCGCACAGACGTCGGAACGCTGGTGGTGCGCCTGCGTCGCCTCACCCGTCACCACGTCGACGGTCTGCAGAGCGCGCGGCACGGTCGCGATGGGCTTCATCGCCGCCCGTACGCGCAGCAGCTCACCCGTGGACAGTCCGCCCTCGGTGCCGCCGGAGCGGCCGGTCGCGCGCCGGATGCCCTCGTCCGTGGCGAGGATCTCGTCGTGCGCCTTCGAGCCGGGCACACGCGCGAGGTCGAAGCCGTCGCCGACCTCGACACCCTTGATGGCCTGGATGCCCATCAGCGCGGCGGCCAGCCGGGCGTCCAGGCGGCGGTCCCAGTGCACGTGCGAGCCGAGGCCCACCGGCACGCCGTACGCCAGCACCTCCACCACACCGCCGAGGGTGTCGCCGTCCTTGTGGGCCTGGTCGATCTCCGCGACCATCGCCTTCGACGCGTCGGCGTCCAGGCAGCGCACCGGGTCCGCGTCCAGCTTCTCGACGTCGGAGGGCTTGGGGTAGACGCCGTACGGGGCCTTCGCCGCCGCCAGTTCGACGACGTGCGAGACGATCTCGATGCCGGCCGCCGCCTTCAGGAAGGAGCGGGCCACGGCACCGAGCGCGACCCGCGCCGCGGTCTCACGCGCGGAGGCGCGCTCCAGGATCGGGCGGGCCTCCTCGAAGCCGTACTTCTGCATGCCCGCGAGGTCGGCGTGGCCGGGGCGGGGGCGGGTCAGCGGGGCGTTGCGGGCGAGCCCGGCCAGGATCTCCGGGTCCACCGGGTCGGCGGCCATGACCTGCTCCCACTTCGGCCACTCGGTGTTGCCGACCATCACCGCGACCGGTGAGCCCAGCGACAGACCGTGCCGCACACCGCCGAGGAAGGTGATCTCGTCCTGCTCGAACTTCATCCGGGCACCGCGCCCATAGCCGAGCCGACGCCTCGCGAGGTGGTCCGCCACCAGCTCCGTGGTGATCGGCACGCCGGCGGGAAGACCCTCCAGCGTCGCGACGAGTGCGGGACCGTGGGACTCCCCCGCGGTCAGCCAGCGCAACCTGCTCAACGGTGCTCCTCATGCTCGCGCCCTGGTACTGCCCTGCGTACGCGCGTCCTCGCGTACGGCGACGGCGTGACCGGGTGCGCGGCCCTGGCCCGCCACCCCCGATCCTCCCACGTCCGGGCCCAATGCCTGATGGGAGGTCCAGCACGCGGACGGGAAAGGGCATCGGATCAGCCGTCGGCCAGTGCCTTCTCGCCCGCCCTGCGCATGGCGTCCAGCGGCCCCGGGACGAGCCCGGTCATCTGTTCGACCTGAAGCACCGCCTGGTGCACCAGCAGGTCGAGTCCGCTCAGGACCGCCCCGCCGTACGCCGACCAGCGGGCCGCCAGATCGGTCGGCCAGGGGTGGTAGAGCACGTCGAAGAGGGTCGCGGGCCGTTCCGGGACGGCTCGGGACAGTTCGTCGGTGGCGCCGGCCGGGGTGGTGGCGATCACCAGCGGGGCGTGCATCGCGCGGGCCGCGTCCGCCCAGTCCGCCGTACGGACCTCGATGTCGAGGCGTTCGCCCCACTGCCGCATCTCGGCGGCCCGGGCCGCGCCGCGGACGTACACGACGACCTCGCCGGTGCAGATCCTGGCCAGCGCGGCGAGCGCGGAGGAGGCGGTGGCGCCGGCGCCGAGAATCGCGGCGGAGTCGACCTGTTCGATGCCGTGCTCGCGCAGGGCGCCCACGATCCCGGGGATGTCGGTGTTGTCGCCGACACGGCGCCCGTCCTCGTCGAACACGACGGTGTTGACGGCCTCGACCGACGCGGCCGTCTCGCTGATCTCGTCGAGCAGCGGGATGACCGCCCGTTTCAACGGCATGGTGAGGGACAGCCCCGCCCACCGGGGCCCGAGCCCGCCGAGGAATCCCGGCAGGCCCGCCTCGTCGACCTCGAAACGGTCGTACGTCCAGCCGGTGAGCCCCAGCTCCTCGTACGCGGCGCGGTGCAGCACCGGGGAGAGGGAGTGGGCGATGGGGGAACCGAGCACCGCGGCCCGGCAGGCGTCAGCGGCTCTTGCTCGCATTGAACTTGTCCTTGAGCTTCTGGAATTCCTCGTGGGTCTTGGCGAATTCTGTCTTGCTCACGCCGTCGGTCGCCACGAAGTAGTACCAGCCGTCGTCGGTCGGATTGAGCGTGGCCTTCATCGCCACATCGCCGGGATTCCCGATCGGACCGGGCGGCAGACCCTTGTTGGTGTACGTGTTGTACGGGTCCTTGTTCTTGTTGATCTCCGACTCGCTGATGTCGATGTTGCTCTCGTTCTTCACATAGTTGAAGGTCGAGTCGAACTGCAGGAAACCATAGGTCTGGGGGTTCGCGAGATTGAGGCGGTTGTAGACCACTTCCGCCATCTTGCGGTAGTCGTCAATGGTCTTGCCCTCGGCCTGGACGAGGCTCGCGACCGTGATGACCTGCAACGGGCTGTCGAGTTTGAACTTCTTGGCCTTGGCTTCGAGGTCGAGCGCGTCATACTTGGCGGCGGCCTGCGTGACCATCGGCTTCAGGACGTCCGCGGGTTTCATGCCCTTGGCGGCGGGATAGGTCGCCGGGTAAAGGAAACCTTCCAGCGGGTCCTTGATCTTCTTGTTGTCGTTGGCCCAGTCCGGCAGACCGAGGCTCTTGTAATCCTTTTTGGCGACCTTCGCGGTGGTACCGGCGGAAATCCCGAGCTGTTTGTCGATCGCCTTGTAGACATCCACATTTCGCTCGCCCGGCTTGACGAGCAGATATTTCTGGCTCTTGGGGTCGAGCATCAACGCCACGGCACTCTTGGCGGACATCTCCTTGTTCAGGACATAGGCGCCGGCCTGGATTGTCTTGCCCCTGGGATTCTCCTCCTGGGCGGCCACGAAGGCGTCGACGCTCTTGACGACACCTTTCGCCTCCAGCACCTGAGCGATGACATAACCGGTCGCGCCCTTGGGGATCTCGACGGTCACCGTCGCACTCGTGCCGTCGCCCGTGTAGTCGGGGACCGGGCCGAAACGATTTTGGTAGAACTGGTAGCCGAAATACCCGATTCCGGCGACCCCGCCGCCGAGCACCAGGGCGACCAGCAGGCAGGCGGTTCCGTTGCGGCTCTTCTTGCCCTTGCCGCCGCCCTTCCCGCTCTTCGCGCCCTTGCCGCCGTCCCGGTTCTTCCGGTCACCACGGCCCCGGCGCCCCTCCGCCTCGCCCTCGGGCTCGTCGTCGTCGCCGTCGTCACCGCCCGCGAAGAAGGCGTGCTCGCCCTCGTCGGGACCGGGGTCCCAGCCGGTCTGCGGCTCCGGCTCGGGTTCCGGGCCGGGTTCCGGCTCGGCACGGCGCCTGGTCGGCGGCTCGGGCGGCGGGTAGGCGTCGGGCGTGCCGTACTGGTCGGGCTGCTCGCCGCCGTACGCGGCGGACTGCTGGGCGTACGGGTCCGTGGGGTCGGCCATGTACGGGACCTGCGCCTGCTGTCCGGCGTCCCAGCCGCCGTTCGCGTACTGCTGCTGGCCCTGGCTCTGACCCTGACTCTGGTCGACGTACTGCTGCTGGCTCTGGCCCTGGTCGACGTACTGCTGCTGGTGGTTCTGCTCGCCGTACTGCTGCGGGTACTGCTGTTGCTGGACCTGCTGCTGGTACTGCTGCTGTGGGTACTGCTGGTCCGGGTACTGCTGCTGCGCCTGGCCGTACGCGGCCTGCTGGCCGTCGGTGCCCCAGTCGCCGTACTGCGACTGCTGCTGGTGCTGCTGCGGCTGCTGGTGCTGCGGGTAATGCTGCTGCTGGGCGCCGTAGGAGGACTGGTCGGCCAGGGCCTGCTGCCCTTCCCATCCGCTGTCCCCGTACAACGGGTCCTCGGGATGCCACGGTTCGGAGCCTGGGCCCCGGCCATACTCAGTCATCGATCCCCTAGAGCCGCGAGGCGGCCACTCACGCGGCCCCCACATCGCCGCTACCGTTCCGCCTCGTACTGTGCGGCCGCTGTTCGAACAGAGCCACAATCGCGCGGAACGTTACCGTATCGCGATCAGATGACCACTTCGACGCCCTCGCCAGGTGCTTTACCTGACACCCGTTCGGATTCCAGGGCCTGCTGGAGGATGATCACGGCTGCGACCTGGTCAATGACCGATCTGCCCTTTTTCGATTTCACACCCGAAGCACGCAGTCCCTGGCTCGCCGTGACCGTCGTCATGCGCTCGTCCACCAAGCGCACCGGGACCGGTGCGATCAGGCCTGCAAACTGCTGTGCGAAGTCACGGACCTTGGTGGCGGCGGGGCCCTCGCCCCCCTTGAGGGAGCGAGGGAGACCGACGACGACCTCGATGGGTTCGTACTCGTCGACGAGCTGTTTCAGCCTGCGCTGGGCCGCGGGCACGTCCCGGCCCGGGACCGTCTCCACCGGAGTGGCGAGGATCCCGTCGGGGTCGCAGGAGGCGACCCCGATCCGGGCGTCCCCGACGTCGATCGCGAGCCGACGGCCGCGGCGCATGGCGTTGGTGTCGTCGTCGCTCACTTGGCCGTTTCCGCCACGAGGCGCTCGACGGCGTCGACGGCCTCGCCGACGGCGGCCGGGTTCTGGCCACCGCCCTGGGCGACGTCCGGCTTGCCGCCACCGCCGCCGCCGAGGGTCTTGGCGGCCGTACGGACCAGGTCGCCGGCCTTGAGACCGCGCTCGCGGGCGGCCTCGTTGGTGGCGATGACCGTCAGCGGCTTGCCGCCCGCCGTGGTGAAGAGGGCGACCACGGCGGCCCGGCCGCCCTGGATACGGCCGCGTACGTCGAGGACCAGCTTGCGCAGGTCGTCGGCGCTCGTGCCGTCCGGCACCTGACCGGTGACCAGCGCGACCCCGTTGACGTCCTTGGCGCCCTCGGCGAGCCCGGCGGCGGCCTGGAGGACCTTCTCCGCGCGGAACTTCTCGATCTCCTTCTCGGCGTCCTTCAGCTTGCCGAGCATGGCGGAGATCTTCTCCGGAAGCTCCTCCGGGCGGCCCTTGACCAGCTCCTGGAGCTGGGCGACGACCGTGTGCTCCCGGGCCAGGAAGTTGTAGGCGTCCACACCGACCAGGGCCTCGATACGCCGGACACCCGAACCGATGGACGACTCGCCGAGCAGCTTGACCAGGCCGAGCTGGGCGGTGTTGTGAACGTGCGTACCGCCGCACAGCTCCTTGGAGAAGTCGCCGATGGTCACGACGCGCACGCGCTCGCCGTACTTCTCGCCGAACTCGGCGATGGCGCCCTGCTTCTTGGCCTCTTCGAGGCTGAGGATCTCGGCGTGCACGTCCAGGTCGCGGGCGAGCACCTCGTTGATCTGCTGCTCGACGTCGGTCATCACGGCCGTCGGTACGGCGGACGGGGAGCCGAAGTCGAAGCGGAACCGGCCGGGCTGGTTCTCGGAACCGGCCTGGGCGGCCGTCGGGCCGAGGGCGTCGCGCAGGGCCTGGTGGGTGAGGTGGGTGGCCGAGTGGGCGCGGGCGATGGCCTTGCGGCGGCGTACGTCGATGGCGGCCTGGGCCTTGGCGCCGACGGTCACCTCGCCGACCTGGACGACGCCCTTGTGGACGTACACCCCGGGAACCGGCTTCTGGCAGTCGCGGACCTCGATGACGGCACCGGTGTCGATCCTGATGCGGCCGGTGTCACCGATCTGGCCGCCGCCCTCGGCGTAGAACGGGGTGCGGTCGAGGACGATCTCGACCTCGTCGCCCTCGGTGGCGGCCGGGGAGGAGACACCGTCGACGAGGATGCCGACGACCGTCGACTCGCCCTCGGTGCGGTCGTAGCCGTAGAACTCGGTCTCACCGGCGGTGTCGGCGATCTCGCGGTAGGCGCCCATGTCGGCGTGGCCGGTCTTCTTGGCCTTGGCGTCGGCCTTGGCGCGGTCCCGCTGTTCCTTCATCAGGCGCCGGAAGCCGTCCTCGTCCACGGAAAGGCCCTGTTCGGCGGCCATTTCGAGGGTGAGGTCGATCGGGAAGCCCCAGGTGTCGTGGAGCAGGAACGCCTTGTCGCCGGAGAGGACCTGGCCACCGGCGGCCTTGGTCTCGGTGACGGCGGTGTCGAGGATGTTGGTGCCGCCCTTGAGGGCCTTGAGGAAGGCGGCCTCCTCGGCGAGGGCCACGGTCTCGATGCGCTTGCGGTCGGTGACGAGCTCCGGGTACTGCTGGCCCATCGTCTTGATGACGACGTCGACGAGGTCGGCGACGACCGGTCCGGAGGCGCCCATCAGGCGCATGTTGCGGATGGCGCGGCGCATGATGCGGCGCAGCACGTACCCGCGCCCCTCGTTGCCGGGCGTGACGCCGTCGCCGATGAGCATGACGGACGTACGGATGTGGTCGGCGACCACGCGCATGGAGACGTCGGACTCGTGCTTCTCGCCGTAGCGGACGCCGGTCAGCTCGGTGGCCTTGTCCATGACGACGCGCAGGGTGTCGGTCTCGTACATGTTCTGTACGCCCTGGAGGATCATGGCGAGTCGTTCGAGGCCGAGACCGGTGTCGATGTTCTGCGACGGGAGGTCGCCGAGGATCGGGAAGTCCTCCTTGCCGTCACCGGCCCCGCGCTCGTACTGCATGAAGACCAGGTTCCAGATCTCCACGTACCGCTCGTCGTTGACGGCCGGGCCGCCCTCGACGCCGAACTCGGGGCCGCGGTCGTAGTTGATCTCGGAGCAGGGTCCGCAGGGTCCGGGGACGCCCATGGACCAGAAGTTGTCCTTCTTGCCCAGGCGCTGGATGCGCTCCTTGGGCACTCCGACGACCTCGTGCCAGATGCGCTCGGCCTCGTCGTCGTCGAGGTAGACGGTGATCCAGAGCTTCTCGGGCTCAAGGCCGTAGCCACCGTCGGCCACGGAGTTGGTGAGCAGCTCCCAGGCGTACTTGATGGCTCCTTCCTTGAAGTAGTCCCCGAAGGAGAAGTTGCCGCACATCTGGAAGAACGTGCCGTGCCGGGTGGTCTTGCCGACCTCTTCGATGTCGGGCGTGCGCACGCACTTCTGCACGCTGGTGGCGCGCGGGGCGGGCGGCTTCGTCTCGCCGAGGAAGTACGGCTTGAAGGGGACCATGCCCGCGTTGACCAGGAGAAGAGTCGGGTCGTCCGCGATGAGCGACGCCGAAGGGACGACGGTGTGACCGCGCTCCTCGAAGAAGCTCAGCCAGCGGCGACGAATTTCAGCCGACTCCATCAGTGGTCCTCATTCCGGTTGTACGGGTGTGTGTTGTCCAGCATCCCGTAGTGCTTCTCGTCGTGCTTCAGGTTTTCGCGCCCTCGGTCGAGGGCGGGAAGCCGCCGCTGCGGGGGCAGCGCGCGGCCGGGAGGCTCGGCGATCCCGAGGGCCTCGCCGAGTTCCGCCTCGCGCTGGGCCATCCCGGCCCGTACGTCGAGGGCGAAGTCCTTGACCCGGTGGCCGGCCTCGATCGCCTTGTTGGCGGCCTGCGCGGCCAGGTGCTCGGGGGTGAGCTGGCGCAGCTTGCGGTTGACCTTGGTGGTGGCCCACACACCGGCCGCGGCGCCCGCGGTGAACCAGAACGTACGGCGGAACATGGCGGGGTTCAGCCCTTCTGCCTGCGACGCTTGGAGCCCTTGGGGGCCGGTACGGTGCGGCCGATGACGACGGTACGCCGGACCCCCTGCGGCTCGGGCGCCACGTCGGCCCTGGTGCGGCTCATCGCCCGGCGTACGCCGTATCCGAAAGCGGCGACCTTGACGAGCGGGCCGCCGAAGGTCGAGGCGACGGTGGTGGACAGCGCCGACGCGTTGGAGGTGACCTCCTGGACGTCGGTGGCGATGGCGTCGACCCGGTCGATCTGGGTCTGTGCGGAGCGCACGGCCTGGGAGGCGTCGGCCAGCAGCGGAACGGCCTGTTCCGTCACCTCCGCGACCAGCTTGGTGGTCGCCCTGAGCGTCTGGGCCAGCCTCACCAGCGCGACGGCGAGGAAGGAGACCAGGATCGCCCAGAAGACGGCCACCAGGATCCCGGCAACCTCTCCACCGGTCACACCGCACCGCTCTCTGCGTTCGTGGATCAACTGTGTTCTGGGGGTACGTCACTTCGGTTCCGCACACTTCGGAAGCCGCCCCGACCCTATCGCGCCGGAGGTGGCTCCCCGCACCGGACGGGGCCTGCCGTGCAGGCGGGCGTCCGCGACCGGGGCCGTACGCGAAAGCCCGCCGCTCCCCCGCCGGTGAGGGCGGGGAAACGACGGGCCGAGGCGCGAAGCCGGTGAGACCAAGTACCGCGACCGCTGGATCAGCGGGCGTAGTACTCGACGACGAGCTGCTCGTCGCAGATCACCGGGATCTCCTTGCGGTTCGGCTCGCGGTCCAGGCGGAAGGCCAGGGCGCCGAGGTTCACCTGCAGGTAGCGCGGGGTCTCGCCGTCGGGGGCGAAGCCACCGGCACGGGCGACCTCGAACAGCGTCTTGCTGCGGCTGCGCTCGCGGACCATCACGACGTCGTCGGGACGGACACGGAACGACGGCTTGTCGACCTTCTGGCCGTTGACCTCGATGTGGCCGTGAACGACCATCTGGCGGGCCTGGTAGATCGTGCGGGCGATGCCCGAACGCAGAACCAGGGCGTCGAGACGACGCTCCAGCTCGATGACCAGGGCCTCACCGGTCTTGCCCTGCGTCTTGGCGGCACGCTCGTAGGCGCGGACGAGCTGACGCTCGGACACGTCGTACTGCGCGCGCAGACGCTGCTTCTCCAGCAGACGGACCTTGTAGTCCGAGTTCTGCTTGCGGCCACGGCCGTGCTCGCCCGGCGGGTAGGGGCGGGCCTCGAAGTACTTGACGGCCTTCGGGGTCAGCGCGATGCCGAGGGCACGCGACTTCTTGACCTTGGGGCGGGACTGGTTCGCCACTTCTTTTCCTTTTCCTTTTCGGCTGCCTCAGGGTTACGGGAGGTCGCATCCGCAGCCGGGGATTCCCGGCAGGTCCACGAGGGACTCGCCAGGCAGCCGTTCCCCTGTGCTGGGCACATACGTGCAGCACACGAACGACCCACCGACCGGTCCCGGAACCCCGGGTGGTGGTGGGTTGCCCGCGACACCTACGAAGGTGCGCGACGCTCCTGGATCAGAAGATCCGGCTGCTTGTCCCGCCTGAGGCGCCGGCCGAAGCCGGACACGGGACGCAGCACTGCGCAGGATTCTACAGCGTACTCAGGACCGCTTTCGACCGAGGTGTTTCCTGGTCCACTCGACCGCGTCCGCGTACCGGGCCTCGGCTCCGTGCCGGGTCGGCTGGTAGTACGTACGGTCCTTGAGCTCCTCCGGGGCGTACTGCTGCTCGGCGATGCCCTCCGGCAGATCGTGCGGGTACACGTACCCCTGCGCGTGGCCGAGCTTGGCGGCGCCCTTGTAGTGCCCGTCGCGCAGATGCATCGGGACGGGTCCCGCATGGCCCTTGCGTACGTCCTCCATGGCGGCGCCGATCGCCATGGTCGCCGCGTTGGACTTGGGGGCCAGGGCGAGGGCGATGGTGGCGTGGCTGAGGGTGAGGGCGGCCTCCGGGAAGCCGATCATGGCGACGGCCTGTGCGGCGGCGACGGCTATCGGCAGGGCGTTCGGATCGGCGAGGCCGATGTCCTCGCTGGCGGAGATCATCAGACGGCGGGCGATGAAGCGGGGGTCCTCGCCGGCCTCGATCATGCGGGCGAGGTAGTGCAGGGCCGCGTCGACGTCCGAGCCACGGATGGACTTGATGAGGGCGCTGGCCACGTCGTAGTGCTGGTCGCCGTCGCGGTCGTACTTCACGGCCGCCCGGTCGACGGTCTCCTCCAGGGTCTGGAGGGTGATGTCCGCCTCGCCCTTGTCGAGGGCCGCTCCGGCGGCGGCCTCCAGGGCGGTCAGGGCGCGGCGGGCGTCTCCGCCGGCGATCCGCAGCAGGTGGTTCTCGGTGTCCTCGGGGAGGGCGACGGCGCTCTTGAGGCCGCGGTCGTCGGTGAGGGCCCGGCGCAGCAGACCGCGCAGGTCGTCGTCGGTGAGGGGTTCGAGGGTGAGGAGGAGGGAGCGGGAGAGCAGGGGCGAGATCACCGAGAAGTACGGGTTCTCGGTGGTCGCCGCGATCAGGGTCACCCAGCGGTTCTCGACGGCGGGGAGCAGGGAGTCCTGCTGGGCCTTGCTGAAGCGGTGGATCTCGTCGAGGAAGAGGACGGTCTCCTTGCCGAAGCCGCCGGTGGCGCGGCGGGCCCCGTCGATGACCGCCCGGACCTCCTTGACGCCCGCGGTGATCGCCGACAGCTCGACGAAGCGCTTGTCGGTGGCCTTCGAGACGACATACGCCAGGGTCGTCTTGCCGGTGCCGGGCGGGCCCCAGAGGATCACGGACGAGGGACCGGCCGGGCCGCCCTCGCTCTCCCCGACGAGTCTGCGCAGCGGTGACCCCGGCTTCAGCAGGTGCTGTTGCCCGACGACCTCGTCGAGAACGCGCGGACGCATCCGCACGGCCAGGGGGCTTCCGGACGGGTCCTTCTCCTGGCGTGCTTCGGCAGCGGCGGTGAACAGGTCGGGCTCCACGTCCAAAACCCTATGTCACGGCACTGACAATGCCTGCGGGCCCTGTCAGCTGGTCCAGAAGTCCCACCAGCGGGTCAGGATCAGCATCCCGATGATGCCGATGTGCAGGACCGGCACGACCCAGGTGAACTCACCGAAGAAGCTCCTCAGCCACTTCGGCGCCGGAATGAATCCGTTCCGCACGTTGAACGAGGTCACGTACCAGAACATGATGATCGTCGCGACCCAGGCCAGGGAGCACCACAGGCACAGCGCGTTGATCCGGTAAAGGGACTGGAACTGCAGCCAGGTGCAGAATCCGACCCCGAAGAGGGTGCCGGCGTTGAAGGTGAGCCAGTACCAGCGCGGGAAGCGGGCCCGGCACAGCAGGCTCATGGCGACGCAGATGACGATGCCGTAGGCGACGAGGCCGAGCATGGGGTTCGGGAACCCGAAGGCGGAGGCCTGCTTGCTCTGCATGACGCTGCCGCAGGACACCACAGGGTTGAGGCTGCATCCGGGCGTGAACGTCGTGCCCGCGATCTTGGCTTCCAGCAGCTTGAACTTGTCGATCGTGATGACCCACGCGGCGAGCAGACCGGCCGCGCCGGTGAGCAGCAGCATCACGGCGAACCCACGGCTGCCGCCCACGGAGCGCGAGGCCTCGACGGGGGGCTCGGGCTCGTCGATGGCGGCACCGTCCTTCATCACTGTCGTCTTGGTCATCACGCCGTTCCGTTGCTTCGAGGGGGGCTGGCGGGCACGGTCATTGTGCCGCACGCGGGCGCGTGTCCACCGTTCGGTGGACATAAGAAGGTACGCCCGGTCGTGCCAAAGGGCCCGGTTCCGGACGAGACTCGACGGCATGACTACGCACTCGAAGGAACTCGCGGTGGAAGTACGGGGACTGCGCAAGCGGTACGGGGACCTGACCGCCGTGGACGGCATCGATCTCGGCATCCGCCGGGGCGAGGTGTTCGGCCTGCTGGGGCCCAACGGCGCGGGCAAGAGCACCACCGTGGAGATCCTCCAGGGCAACCGGTCCCGGGACGGCGGCGAGGTGTCCGTGCTCGGCACCGATCCGGCGAAGGGCACGCGCGCGTGGCGCTCACGTGTCGGAATCGTCTGGCAGGACGAATCGGCGCCCGCCGAGTTGACAGTGCGCGAAACCGTACGTCATTTCGCCCGTTACTACCCGGCGCCGCGGGACCCGGAGCAGGTGATCGGGCTGGTCGGTCTGGAGCAGAAGGCAGGCAGCCGGATCAAGGAACTGTCGGGCGGCCAGCGGCGCCGTCTGGACGTGGCGCTCGGTGTGATCGGCGGCCCGGAACTGCTGCTCCTGGACGAGCCGACGACGGGGTTCGACCCTGCGGCCCGCCGCCAGTTCTGGGACCTGATCCGGATGCTCGCGGACGACGGCACGACGATCCTGCTGACCACGCACTATCTGGAGGAGGCGGAGGCGCTGGCGGACCGGCTGGCGATCGTCTCGGCGGGCCGGGTGGTCGCGGAGGGCGAGCCGGCCGCCCTGCGGGAGCGCCACGGCACGGACACCAGGGTCGAGTGGACGGAGACCGACGGCACCCCGCGCGTCACCCACACGAAGACGCCGACCCGCACGGTGATTGACCTCACCCAACGCTTCGACGGCGAGATACCCGGCCTTCGGGTGAGCCGCCCCACCCTGGAGGACGTCTACCTCCGGCTCACCGGACAGGAGGACGCACGATGACGACGACGGCCGCACGCACCCGCGCGGAGACGACGGAGATCCGGTTCCCCTCGGCCTGGAGCCTGGGACTTGCCCGGGGCGCCATGGAGATCAAGCAGTTCTTCCGGATGCGCGACCAGGTGGTCTTCACGTTCGCCTTCCCGATCGTCTTCCTGTTCCTCTTCGCGTCGATCTTCAGCGACGACATCGACTCGGCGGGCATCACCGCCTCCCAGTTGTACGTCCCGGCGATGATGGCCGCCGGCATCATGTCGACGAGCTTCCAGGCCTTGGGCATCTCGATCGCCATCGAACGTGACGAAAAGGTGCTGCGCCGGCTGACCGGCACGCCGATGCCGCCGGCCGCGTACTTCCTCGGCAAGATCTGGCTCGTCCTGGTCACCGGCTTCCTGGAGACGGCGATCCTGCTCCTGGTCGGCACAACGCTGTACGACGTGAAACTGCCCTCGGACGTGGGCAAGTGGGCGGACTTCGCCTGGATCTTCGTCCTCGGTCTGACCGCGTGCGCGCTGCTCGGCATCGCGATCAGCTCCGTCCCGAAGTCGGGCAAGAGCGCGACCTCCGTGGTCGTACTCCCCTTCCTGGTGCTCCAGTTCATCTCCGGGGTGTACATCTCGATCAACACGATCCCCGGCTGGATGCTGAACATCGGCGCCCTGTTCCCGCTGAAGTGGATGTGCCAGGGGCTGCGCGGGGTGTTCCTCCCGGACTCGGCGCGCGTCCTCGAACAGGCGGGGAGCTGGGAGTTCGGGCGCGTGGCCCTGGTCCTCGGGGCGTGGTGCGTCGGAGGACTGGTGCTGTGTCTGCTGACCTTCCGCTGGAAGAACCGGCGCGACGGGTGACCGGTTCCACTTCCACGGCACGCGGCGCGAACAACTGGGAGAACTCGTTCCGCCTCTGGGACACGTACTTCGCCGTCGTGTGGCTGGCCACCCTGGTGTTCGTGCTCGGCGCGAACCACCCGGGGTGGCCGGTGCGCCTGACGTCGGCCGCGCTGCTGCTCCCCCTGGTCCCGGTGTACGTGGGACGGGGCCGCGTGCTGCTCCAGAACGATCCTCCGGACGAACACCGCTCGCTGCACTACCTCCTCACCACCCTCGCACTGTTCCTCCCCTCGGCGGTCCTGGTGGGCGAGACACGCCTGATGACCTTCGCGCTGATCCCGCAGTGCTTCATGACCCTGCGGCTGCGCTGGGCGCTGGCGGCCGTGACGGTCATCAACATCGTGCCGGTCGCGGGCTGGGCGGTGCTGTGGTGGCCCAGCGACCACGAGGTGTTCTTCAACGTGATGTTCGCGCTGGTGACTCTGGTCTTCTCGGTGGCGTTCGGCAGCTGGGTGATCAAGGTGATGGACCAGAGCCAGGAACGGGCGGACCTGATAGCCGAGTTGGACGCGAGCCACCTTGAACTCGCCCGTCTCTCCACGGCGCACGGAGTTCTGGCCGAGCGCGAACGCATGGCCAGGGAGATCCACGACACCCTCGCCCAGGGCTTCACCAGCCTGCTGATGCTGACCCAGGCGGTCGAGGCGGAACTCGCCCACGACCTCCCGCAGGCCCGCCGCCATCTGTCCCTGATGTCGGAGACGGCCCGCCAGAACCTCGCCGAGGCACGCGCCCTGGTCGCCGGCGGCGCCCCCGCCGACCTGGAGGGCGCACCCCTCCCGGACGCCCTGCGCCGCCTCGCCACCCGCAACGAGGCGACACTGACCATCACGGGCCATGTCCGCCCGCTGCCGCCCGGCCCCGAGGTGGTGGCTCTGCGCACCTGCCAGGAGGCCCTGGCCAACGCGCGGAAGCACGCGGGCGACGGAGCGCCGGTAGCAATAGATCTGACGTACGAGAACGAGGGGATCACGCTCTCCGTACGGGACGAGGGCTCCGGCTTCGACATGGGCGCCGTACGATCCGGCTACGGCCTGGCGGGACTGAGCGCCCGGGCGACGGAGGCGGGCGGAACGGTACGCATCCACAGCACACCGGGCAAGGGCACGACGGTGAAGGTCACCCTCCCCCTGAGGAGTTTCCAGTGATCCGGGTCATCCTGGCCGACGACCACCCCGTGGTACGGGAGGGGCTGCGCGCGATGCTCAGCGCGGAACCGGACCTCGATGTGATCGCCGACGCGTCGAGCGGGCCGCAGGCGGAGGCGCTGGCGGCGGAGTTGCGGCCGGACATCGTGCTGATGGATCTGCGGATGCCGGGCGGCGGGGGCGTCGACTCGATCATGCGGATGAGCGAGGCCGGGCTGCCGTGCCGTGTGATCGTCCTCACGACGTACGAGACGGACCGGGACATCCTGCGGGCCGTGGAGGCGGGAGCGGCGGGCTATCTGCTGAAGGACCTGCCGCGTGGCGAACTGGCCGAGGCGGTACGGGCGGCGGCGCGCGGCGAGACGGTACTGGCGCCGTCGGTGGCGGCGAGACTGGTGGACCAACTCCGGACGCGACCGGAGCGACCCCGCCTGTCGTCCCGGGAGACGGCGGTGCTGCGCCTGGTGTCGGAGGGCTGCACGAACGCGGAGATCGGGCGCCGATTGTTCATCGGGGAATCGACGGTGAAGACGCACCTGCTACGGGCGTTCGGAAAACTGGGCGTGGACGACCGCACGGCGGCGGTGACGAGCGCGATGCGCCACGGCTTGCTGGACTGAGCACCGGAGGGGCCGGCACCCGAGGACGAGGCCTGCTCAGCCCCGCCCCCAGCGTCGTTACAGCCCAGGCCAGGTATATCCAGCCGGTCCGGCGCTTGAGGACGAGACCCCTTCAGGGCCGAAGCGGG
>NZ_LIQQ01000174.1 GCF_001418565.1 Streptomyces graminilatus | reverse complement strand
CCCTCGCACTCACCTTCGACACCCGCCCATCGCACCGGCATCCCACCCACCGCGAGCCGTCGCCCGCCACCCGCGAAACGCCCACGCATATGCCCCGCCACCATGCCATTCGCATGATTGGGCACCACCGGAAGCCATCCGCACCCCCACGCCCCGCCCCACACACCCACGCACTCCGGCCGGCACCGGATCAACCGGATTCACCCATCGAAACCGTAGTTTCCTACGATCTGTAATCGTGGCCGAACAGAATGTAGTCAGGGCCGCTCCGCACCCCTAACTTGTGGTGCGTGCGCCGACCCCCAGTTCCACCGCCACCGCCCACGCCTCCGAACCCGCCCTTCGACGCCCACACCGCCCGCAGACTCCGTACGGCCCTCGGAATGGGCCCCGAACACGTCGCGTACGGGATGCGGGTCTCGTACGGGCTGCCGTACATCACGCCCGACCATGTGATCGCGTGGGAACGCGGCACCATGGCCCCCAGCAGTACCGAACTCGTCGCTCTCGCGGGGGTGTTGTGGTGCGAGCCCTGTGAGCTCAAGGGCCGCCCGGCCACCTTGCGCGAACACCGGGCCGCGCGCGGACTCACCGCCGAGGAGGTCGCCCGGGCCGTCGGGCTCGAACTCCTCGTCTACGTACGGATGGAGGAGAGCGGAGAGTGGCGCGGCACCGAGCGGCAGTCCGCGCTGCTCGCCGAGGCGCTCCAACTCTCGCTCGCCGACTTCATGACCCTGACCGGTCTCGACGGCAAGCTCGCCGGGCTGCTGCGCGGGGCGGTCACGACGCGCTGGCAGGCGTACGTCCGCCCCGTCAGCAAGATGGTGCCGCTGAACCGGCGCCTCCTGGAGGGCGTCCTCCAGGAGCTGCACCGCTACTACCAGACGCAGTTGGCCGCCACCGCGACCTGGTCGGACGGTTCGGCGGCGACCGAGGCGAGCCACACCGGACGCGACTTCCTCGACCGGATCGTGGAGCACTTCTGGAGGCGGGTCGACACCGGCATCCCCCACACCAACACCAACACCCGCTGACCGCCCGGCGGTTACCTCTGCCAGTACCTCTACCAGTACCTCTAGCAGACCTCTAGAACACCGACTCCGCCTCGTCCATCCGGTCCTTCGGGACCGTCTTCAGTTCGGTGACCGCCTCCGCCAGCGGCACCATCACCACGTCCGTACCGCGCAGCGCGGTCATCCGCCCGAACTCGCCCTGGTGCGCGGCCTCCACCGCGTGCCAGCCGAACCGGGTCGCGAGGACGCGGTCGTACGCGGTGGGCGTGCCGCCGCGCTGGATGTGGCCGAGGATGACCGGCTTGGCCTCCTTGCCGAGCCGTCGTTCCAGCTCGTACGCCAGTGCCGTACCGATGCCCTGGAAGCGCTCGTGGCCGAACTGGTCGATCGCGCCGTGGCCGTAGTCCATGGTGCCCTCGGTGGGGTGCGCGCCCTCGGCGACGCAGATGACGGCGAACTTCTTGCCGCGCGAGAACCGTTCCTCGACCATCTTCACCAGGTGGGCGGGGTCGAAGGGGCGCTCGGGGAGGCAGATGCCGTGCGCGCCGGCGGCCATGCCGGACTCCAGGGCGATCCAGCCCGCGTGCCGGCCCATGACCTCGACGACCATCACGCGCTGATGCGACTCGGCGGTGGTCTTCAGGCGGTCCATCGCCTCCGTGGCGACGCCCACTGCCGTGTCGAAGCCGAAGGTGCGGTCCGTCGACGAGATGTCGTTGTCGATCGTCTTAGGGACGCCCACGACCGGCAGGCCCGCGTCGCTCAGCATCCTCGCCGCGGTCAGCGTGCCCTCGCCGCCGATCGGGATCAGCGCGTCGATGCCGAACTCGTGGATCATGTCGGAGGCGTTCTCGCAGGCCTCGCGGAGCCGGTCGCGCTGGAGCCGGGAGGAGCCGAGGATGGTGCCGCCACGGGCCAGGATGCCGCTGACCGCGTCGAGGTCGAGGGTGCGGAAGCGGCCGTCGAGGAGCCCCGCGTAGCCGTCCTCGAAGCCGATGACCTCGTCGTCGTAATGGGTGACCGCCCGGTGCACGACCGACCGGATCACTGCGTTCAGGCCCGGACAGTCGCCGCCTGCGGTGAGAACTCCGATGCGCATCGTGCTGTGTCTCCTGCTCACTGTGATCGCGTGGGTCGCCGGGTTGGCTGTGGTCGGTGTGATCGCTGGGTGATCGCTGGGTGATCTCGGTGCTTGCCTGTGATGCCGGTGAGTCGCCCCAATTGTTTCACGACCTTGCCCGACCCCCGTCCTGACGGGCGCCGTAGCCAGCGCCGCGGGTACTGTCAAGAAGGCCCCGCCCGCGCCGGTGAGCGCTGTCCGCGCACACCGGCGCACACCCCTCGAACGACGTATGACGACGAATTGACGAGCAAGGAAACGGAGAGCACGCGTGACGACCCGCAGCGTGTACGTGACCGGGATCGACCGTGGCGACGGCCGCCAGGTCGTCGAGCTGGGGGTCATGGAACTCCTGACCCGGCAGGTCGACCGCGTGGGCGTCTTCCGCCCCCTGGTGCACGACGACCCGGACCGGCTCTTCGAACTGCTGCGCGCCCGCTACCGCCTCTCGCAGGACCCGGCGACCGTGTACGGCATGGACTACCCGGAGGCGTCCGCGCTCCAGGCCGAGCAGGGCACCGACGAGCTGGTCTCCACCCTCGTCGACCGCTTTCTGCGCGTCGCCCGCGAGTACGACGTGGTCCTCGTCCTCGGCACCGACTTCGCCGACACCCAGTTCCCGGACGAGCTGGCCCTCAACGCCCGCCTCGCGAACGAGTTCGGCGCGTCCGTCGTCGCGGTGGTCGGCGGTCGTGACCAGAGCGCCGAGTCGGTGCTCGCCGAGACGCGCAACGCGTACCGCGCGTACGAGGCTCTGGGGTGCGACGTCCTGGCCATGGTCGCCAACCGCGTCACCCGCGAGGACCGCGCCACGATAGCCGAGGGCCTCAACTCCCGCCTCCCAGTGCCCTGTTACGTCCTGCCCGACGAGCCGGCCCTGTCCGCGCCGACGGTCGCCCAGATCACCCACGCGCTCGGCGGCAAGGTAGTGCTCGGCGACGACTCGGGGCTCGCCCGGGACGCACTGGACTTCGTCTTCGGCGGCGCGATGCTGCCCAACTTCCTGACCGCGCTGACCCCCGGCTGCCTGGTCGTCACCCCCGGTGACCGCGCCGACCTGGTGGTCGGCGCCCTGGCCGCGCACAGCGCCGGTACGCCGCCCATCGCGGGCGTACTGCTGACCCTGAACGAGCGCCCCAGCGACGAGGTCCTCACCCTCGCCGCCCGGCTCGCCCCGGGCACCCCGGTCGTCTCCGTGGCCGGCACCAGCTTCCCGACCGCCGCCCAGCTCTTCTCCCTGGAGGGGAAGCTGAACGCGGCCACCCCGCGCAAGGCGGAGACCGCCCTCGGTCTGTTCGAACGCCATGTCGACACGGCGGAGCTGCTCAAGCGGGTCTCCGCGCCCAGCAGCGACCGGGTCACGCCCATGATGTTCGAGCACAAGCTGCTCGAACGCGCCCGCGCCGACAAGCGCCGGGTCGTCCTCCCCGAGGGCACCGAGGAACGCGTCCTGCACGCCGCCGAGGTGCTGCTGCGCCGGGGCGTGTGCGAACTGACGCTGCTCGGCCCGGTCGACGGCATCCGCAAGAAGGCCGCCGACCTGGGCATCGACCTCGGCGGGTGCCAGGTGATCGACCCGCAGACCTCGGAACTGCGGGACAGGTTCGCCGAGAAGTACGCGGCTCTCCGCGCCCACCGTGGCGTCACGGTGGAACTCGCCCACGACGTCGTCTCGGACGTCAACTACTTCGGCACCCTGATGGTCGAGGAGGGCCTGGCGGACGGCATGGTGTCGGGTTCCGTGCACTCGACGGCGGCGACGATCCGCCCGGCCTTCGAGATCATCAAGACCAAGCCGGAAGCCTCCATCGTCTCGTCCGTCTTCTTCATGTGCCTGGCCGACAAGGTCCTGGTCTACGGCGACTGCGCGGTCAACCCCGACCCGAACGCGGAGCAGTTGGCCGACATCGCCATTCAATCGGCGGCCACGGCAGAACAGTTCGGCGTCGAGCCGAGGATCGCCATGCTCTCCTACTCCACGGGTACGTCGGGTTCGGGCGCGGACGTCGACAAGGTGCGGGAGGCGACGGAGCTGGTGCGCGAGCGGCGCCCGGATCTCCGTATAGAGGGCCCGATCCAGTACGACGCGGCCGTGGAGCCGACGGTGGCCGCCACCAAACTCCCCGGCTCCGAAGTCGCGGGCCAGGCAAGCGTGTTGATCTTCCCGGACCTCAACACCGGCAACAACACCTACAAGGCCGTGCAGCGTTCGGCCGGCGCGATCGCCGTCGGCCCGGTCCTCCAGGGCCTGCGCAAGCCGGTCAACGACCTGTCCAGGGGCGCGCTGGTCACGGACATCGTGACGACGGTGGCGATCACGGCGATCCAGGCCCAGACGACCATGGCCGGCACGACGACCCCCACCCCCACCCCC
>NZ_LIQQ01000173.1 GCF_001418565.1 Streptomyces graminilatus | reverse complement strand
CGGGGCCGGCGGCGCCGCCGGGAAGGGCGACGACCGGCAGGACGGCGGCGAGAACGGCGAGAACGGCGACAGCAGCGGCAACAGTGGCAGCGGGAAGGGCGGGGAGTCCGGGCAGCGGCAGAAGGGGATAGGGGAGGGCCGTCCGGACGGCAGGCATCAGGGGTCCGGGTCCGGCACGGGCGACGGGACTCCGGGATCCGGCGAGCCGCCCACGCACTCACCCGACGGCACTTCGGACCAGCGGTTCGACACCCGGTACGTCACGGACGAAGGCACCGACGAAGGCACCGACGAAGGCACCGACGAAGGCAGCGACCAAGGCAACGGGGAGTCCGCGCCCGTTACCGTCGTCGCTCTGCCGCCGGGGCCGCTGGGCACGCCGGGGCCCGTCGTCGTCTCGGTGATCGACGCGGTCGGCTCGGTCACGGGGGCCGCCGGTCTTCCCATGCCCACCTCGCCCAGATGATTGACACGAGTCACTGGCGGTCCTAGTTTCCCCGGCGCGATCACCTTCCCCCACAGAAGGAGTGACGGCCGATGAACGACATCGATCCCCAGAAGTTCTGGAAGTCACGGAAGTCGCGGAGCGGAGGGGGCCGAGCGCCGCGCCGGCCGGCGGTCGGTCTCCTCACCGTCGCGGCCCTGCTGGCGGCCCCCGTCCCGGCGGCGCAGGCCCAGGTCGCGGGCGGCGGGACCGTCGTGCGCACCGACGCGGGCCGGGTACGCGGCGAAGTCACCGCCGAGGGACGGCAGTTCCTCGGCATTCCCTTCGCCCAGCCGCCCGTCGGCGCTCTTCGCTGGAGCGCCCCGCGGCCGGTCGCACCGTGGCAAGGCGTGCGTGCCGCCGGGGAGTTCGGCAACAGGTGTGTACAGGGGACGAGTTGGGACCCCGGCTACGAGCGGCCGAGCCACACCGAGGACTGCCTCGACCTCAACGTGTACGTCCCGCAGGGCGTCGTACGCGGCCCGGTGCTGGTCTGGCTGCACGGCGGCGGGCTCACCGCGGGCGCCGGTGAGGATGTCGTGCCGGACGTCTTCGCGCGTCGAACCGGCGCGGTCGTCGTGACCGTCAACTACCGCCTCGGAGCCATGGGTTTCCTCGCCACAGAGGGCCTGGACGGCGAGGCGGCCGACGGCGTGTCCGGCAACTTCGGCATGCTCGACCAGCAGGCGGCCCTGCGCTGGGTGCGGGCCAACATCGGCCGTTTCGGCGGTGATCCGGGCCGGGTGACCATCGCGGGCGAGTCGGCGGGCGGCCGTTCGGTGTGCACCCAGCTGGCCTCGCCGACCTCAACGGGCCTGTACCGGGCGGCAATCGTGCAGAGCGGCGCCTACAACGACTGCTCGGCCCGTCCGCACCCCACGGCGACGGCACAGGGCGCGGCCTTCGCCGAGCGGCTCGGCTGCTCCGGTGCCGGCACCCTCGCCTGTCTGCGGGCCAAGTCCGCCGCCGAGATCCTGGCCGCCCAGGGCGGCTTCGACTGGGCCCCCGTGACCGGCGGCGCCTTCCTGCCCACGCAGCCCGCCGAGGCGTTCGCCAACGGGGCCGCCGCACGGGTGCCGGTACTCAACGGCGCCAACCGGGACGAGGGCCGGATGTTCGCCTTCGCGTCCTTCGACGTGCGCGGCACTCCGCTCACCGCCGAGCGGTACCCGTCGGTCATGCGCGCGGCCTACGGCGACGGCGTGCTGGCGCGTTACCCGCTGTCGGCGTACCCGTCGCCGACCATCGCCTACGGCACCGCGCAGGGCGACGGACTGTTCGCCTGCGCCGCACTGCGGCTCGACGCCGTGCTCGCGACCCGCGGCCCGGTCTACACGTACGAGTTCGCCGACCGCACCGCACCCCCCTTCGCCTCGCTGCGGAACCTGGGCACCGACTTCGACTTCGGGGCCACCCATGTGAACGAGGTGCAGTACCTCTTCAAGCACTTCGGCCTGGAGTCGCCGCTCGACGCGGAGCAGCGGGCATTGTCCCGGCAGATGGTCCAGTACTGGGGCTCCTTCCTGCGCGGTGGTGTCCCGCGCGCGGACGGGCAGCCCGCGATGCCCGACCGCCCCGGTCTGGTTCTCTCGCTGCGGACCGGGTCGGCCGGCGGGAACGTCCTGAGCGCGACCACCGCGCAGGAACACCAGTGCGATTTGTGGGATGCGCAGAAGTCCTCGGTGTCACCCTGACCCGGTAGGCTTTCGGCGTGCGCCCGGGGCCGGGTGCACGCCGGGGACACGGACGTACCGGGCGTACGGCTAGATCGGAAGGACACCGGCGGTGCACGTGCAGGAATGGCTGGAGACGATCCCCGCCGTCAGTATCTACGCGCTGGTGGCACTGGTCATCGGGCTGGAGAGCCTGGGCATTCCGCTGCCGGGCGAGATCGTGCTGGTCTCCGCCGCCCTGCTCGCCTCCCAGCAGGGCCACATCAACCCCGTCCTCCTCGGCGCGTGCGCGAGCGCCGGCGCGATCATCGGTGACTCCATCGGCTACGCCATCGGCCGCAAGGGCGGCCGGCCGCTGCTGGCCTGGCTCGGCGCCAAGTTCCCCAAGCACTTCGGGGAGGGGCACATCGCCACGGCCGAGCGGTCCTTCGAGAAGTGGGGCATGTGGGCGGTCTTCTTCGGCCGCTTCGTCGCGCTGCTGCGGATCTTCGCCGGGCCGCTGGCGGGCGTGCTGAAGATGCCGTACTGGAAGTTCCTGATCGCCAACGTGCTCGGCGGGATCATCTGGGCGGGCGGCACCACGGCGGTCATCTACTACGTGGGTGTCGTCGCCGAGTCCTGGCTGAAGCGGTTCTCCTGGCTGGGGCTGGTGCTGGCTGTGCTTATCGGACTGACGTCCATGCTGGTCCTGAAGCGCAAGGCGAAGTCCGCTTCGCGGAAGGCCGAAGCGGAGACCGTAGGGGTGGCTGAGTGACCTTGGGCGCGGGTTGAGTGCGGCTTGTCGCGCCCACGCGGCGGAGCCGCAAATCGATACAGTCCCGCGCCCCTGAGGTGTTGGTCTAGCCGTGGATCTCGCGGTGGGCCTTCGCCAGTTCCGCGTAGTGCGTGCCGTTCAGGGTGATGCCCTGGCGCTCCTCCTCCGTCAGTTCGCGCCGCACCTTCGCCGGTACGCCCGCCACCAGTGAACCCGGTGGGACCCGCATGCCCTGCGGTACCAGTGCCTGGGCCGCCACCAGGGAGCCCTCGCCGATCACCGCGCCGTTGAGGACCGTCGCGCCCATGCCGATCAGGCAGTCGTCCTCGATCGTCGCGCCGTGCACCACCGCGTTGTGGCCCACGGAGACCCGCTCGCCGATGGTCACGGGGAAGTCCGGGTCGGCGTGCAGTGTGCAGTTGTCCTGGATGTTGCTCCGGGCGCCGACCGTGATCCGCTCGACGTCGCCGCGCAGCACCGCGCCGTACCAGACGCTCGCGCCCGCCCCCAGGGTCACGTCCCCGATCACCGAGGACATGGGCGCCACGAACGCCTCCCCGTCCACCTCCGGTTCCCTGCCGCCGATGCCGGTGATCAACGCCCTGTGCGTCATCTCGCCTCCTGGTCCTCGAGTACGTCAGACCGTACGCCACCTCCGTGGGGCGAAGATCACAGGTGTGCGGCATGCCCGGTCCGCCCGGCCGTGAGTACGGTGTGCGGGTGCCCAAGCCCAAGAACACGTTCTCGTCATGGCGGCGTCGGCTGGCGCAGCGCGCGGTGCACGCGGGCTGGGACTGGGTGCGGCGCACGGGTTCCGTGACCGCCGAGAACCCCGGGCGGCTGGCCTTCCGGGCCATGGGAACAGGTACCAGACTCGCTTTCCCGCTGGGCACGGTCTTCGGTGAACCCTGGATCGAACTCGGCTCCCACTGCATCGTCGGCGAGCAGGTGACCCTGACGGCGGGCCTGATGCCGGATCTCGACCTCGGCCCTGACCCCATCCTCCGTATCGGCGACGGTGTCGTCCTGGGCCGCGGCAGCCATGTCATCGCCGACACGACGGTCAGCATCGGCAGCGACTGCTACTTCGGGCCGTATGTGTACGTGACGTCCACCAACCACTCGTACGACGATCCGCACGAGCCCATCGGCAAGCAGTGGCCGCGCATGGAGCCGGTGGAGATCGGGCCCGGCTGCTGGATCGGCACCGGCGCGGTGATCCTGCCGGGTGCGCGGATCGGGCGGAACGTGGTGGTGGCGGCCGGTGCGGTGGTACGCGGCACGGTGCCCGACCACGCGGTGGTGGCGGGGGCTCCCGCCAAGGTCGTACGCCGCTGGACGCCTGCCGAGGGCTGGCGGCCCCCGCTGCGGACACCGGCCCCCACACCGATACCGGCGGGGACCACTCCGGAGCAGTTGCGGGCGCTGGCGGAGCTGGACGAGGCGGCGGTGGCCCGGCTGACGGAGCCGGCCGTCGGGGACGTACACGTCGGGGACGTACGCGCCGAGTCCTGACCCGGAGGTCGTCGTGGCCGGCGGTCACGACGACCGGGTGCTCAGCCCGTCGCCAGCAGGAGCGTGCCGACGAGGGCCAGGCCCGCGCCCGCCGCCTGGACCGCGCGCAGGCGTTCGCTGAGGAAACCGCGTGCCGCCAGAGCGGTGACCACCGGGTAGAGCGAGGCGAGTACGGCGGCCAGGGTGACCGGGCCGTGCTGGGCGGCCGTCGAGTACGTGCCGTTGGCGGCGACATCGGCGAGGCCGACGAAGCCGAGCGCGGGGAGCAGCCGCCAGGGGAAACCGCCCGCCGGGAGGGCGGAGCCGCCGCGCCGGACCGAGACGTACAGCGCGGCGCCGCCGACGGCGACGTTCGTCACCCGCTGGACGAAGAGCGCGAGGAACAGCCCGGTGAGCGTGGTCGACGCCTCCGCGATCAGGACGAACACCGTGCCGAATCCGAGCGCCGCGAGCAGACCGAGCAGGACCGCCCGCCGCTGCACGGGCGCGCCCCTGAGCTGAGGTCCGCCCGCGAGGACGACCCCGACCACGGCGACCGCGATCCCCGCGGCCTGGAGCAGCCCGGGACGCTCGCCGAGGAGGAGCCCGACACTGACGGGGACGGCGACGCCGAGCGAGGCGAGCGGGGACACCACGCCCATCGGGCCGAGGGCGAGCGCCTTGTAGAAGGAGAGCAGGGCCACCGGTCCGGCGAGACCCGCGGCGACCGCGAACCACAGACGCGGACCGGCCTCGCTCCAGCCACCGGTCAGGACCACGATCGCGCCGAGCACGACCGCCGCGATCGACTGCGAGACCACGACCACCGTCAGCGCGGGTATGCGCCGGGTCAGCAGGCCGCCGCCGAAGTCGGCCAGCCCCCAGAGCAGACTGGTGACGAGGGCGAAGAATGCGGTCATGGGGACGCCTCGCAGTACAGTGGAGTGAACAATCCGGTGCATCACACGGTAGTGCAGTGAAGTGAACTCTGTCATTCATAATTTTGCACTCGGGGTGGTGGGCTGAGACAGGCCGAACGCAAGGCCGTAGAGCAAGAGAGCAAGAGAGCAAGAGAGCAAGAGTGTCGGACGAGAACTTGGACGGAATGTTGTCGGACCTCGACCTGCTGACCCAGTCACTGGCGCGCAGCGTGAAGCGCTGGCGCGCCGAGCGCGGTTTCACCCTGGAGGCGCTCGCCGCTCGCGCGGGTGTCAGCCGCGGGATGCTCATCCAGATCGAGCAGGCCCGCACCAACCCCAGCCTCGGTACGGTCGTGAAGATCGGTGACGCCCTCGGGGTCAGCATCACCACACTGCTCGACCACGAACAGGGCCCGAAGGTCCGTATCGTCGCCGCAGACCAGGCCGTACGGCTGTGGCACACCGACGCCGGCAGCTACAACCGGCTCCTCGCGGGCACCGAGGCGCCGGGCCCGCTGGAGCTGTGGGACTGGCACCTCATGCCCGGCGACAGCAGCGCGTCCGACCCGCACCCCGCGGGCACCTTCGAGATCCTCCACGTCACGGCGGGCGAACTGACGCTGACGGTCGACGGGGTCGAGCACCGTGTCCCGGCCGGCGCGAGCGCCACCTTCGAGGCGAGCGTCCCCCACACGTACGGCAATGACGGCACCGAACCGCTGGAGATGCTGATGTCGGTGTCGGTCCCGGCGGTGGGCTGAGAACTTTTCGTTATCGGCGGCTCCGGCGTGCGTCTCCTCTCCGTAACTCGGAGAAGCAACCCACCCCCCAGAGCCAAGGACCGGAGCTTTGAACACAGGGATCAGCCGTCGCGGCATGCTGAAGTTCACGGGTGCGACGGCGGGCGCCGTCGCCGTCGGTACGACCCTCGCCGCCCCGCAGGCCACGGCCGCGGGCACGGGCACAGCCGCAGGCACGGGTCTCGTCCACCCGGGCATGCTGCACACCCGCACGGATCTGGACCGGATGGCGAGGAAGGTGAAGGCCGGTGCGGCGCCGTACACGGCGGGCTTCGCCCGGCTGACCGCCAACCCCCATGCGCAGAGCGGCTGGACGGCCAACCCGCAGGCCACGGTTTACCGGGGCGACGGCACGCCGCAGAACTACCGGACCCTGTACAACGACATCCACGCGGCCTACCAGAACGCCCTGCGCTGGCACATCACGGGTGACAGCGCGTACGGGGACACCGCCGTCGCGATCCTCAACGCCTGGTCCGCGAAGCTGACCGAGCTGTCGGGCTCGGCCGACCGGTTCCTCGCGGCGGGCCTGTACGGCTACCAGTTCGCCAACGCGGCCGAACTCGTCCGCGACCACCCCGACTTCGACCTCGCCCGCTTCCAGAAGATGATGCTGGACGTCTTCAGCCCGCTCAGCGAGGACTTCCTGACCAACCACAACGGCGCCGTCATCACCAACTACTGGGCCAACTGGGACCTCACGGCCATCGCCTGCGTGCTGGCCGTCGGCATCCTCTGCGACGACCGGGCCAGGATCGACCGGGCCGTCGAGTACTTCAAGCACGGCGCGGGCATGGGCTCGGTCAAGAACGCCATCCCGGTCGTGTACGACGACCAGGGCCTCGGGGAATGGGTCGAGGCGGGCCGCGACCAGGGTCACGCGCTGCTCGGCGTCGGCCTGATGGGCACGGTCTGCGAGATGGCCTGGAACCAGGGCATCGACCTGTACGGCTACGACGACAGCCGCTTCCTCAAGGGCGCCCAGTACGTGGCCAAGTGGAGCATGGGCGGCCAGGTGCCGTACACGGCGAACACCCGCAAGAAGGGCGCGGTGGGCGTCTGGTCGGGCACCGAGACGGCGACCGAGGCCGCCGGCGTGAACCCGGAGATGATCCGCCCGGTCTGGGCCATGATCGCCAACCACTACACCAAGCGCCGGGGCCTGTCCGCGACCTATCTGACCCGCATCGCCGCCCAGGCGTCCCCCGAGGGCGGCGGCGGCGACTACGGCCCGAACAGCGGGGGATACGACCAACTGGGCTTCGGGACATTGGCGTTCACCCGGGACAGGGCGATCGTGAGCGCGAGCCCGAGCCCGAGCCGCCCCGGTACGGACCCGGCAGCGAGCGCGGGCGCGAGCCCGGCCCCCGGTGCCGGTGCCGGTGGAGGGAACGCGGGTACTGGCGGGCGGCCTGGTGCGTCGCCGTCGGCCGGTGCGAGCGCCCCGAGCGGCAAGGCCCCCAAGGACCTCGCCGCGACCGGCTCGACGGACGTCGTCGCCTGGACCGCCGCGACCGGGATCACCGCCCTGGCGGGCGGACTCCTCCTGCTGCGTCGCCGGGGCCGGTCCGGCGGTTCGGCACAGTGAGCGTGCCGTAGAGGGGCCGCCGGTCGGTCACCCGAGGCGGGGCAGCTCGATGGCCGGGCAGCGGTCCATGACCATGTCGAGACCGGCGGCGCGGGTACGGTCGTAGGCGGCTTCGTCGATGACACCGAGCTGGTACCAGACGGCCCTGGCCCCGATGGCGGTGGCCTCGTCGGCGACCCGACCGGCGAGGCCGCTGTTCAGGAACACGTCGACGACGTCGACGCCGAAGGGGATGTCGGCCAGCGAGGCGTAGCCCCGCTCGCCGTGCACGGTCTCGGCCTTCGGATGGACGGGCACGATCCGCTTGCCGTGCCGCTGAAGCACCTCGGCCACACGGTACGCGGCCCGCTCACGGTTCGACGACAGCCCGACGATCGCCCAGGTGTCCCCGAGCTCGGTCAGTATCCTGCGGATCGTCGTCGGGTCCCCGTACACGCCCGGCCTCCTCGTGATGTCGTACAGCCACTGTCGTGCCCGACAACAGCGACCGACGCACACTGATTCCCGGCGCGGGGAGCCCTTTCCGGGGCGCGGGAAGTCGGAGGGGCCCTTATGAGGGGCGCGGGGAACTGCGCGACAAGCCCCCACTGGCCGTAAGCCGAACGAACAGCCTGGAATGGGTCCGAGAGGAGCAGCGGCCTGTGCGCGTGCTCGTTGGCGGCCCTCCGTTGTCCCGCTGAGCGTGAGGTCGGAGGCCCCGTTTGAGGGGCGCGGGGAACTGCGCGACAAGCCCCCACCGGCCGTAAGTCGAACGAACAACCTCAAAAGGCCCCGCGAGGAACAGCGCGACCACTCCACCGACCCGCGCTGAAACGATCCGCCAACCCAGCGGAGCGTTACGCTCGGCATCGTGCTCCGCATCCACGACGCCCGAACCGCCGAGTCCGTAGTCGCCGCCCCGGCCCGCCGGGCCCTGACCCGTGTGGAGGCGCATGCGCCAGGTTTCGGCACCACCGCCCTGCGTGTCCTCCTGGTCGCCGACGTCCTGGTCCGCGCCCTGGAGATCGGCGGCACCCCCGTATGGGCCGTACTGGCCGCGGAGGAACAGTCGGCCGAACTCCGGGCCGGCGCGGCGGCTCTCGGCATACGGCCCTTCGAGGACCGGCGCGATGTCGGACCGGAGTTCGCGGAGGCCCAGTTGATCCATGTGGTGAGCCGGGGCACCGGGGCGCCGGACGGCATCCGGCTCGACGTCGCCCCGGTCGACTCCGCCGACGCCATGGGCGCCCCCGGCGACATCGACCCCGCCACCCTCCGCC
>NZ_LIQQ01000172.1 GCF_001418565.1 Streptomyces graminilatus | reverse complement strand
AGCAGGGGGAGGCGCCGGCCCCGGCGCCTCCCCCTGCTCCTCCCGTGACGTGTCTACGACGATCTCGTACCGTCGCGCCCACGGCGCCCCCGGCAGCGCGAAGCGCGTCGGGGCGTCCCCCGCGTGCAGGATCGCCAGGAAGCTGTCGTCGGTGATCGGTGCGCCCCGGGCGTCGCGGCCCGGGATGTCGCGGCCCGAGAGGTACATGCCCAGGGTTGTCGTGGGGGTGTACCAGTCGGTCTCCGTCATCTCCGTGCCTCGGGGGGTGAACCAGGCCAGGTCCCGTAGTCCGTCCGCCGGATCGGCCCGGCCGGAGAAGAACGCCCGTCGGCGCAGGACCGGGTGGCGGTGGCGCAACTCGATGAGGCGGGCGGTGAGTTCGGTCAGCGCGCGCCAGCCGGGGTCCTCCAGCAGGCTCCAGTCCACCCAACTGATCTCGTTGTCCTGGCAGTACGCGTTGTTGTTGCCGCCCTGTGTACGCCCCAGCTCGTCGCCCGCGACCAGCATCGGAACGCCCGTCGACAGGAGGAGAGTTGTCAGCAGGTTCCTCAACTGGCGGCGCCGCAGAGCCAGTACACGCTCGTCGTCCGTCTCGCCCTCCGCGCCGCAGTTCCAGGCACGGTTGTCGTCCGTACCGTCCCGATTGCCCTCCCCGTTGGCCTCGTTGTGCTTGCGCTCGTACGACACCAGGTCCCGCAGCGTGAAACCGTCGTGCGCCGTCACGAAGTTGACCGAGGCGTAGGGCCTGCGACCGCCCCATGCGTACAGGTCGCTCGAACCCGACAACCTGTACCCCAGATCCCGTACGTCCGGCAGCGCGCCCCGCCAGAAGTCCCGTACCGCGTTGCGGTAGCGGTCGTTCCACTCCGTCCAGAGCGGGGGGAACGCGCCCACCTGGTAGCCCCCGGAGCCGACGTCCCAAGGCTCCGCGATCAGTTTCACCCTGCGCAGCACCGGGTCCTGGGCGATCACCGCCAGGAACGGGGAGAGCATGTCCACGTCGTGCATCGAGCGGGCCAGGGCCGCCGCCAGGTCGAAGCGGAAGCCGTCCACCCCCATCTCCGTCACCCAGTAGCGGAGCGAGTCCGTGATCAGGCGCAGTACGTGCGGCTGGACCACGTGGAGCGTGTTTCCGCAGCCCGTGTAGTCCGTGTAGCGGCGGGGGTCGTTCTGCAGGCGGTAGTAGCCCCTGTTGTCCATGCCCCGCAGGGACAGCGTCGGGCCGTGTTCGTCCGCCTCGGCCGTGTGGTTGTAGACCACGTCGAGGATGACCTCGATGCCCGCCGCGTGCAGTGCGCGCACCATGCGCTTGAACTCGCCGACCTGCTGGCCCGCCGTTCCCGTCGCCGCGTACCCCGCGTGCGGGGCGAAGTAGCCGATCGAGTTGTAGCCCCAGTAGTTCTTCGTGCCCCGGCGCAGGAGATGGTCCTCGTGCGCGAACTGATGGACCGGGAGCAGCTCCACCGCCGTCACGCCCAGCCTCGTCAGGTGCTCGGTCGCCGCCGGGTGCGCCAGGCCCGCGTATGTGCCCCGCAACTCCTCCGGGATGCCCGGGTGGAGTTTCGTGAACCCCTTGACGTGCAGCTCGTAGATCACCGAGTCCGCCCACGGGGTCTTCGGGCGGCGGTCGTCCGCCCACTCGTCGTCGGGGGAGTCGTCGTGGACGACGACGCCCTTGGGGACGTACGGCGCCGAGTCGCGGTCGTCGCGCACGGTGTCCGCCACCTGCTGCTCGGGCCAGTCGCGGACATGCCCGTACACCTCGGGCGGCAGGTCGAAATCGCCGTCCACCGCACGCGCGTACGGATCCAGCAGCAGCTTCGCCGGGTTCCAGCGGGCGCCGGTCCACGGGTCCCAGCGGCCGTGCACCCGATAGCCGTACCGCTGACCCGGCATCACCCCGGGCACGAAACCGTGCCAGATCTCGTGCGTCAGTTCGGTGAGGGGGACGCGGGTTTCCCCGGGGCTTCCCCCTTCTCCGCCGAACAGGCACAGCTCCACCGCCTCCGCCCCGCCCGCCCACAGGGCGAAGTTGGTACCCGACACCCCGTCCGGGCCCGTGCGGAAACGCGCGCCCAGGGGCATCGGCGTCCCCGGCCACACCGGCACGGCGGGCAGCGCGGCGCGCGCCGCGCCGTTCGGCACGGTGGTGGGGTGCCCCTCCTCGACGGCACGCTGTTCCGCGACCGCCAACGCCTTCTGCTCGGCTGCGCTGGACACCTCTCCGCCTCCCGCGACTCGTGGAACCAGTAAGTGGGACCAGTAGGTGGGACCAGTAGGGGAAACGATGCACGCCCCGCGCGAACAAGTGTGCGGCGTCCCGGCCGCAGTGCTCTGTTGCCTTGTTCCTCGCGGTCCTCGCGTCGTTTCTTCCCCCTGTTCTGCCCAGAGCGCGGCTCGCACTCACGTTTCCCAGGGGCGGGCCGCGTCGTTGGGTCGTTCGTGAGGCACGTACAAGGGCGCGCTCGGCGCGCGAGGGCCGGGCTGGTCGCCGTAGTGACATGGGCAGGACTGCTGGCCGGAGCCGCCGGCTGCACGTCGGAGGGGGTGGGCGGGGCCGACTCGGTGTTCGGGAAACCCCGGGCACCGAAGGACGTGATCCGCGTCTCGCCCGACGACGGCAGCCGCTCCGTGCGCCCCGGCAACCCCCTTCTCGTACGGGTGCCCAGCGGGCGCCTGGAGTCCGTGAAGGTCGTCAGGGCCCAGGACGCGCAGGAGTCGGAGGTGTCCGGGCGGATCTCCGAGGACGGGCTGTCCTGGCGGCCCGACGACACGCGGCTCGCGCTGGCCGCCCGGTACACGGTCGACGCCGTGGCGCTCGACGGTCAGGGACGCCGTTCGGCCCGGCACACCACCTTCACCACCTACGTGCCCGACGAGCGGTTCATCGGATACGTCACCCCGGAGAACCGCGCCATCGTCGGCACCGGAATGATCGTGTCCCTGGAGTTCAACCGCGAGATCACCAACCGGGCGGCCGTCGAACGCGCCGTCCATGTCACCGCCGAGCCCGCCGTCGACATCCGGCCGCACTGGTTCGGCGCCGGGCGCCTCGACTTCAGGCCCGAGGAGTACTGGGCACCGGGGACGAGGGTCACCGTCGAGCTGGCTCTGCGCGATGTCGAGGGGGCGCCCGGGGTGTACGGGATCCAGCGCAAGACGTTCGCCTTCACCGTCGGCCGCAGCCAGCTCTCCCTGGTCGACGCGGCCGCGCACACCATGGAGGTGCGGCGCGACGGCGACCTGCTGGCCACGGTGCCGATCACGGCGGGGTCGCCGAAGAACACGACGTACAACGGGAAAATGGTGGTCACGGAGATGCTCGAAGTGACCCGGATGAACAGCCGTACGGTCGGTTTCGGCGGCGAGTACGACATCCCGGACGTGCCGCACGCGATGCGCCTGACCACCTCCGGCACCTTCCTGCACGGCAACTACTGGGCGCCGGACGCCTTCGGCAGGACCAATGTCAGTCATGGCTGCGTCGGGCTCAGGGATGTGAAGGGCGGCAGTTCGGACAGTCCGGCGGGCTGGTTCTTCGACCGGAGCCTGATCGGGGACGTCATCGAGGTCGTCCACAGCAAGGACAAGAAAGTCGCTCCCGACAACGGGCTCGGCGGGTGGAACATGGGCTGGAGGGAATGGACGGCGGGGACCGCCACGAAAGGTGAACGGCCGGGTCCGACAAGCCGATGATGTTGGGACGGAATGGTGACCTTCCGGGGCCGCCGGGGGGCGTGACCTTGTGGTTAATATGCGCCGGGGTGCGTGGGACGCGCCGGGGAAGCGGGCCTGAGCAAGGCCCCGGGAGGGGAGACAAGCTTGAACGCGCGACCGATATCGGGGGCTTCGGCGCCGGCCCGACGGGGTGGGACACGCGGCATGCGCGGCATACGGGGGAGCAGCGGGCCGTTGGCGTTGCTCGCCGGTGTCGTACTCGTCGCCGTCACCGCCTGCGCCGGGGGCGGCGGTTCGGACTCCGGGCCCGACGACGCCAAGCCGAAGGGCAAGGACTCCACCACCGCGCGGACCCAGCAGTCCCAGGCGGTCGTCACCATCGCGCCCGAGGACGGCGCCAAGTCCGTGGACACCAGCGGCGCGCTCACCGTCAGCGCCGCCAAGGGCAAGCTGACCGAGGTCACGGTCGAGGACTCCAAGGGCAGGCCGGTCGAGGGCGCGCTGACCGCCGACGGCACCAAGTGGGCGCCCGCGACGCATCTCGCCGCGTCGACCACGTACAAGGTGCACGTGGTGGCCAAGGACAGCGAGGGGCGTGCGGCGGCGGAGGAGTCCTCCTTCACCACCCTCACCCCGAAGAACACGTTCGTCGGCACGTTCACCCCGGAGGACGGTTCCAAGGTCGGTGTGGGCATGCCGTTCTCGATCCGCTTCACCCGGGGCATCACGCACCCCGAAGATGTCGAGAAGGCCATCACCGTCAAGACCGAGCCGGCCGTCGACGTCGAGGGCCACTGGTTCGGCAACGACCGCCTCGACTTCCGCCCGGAGAAGTACTGGGCGCCCGGTACGAAGGTCACCGTCGCCCTCTCCCTCGACGGCGTCGAGGGACGCCCCGGCGTCTACGGCAAGCAGTCCAAGCAGGTCTCCTTCACCATCGGCCGCAGCCAGATCTCCACGGTCGACGTCAAGACGAAGAAAATGGTCGTACGACGGGACGGCAAGGTCATCAAGACCATCCCCGTCACCACCGGCAAGCCCGGCTACGACACCTGGAACGGCCAGATGGTCATCTCCGAGCGCCTCGAAGTGACCCGGATGAACGGCGAGACGGTCGGCTACGGCGGCGAGTACGACATCAAGGACGTTCCGCACGCCCAGCGCCTGACCGACTCCGGCACCTTCCTGCACGGCAACTACTGGGGCGGCGACGCCTTCGGCAACTACAACGCCAGCCACGGCTGCATAGGTCTGCGGGACGTTCGCGGCGGCTACGACAGCGGGGTGTCGGCGGCCTGGTTCTTCAACCGCTCGATGACCGGCGACGTGGTGATCGTGAAGCACTCCAAGGACCGGATCGTCAGCCCGGACAACGGTCTCAACGGCTGGAACATGTCCTGGGAGCAGTGGAAGGCGTAGCCCCGCCCACGTTCTCGTCGCGGGCCCGGTGTGACCGACAGCACCGGGCCCGTTGTCGTTAGTCCCCGTTAACCTGCCTCCATGACTGTGCATCTCGAAGTCGCGGACGGCGTCGGCACGATCCGGCTGGACCGGCCGCCCATGAACGCCCTGGACGTCGCCACCCAGGACCGCCTCAAGGAACTCGCCGAGGAGGCCACCCGCCGGGACGACGTGCGGGCGGTCGTCGTGTACGGCGGGGAGAAGGTGTTCGCGGCCGGTGCGGACATCAAGGAGATGCAGGCCATGGACCACGCGGCGATGGTCGCCCGGTCCAGGGACCTGCAGGACTCCTTCAGTGCCGTCGCCCGTATCCCCAAGCCGGTCGTCGCCGCGATCACCGGCTACGCCCTCGGCGGCGGCTGCGAGTTGGCGCTCTGCGCGGACTACCGCATCGCCGGTGACAACGCGAAACTCGGTCAGCCGGAGATCCTGCTCGGCGTGATCCCCGGCGCGGGCGGCACGCAGCGGCTCGCCCGGCTGATCGGCCCGTCCAGGGCCAAGGACCTGATCTTCACCGGGCGGATGGTCAAGGCCGACGAAGCGCTGACGCTCGGTCTGGTGGACCGCGTCGTACCGGCCGCCGATGTGTACACCGAGGCGCACGCCTGGGCGGCGAAGCTCGCGCAGGGCCCGGCGATCGCGCTGCGCGCGGCGAAGGAGTCCATCGACGCGGGCCTGGAGACCGACCTGGAGACGGGCCTCGCGATCGAACGGAACTGGTTCGCGGGCCTGTTCGCGACTCAGGACCGGGAGATCGGGATGCGGAGCTTCGTGGAGGACGGTCCGGGAAAGGCGAAGTTCCTCTGACTTCGCTGCGGCTTCCCTCCGGCTTCCCTCCGGCCTCCTCCGACTTGCTCTGACTCCCGCTGGGTTCCGCTGAGTTCTGCCTGGTTCCGTCGAACAAATTTCCTTGCAGTTGACGCGTTGTCTTATCCGGGTCCCTCGAACGGGCGGTTTATGGGAGTCTTGGGCCAGCCTTGAGTCTGCCTCGTCGAGGGGGCCTGTCGTTTGCCCGGAAATGAGCTTCCGTCGCAGGTCGGAGGGGATTCGGTGGGCGACGGAATGTCTCCGGCATATGTCGGACGCCCCATCCGGAATGACGTGTTCCCGGGGGCGTATTCCTCCGGAACGGCCCCCCAGGAAGGTCCGGCCCGCCATGATGGGGGCATGGCGGGGCTGGAGGGCATGGAACAGCCGCGGGGACACGGTCGTGCGACGGCGGCACGGTGGTCGCCTGCGGTGGAGGACGAACGGGCGCTCAAGGCGCTGGAGTTGTTCGGGAACCCGACGGTGGCCGAGGTTCCGCTGCCGTCCCGCCCCGAGTCCGCCGCGGCCGCGCGCCGCCTCGCCCAGGTCGTCGTACTCCGCGAGTGGGGGCTGACCCCCAAGATGACGGAGGACGCGGTCCTGCTCGTCTCCGAACTCGTCGGCAACGCGGTGCGCCACACCGGCGCGCGCGTGTTCGGCCTGCGGATGCGTCGGCGCCGGGGCTGGATCCGGGTGGAGGTCCGGGACCCCTCGCGGGGGCTGCCGTGTCTGATGCCGGTCCAGGAGATGGACATCAGCGGGCGCGGACTGATGCTGGTCGACAAACTCTCCGACCGCTGGGGGGTCGACCTCCTGCCGCGCGGGAAGACGACGTGGTTCGAGATGCGGGTCGCCGACCGGTAGCGACCGGTAGCGACCGGTAGTGACCGCTGGTGACGGCGACGACCGCGTGACCGTGCGGGTGTCCGGCCGTACGAGCGGGCGGGCGGGCCACCGATCGGGCTAATCGCCCGTTTTCCGGACAGTACGCCCTTAAATGGTGCGGTGACCACGACCGACCGCCGGGCGGTGCTGCGTGCGGGTGCCGGGATCGTTGCCTCGGGGGCGCTGACCACCGGGTGCGCGACCGGTACCGCCACCGGCGGTGCCGCCGCTCGCCCCGTCGCCCTCCCCTCGGGGA
>NZ_LIQQ01000171.1:11682-15730 GCF_001418565.1 Streptomyces graminilatus | reverse complement strand
CGCCGGACGGGCTGGGGGGTGCCGTCCGGGGTTCGGGGACAAGCCCAGGCCAGGCACCCTCAGCCCGTCCGGGGTTCGGGGACAAGCCCAGCCCAGGCACATTCAGCACGTCCGGGGTTCGGGGACAAGCCCAGCCCAGGCACCCTCAGCCCGTCCATCGTTTGAGGACAAGCCGACGCCAGGCCCCCTCAGCCCGTCCGGGGTTCGAGGACAAGCCCACGCCAGGCACCCCCAGCCCGTCCGGCGTTTGAGGACGAGGCCGTTCAGGCCGAAGCGGGGGCTGGGGGCGGCAGCCCCCAGGGACGGCAGCCGGGGCGACGGTCACCGAACCAGACAGCGCACCCGCAGCAGGGACGCGCCGCTCAGCTTCCGCAGGTACAGTGCGGGGATCAGCAAACCGCATCGGTGAGGCCCCGCACGTGTTGACGCAGACCACCTCCCGGGTGCTCGACCCGGGCGACCTGGACGCCGCGCTCGCCGTCCTCGGCCGCGAGCCGGTCGCGAACGCCTTCGTGACCGCCCGCGTACAGGTGGCAGGCCTCGACCCCTGGCGCCTCGGCGGCGAGATGTGGGGCTGGTACGAGGACGGCATGCTCACCAGCCTCTGCTACGCGGGCGCCAACCTCGTCCCCATCTGCGCCACCCCGCGCGCCGTACGCGCCTTCGCCGACCGCGCCAGGCGAGCCGGCCGCCGCTGCTCCTCCATCGTCGGCCCCGCCGAGGCCACCACCCAGCTGTGGCGGCTGCTCGAACCGAGCTGGGGCCCGGCCAGGGAAGTCCGCCGCCATCAGCCCCTCATGGTCACCGACCGGATGCCGGACCCCGCCCTCATCACCCCGGATCCCCACGTCCGCCGCATCCTCAAGGACGAGATAGAGACGATCATGCCGGCGTGCGTGGCGATGTTCACCGAAGAGGTCGGAATCTCGCCACTCGCCGGCGACGGCGGACTCCTCTATCAGGCCAGGGTCGCCGAACTGGTCGGCTACGGCCGCTCCTTCGCCCGCCTCGACCAGGACGGCAAGGTCGTCTTCAAGGCCGAGATCGGCGCCGCGACCGCGCAGGCCTGCCAGATCCAGGGCGTCTGGGTGGCCCCCGAATACCGTGGCCAGGGCCTCGCCGCCCCCGGCATGGCCGCCGTACTGCGCTACGCCCTCGCCGACGTGGCCCCGGTGGTCAGCCTGTATGTGAACGACTTCAACACCGCGGCCCGCCGGACATATCGGAGGGTGGGCTTCCAGGAAGTCGGAGCGTTCACGAGCATCCTGTTCTGAAACGCCCCCGGTGTCCGCGAGATCCGAGTGATCCGAGAGATCCGACTGGTCCGGGCGATCCGGGTGATCCGGGCGATCCGGGTGATCCGGGTGATCCAGGGGTACGGGGCTCAGCCACATCCGGCCCGCACACCCCAGGGACGGTCCACACCCCCTGTAGTCTCCCGCCATGCCGCGCTTCCCGGGTCAGGACCACCGTCACCCCCGCCCCCACGACGTGGTCGTCGGCCCCCTCGACCTCGCCGCCCGGGTCGACGAGGCGCTCGCCGTCCAGGCCGTGGCCTTCGGGCTCGCCGCCGACGAGGTCGCCGTACGCAGACAGATCGTCCTGCGGCACCTGACCCAGCCCGGTGCCCGCGCGCTCGGCGCGACCACCCCCGACGGACGGCTCGCCGGGTTCGTGTACGGAATGCCGAACGACCGTACGCACTGGTGGTCCACCGTCGTCGAGCCGTATCTGCGCAGGCAGGGCCATGACGCCTGGCTCGACGACTCCTTCGTGATCACCGAACTGCACGTCCACCCGACCTTCCAGAACATGGGCATCGGCCGCGCCCTCATCACCGCCATCACCGACAGCGCCGCCGAACCCCGCTCGATCCTCTCCGCGATCGACACCGACAGCCCGGCCCGCGGCCTCTACCACTCGCTCGGCTACGAGGACCTGGCCCGCCAGGTCCTCTTCCCCAGCGCCCCGAGGCCGTACGCGGTGATGGGCGCCCCACTGCCACTGCGCAGGCGCTGAGGGACTGTTCCCGGTCGATTACCACCGTCCCGTACCCCCCGGCTAACCTCCTGCCATCACCCTTACGCAGCAGGAGTCGAGAATCATGGCCCAGGCCCAGGTCCAGCGCATGTCCCGTTTGATGGTCAAGACACTGCGTGACGACCCCGCCGACGCCGAGGTCCTCAGCCACAAACTGCTGGTCAGGGCCGGTTATGTGCGGCGTACCGCCGCCGGTCTGTGGTCCTGGCTGCCGCTCGGCAAGAAGGTCCTGGCCAACGTGGAGCGGGTCGTCCGCGAGGAGATGGACGCCATCGGCGCCCAGGAGGTCACCCTCCCCGCCCTGCTGCCGAGGGAGCCGTACGAGGCGACCGGCCGCTGGGAGGAGTACGGCCCCGAGCTGTTCCGCCTCAACGACCGCAAGGGCGGCGACTACCTCCTCGGCCCGACCCACGAGGAGATCTTCACCCTGCTGGTCAAGGACCAGTGCACGTCCTACAAGGACCTGCCCGTGATCCTCTACCAGATCCAGAACAAGTACCGCGACGAGGCCCGCCCGCGCGCCGGCATCCTGCGTGGCCGCGAGTTCCTGATGAAGGACTCCTACTCCTTCGACCTGGAGGACGAGGGCCTGGCCAAGTCGTACGCCCTGCACCGCGAGGCGTACCAGAAGGTCTTCGCGCGTCTCGGCCTCGACTACCGCATCTGCGCCGCCACCGCGGGCGCCATGGGCGGCTCCAAGTCCGAGGAGTTCCTCGCCCCGGCCGCCGCCGGCGAGGACACCTTCGCCGACTGCCCCAACTGCGACTACGCCGCCAACACCGAGGCGATCACGTACGCGCTCCAGCCGGTCGACGGCTCGGCCGTCCCCGCCCTGGAGGAGATCCCGACCCCCGACACCCCGACCATCGAGACGCTCGCCGCGTACCTGGAGGTCGCCGCCTCCGCCACCCTCAAGAACCTCCTGATCAAGGTGGACGGCGAGATCGTCGCGATCGGCGTCCCCGGTGACCGCGAGGTCGACATGGGCAAGGTCGAGGCGCACTTCGCGCCCGCCCCCGTCGAACTCGTCACCGCCGAGGACTTCACCGGCCGCGACGACCTCGTACGCGGCTACGTCGGCCCGCAGGGCCTGGAGAAGGTCCGCTACTTCGCCGACCCGCGCATCGCCCCCGGCACCGCCTGGATCACCGGCGCCAACAAGGAAGGCCTGCACGCGAAGAACGTCGTCGCCGGCCGTGACTTCGAGGTCGACGAGTACGTCGACGCCGTGGTCGTCCAGGAGGGCGACCCGTGCCCGGCCTGCGGCACCGGCCTCAAGCTGGACCGCGCCATCGAGATCGGCCACATCTTCCAGCTCGGCCGCAAGTACGCCGACGCCCTCAGCCTCGACGTCCTCGGCCAGCAGGGCAAGCCGGTCCGCGTGACCATGGGCTCGTACGGCATCGGCGTCTCCCGCGCGGTCGCGGCCCTCGCCGAGCAGCACGCCGACGAGCAAGGCCTGTGCTGGCCCAAGGAGATCGCCCCGGCCGACGTCCACGTCGTCGCCGCGGGCAAGGCCCTCCAGACCGAACTGGCCCTCGACGTCTCCGACAAGCTGGCGGCGGCCGGCGCCCGCGTCCTGGTCGACGACCGCGCCGGCGTCTCCCCGGGCGTCAAGTTCACGGACGCCGAGCTGATCGGCGTACCGAAGATCCTGGTGGCGGGCCGCCGCTCGGCCGAGGGCATCCTCGAACTGAAGGACCGCCGCACGGGCGAACGCGAGGAACTGACGGTCGAGGAAGCAATCACCCGCCTGACCGCCACCGCCTGACGAACACCGGCCCCCGAGTGGGACGTGACACAGGGTCACGTCCCACTCGGGGCGAGTCGACCCACCCAGGGGCACGGGGCTGTGCTGAATGTGCAGCTACCGCCGCGTGAGCGCGACAAGCGCCCACCGACGCAGTCTCCTGGCCCAGCCTTGAAACCCACGCCGGGCGGTCCCACCCAGGGGCGCGGGGAACTGCACGAGAAGCCCCCACCGGCGGGCACTCGAAAGCGCACCGAA
>NZ_LIQQ01000171.1:0-11629 GCF_001418565.1 Streptomyces graminilatus | reverse complement strand
CGCGACAAGCCCCCACCGGCCCGCAGCCGACGATGCACCGACTCCCTCAAAGCCACCCAGCGAACTCCAGCAACAACTCCGCATCCCGCACACGCCCCACGCGCAGTGCCCGCACCCCCGACTCCACCGCCCGGAACAGCGTCCACCCCCGCAGCCGTTCCTGATCCACGTCCAACGACTCGGCCAACCGCTTCACCCGCCGCCGCGTGATCGCCGCCCCCGACGACGAGGCGATCAGATCCTCCACCCGGTCCCGCACCAGCCGCGCCAAATCGAACGCGCACTCACCGACCACCGGGTCCGGCCCGACCGCCAGCCAGGGCACCCGCCCGGCGGCCAGCACCTTGCTCTGCCGGAACGTACCGTGCAGCAACCGTGCCTCGGGCGGCGCGACCAGCAACTCCTCGCGTGCGGCGAGCGCCGCCTCGACCAGCGGCGCCACCGTGGCATCCGTACCGGCAGTCGCCGACATCGCCTCGGCCTGTCGCCCGGTCCGCGCGGCCACCGTCTCGAACACCGCCGCCGAGCCGACCGGCGGCTCGACCCACAGCCGCCGCAACGTCCCCGCCGCCTCCAGCAGCGCCTTCGCCTCGGGCAGCGATCGCACCGACACATCCGGATGAAGCCGTTCGAGCAACAGCACACCGTCACCGCCGGAAGTGTGGGAGTCGTCGGAGTCGCCTGAGTCGCCTGAGTCGCCCGAACCGGCAGAGCCGGTGGCCGACTCCAGCAACTGCACCGCGCCCGCTCCACCCCAGTGCGCCAGCGCCGCCCGCTCGCTCTCCGGCCGGGCCCGGCGCGGCGCGAGTTTCAGGACGGCGGGCGTGCCGTCGGCCTGCCGAACCAGCACCACCAGGCTGCTGCGACCACCCGGAACCTGGACCCGCTCCACGGTCAACGCGCGTAGATCCACCTCTCGTCGAGCCGTCGCGGACACCCGCGCCAGCCAGTCGTCACCGTCCGGTGCCGTCTCGCCGAGCGCCCTCACCAGACGGGGCGGCGGTTCGAAAGCCATGCGCGAGTTGTTTCCTTCCGGTACGCGGGATGCGACAAGCGGTGTGCCGTACGGGCTACGGCTCGGGTGTCGCCGACGCGGCGCCGGCCCGCTCGGCGAGACCAGGGAAGGGTACGCTCCCGCCCCGCCAGCGCGCCGCCCGTACCGCGGCCTCCCTGAGTCCCTCGGCGCCCGTCCGGCGCCGCTCGCCCACGGCCGCCCGGACCAGGTCGGAGTACACCCCGGCGATCCGCTCCTCCAGCTCGGCCGCGAGCCGGACGGCGGTCTCCGGGTCCGACACCGGGAACGGCAGGGCGTACCCGGCCGCCGCCGCCACCGGCGCGCCGCCCAGGGCCCGTACCACGCGCGCCAGCTCGTCGCGCCGGGCCCGATGGGCGTCGTACGCGGCCATCGCCTCGCCGCGACGAGCCGCACCGATCAGCCCGCCGACGACCCCGTACCCGTACACCGCCGCGTGTTCGGCGCCCAGGGCGGCCTGGAGGGCGGCCAGCTCGCCGGTGCCCTTGTCCGTCGCCGTTCGAGTCACTTCGCACCCTCCGTCAGCAGATACACATGCGCGGCCCCGGCAGCCGCGACCGAGGCGAGCAGTCGCGCCAGCTCGCCCGGCACGTCGAGCAGCTCCTTCGTACGCCGGTCCACGAGGGCCCGTTCGGCGGCGGCGAGCCCGGCGAGTGCGTCCCGCTCGCTCGTCGGCGCCGCGGCGGCGGCAGGCGAGGCGGGCGCGGAAGCGGACGTGGAGGCCGGCTTCGGTGTCGGCGTCGGTGTCGGCGTGGGTGTCGGCTCGGCGCTGCCGAACGACTTCGCGTGCCGTACGACCTCCGCCCGCAGCTCCGACAGCCGCTCCGCCAGCGCCGGGAACGCGGCGATGGCCGTGTCGTACTGCCGTACGAGCCCGGTGCTGTCGCGCGCCGCACGCGCGCGTGTGCGTTCGGCGACCGACGGGCTTCCGGAGCTCGTGGCCGTCGTGTCCGGCTCGGCGGTGCAGCCCGCGAGGAGGGCGGCGCCCGCGGCAGAGGCGAGCAGGGTCCTTCGGCGCAAACCCGGAGAGGCTCCCGGTGGGGTGTGCGGCGGTGGGGGGAACGGCACGGCAGACGTCCTCGGAGGGCTTGTTCGAACAGGGCACCGGAGAAGGGCGGCAGGGCGGCAGGCCCGCGATCACCGTACCCGCGCCCCGGCCCGTCGCCCGCCACCGGCGCAGCCGGGCGCCGGGCAGGTGGCGGGCGGTGTCCCGGTGGACGGCAACACCCTCCGGGACCGGATACCCTTTGACCTGACACGCGACCTACCCACAACAGCACACGCGGCCGAGGAGTCACCCGGATGAGCACCACCCAGAGCGAGAGGCTTCGAGAGCTCCTGGAGCCGCTCGTCAGCTCGCAGGGTCTCGATCTCGAAGAGATCGCAGTGGAATCCGTCGGGCGCAAGAGAGTGCTGCGGGTCGTCGTCGATTCCGACGACGGCGCCGATCTGGACGCGATCGCCGATGTGAGCCGCGCGCTCTCGGTGAAGCTCGACGAGACGGACGCGATGGGCGCGGGGGAGTACACCCTGGAGGTCGGCACCCCCGGCGCCGAACGCGAACTCACCGAGCACCGGCACTACGTACGAGCCGTCGAGCGGCTGGTGAGGTTCCAGCTCACCGAGGGCGGCGGCGACGTGGTCGCCAGGATCCTGACCGTGGACGACGAGGGCATGGACCTCGAAGTGCCGGGCGTGAAGGGCCGCAAGGCCACCGCCCGCCGGCTCGCCTTCGCCGACATCGACAAGGCCCGCGTCCAGGTCGAGTTCAACCGCAAGGACAAGCAGGATGAGCAGGACATGACGGAAGAAGAGGAGGCGTAGCCGTGGACATCGACATGAGTGCCCTGCGGGGCTTGGTGCGGGAGAAGGAGATCTCCTTCGACCTGCTGGTCGGGGCGATCGAATCGGCCCTCCTCATCGCCTACCACCGCACCGAGGGAAGCCGCCGCCACGCGCGCGTGAAGCTCGACCGGGAGACCGGTCATGTGACCGTGTGGGCGAAGGAGGACCCCCAGGAGCTGGAGGAGGGGCAGGAGGCACGCGAGTTCGACGACACCCCGTCGGACTTCGGCCGGATCGCCGCCACCACCGCCAAGCAGGTCATCCTCCAGCGCCTGCGGGACGCCGAGGACGACGCCACGCTCGGCGAGTACGCGGGCCGCGAGGGGGACATCGTCACCGGTGTCGTCCAGCAGGGCCGCGACCCGAAGAACGTGCTCGTGGACATCGGCAAGCTGGAGGCCATCCTGCCGGTGCAGGAGCAGGTCCCCGGCGAGACCTACACGCACGGGCTGCGGCTGCGTTCGTACGTCGTACGAGTGGCGAAGGGTGTGCGCGGCCCGTCCGTCACCCTCTCGCGCACGCACCCCAACCTGGTGAAGAAGCTCTTCGCGCTGGAGGTGCCCGAGATCGCCGACGGTTCCGTGGAGATCTCGGCCATCGCCCGTGAGGCCGGCCACCGCACGAAGATCGCCGTGCGGTCGACGCGCAGTGGCCTGAACGCCAAGGGAGCCTGCATCGGCCCCATGGGCGCCCGGGTGCGCAGCGTCATGGCCGAGCTGAACGGCGAGAAGATCGACATCGTCGACTGGTCGGACGACCCGGCCGACATGGTGGCGAACGCGCTGTCCCCGGCACGGGTCAACAAGGTCGAGGTCGTCGACCTCGCCGCCCGTTCCGCGCGCGTGACGGTCCCCGACTACCAGTTGTCGCTGGCGATCGGCAAGGAGGGCCAGAACGCCCGCCTCGCCGCCCGCCTCACCGGCTGGCGCATCGACATCCGCCCGGACACCGAGCAGCCGTCCGAACAGCCGGGCGAGCGGCCCCGCGACTAGTGCCGGTCCGGCGGGGGAATAGATCCAAGCCGCAGGTGGCTGAGATCACGACAACTGCCGTTCGATTCTTCCCCTGAAGGGGTGAGGTCGCTACGGGGAGGTAGACTTAGGAGTGTCTGGCCGGACGCGTGCCCGCGTATGCCCTGAACGCACCTGTGTGGGGTGTCGGGAGCGAGCGGCCAAGAAGGATCTGCTGCGCATCGTGGCGGTCGAGGGTGAATGCGTCCCCGATCATCGCGGTACGCTGCCCGGCCGGGGTGCGTACGTGCACCCCGCCCTGGTCTGCCTGGACCTGGCGGTCCGCCGCCGGGCCTTCCCGCGGGCACTGCGTGTCCAGGGAGCGCTCGACGTGGTGGCGTTGCGCCGGTACGTCGAGCAGGAAACACCGTAAAACGTGTCGCACGGAACCCCGTGCGGCTCTGGTACCCCCGCGAGTTGGAAGTAGGTCGAGATTGCGATGAGCACTCGATGAGCACGCGATGAGTACGCCCATGAAGTAGCGACGGTCCGGCCGCAACCCGGACCTAAAAGGAGCGAAGTGGCTAAGGTCCGGGTATACGAACTCGCCAAGGAGTTCGGGGTTGAGAGCAAGGCTGTCATGGCCAAGCTCCAGGAACTCGGTGAATTCGTCCGATCGGCATCCTCGACGATCGAGGCGCCCGTAGTACGCAAGTTGACAGACGCCTTCCAGGGCGGGAGCAGCGCCAAGCCCGGCGCCCCGCGCAAGGCTGCCCCCAAGCCCGGCGCGCCCTCCCCGGCGCAGGCGGCCCGTCCGGCTGCCCCGAGGCCGCCGGCCCCCAAGCCCGCCGTGGCCGAGAGCCCCGCCGCACCTGTCGCGCCCAGCGCGCCGAGTGCCCCGGTCACTCCCGTGACGCCGGCCCCCCAGGGCTCGCGTCCGACGCCTGGCCCCAAGCCCGCGCCGAAGCCGGCCCCCGTGGCGCCGACCACGCCGGAGTTCACCGCTCCGCCGTCGGCCCCGGTCACGCCGGCCGCCGCACAGGCTCCGCGTCCCGCCACCGGCGCCCGTCCCGGTGCGCCGCGTCCCGGCGCCCGTCCCTCGGGTCCGGGTCAGGACCGTCCGGGTCAGGACCGTGGCCAGGACCGTGGCCAGGGCCGCAGTGAGCGTCCGGGCGCCCCGCGTCCGGGTGGTCAGGGCGCGCCGCGTCCCGGTGGTGCCCGTCCGGCCGGTCCCCGTCCGGGCAACAACCCCTTCACGTCCGGTGGCTCCACCGGGATGGCGCGTCCGCAGACGCCCCGTCCGGGCGGCGCCCCGCGTCCCGGTGGCCAGGGTGGCCCCGGTGCTCCCGGCGGCGCTCCGCGTCCGCAGGGTGCCGGCGGCGGTCAGGGTGCTCCGCGTCCGCAGGGTCCGGGCGGCGCTCGTCCGACCCCGGGCGGCATGCCCCGTCCGCAGGGTGGTCCCGGTGGCGCTCCGCGTCCCGGCGGCGGCCCCGGCGGCAACCGTCCCAACCCCGGCATGATGCCGCAGCGTCCCGCTGCGGGCAGCCCGCGTCCCGGCGGTGGCCCTGGTGGCCGCGGTCCCGGTGGCGGCGGCGGTCGTCCCGGCGGTCCCGGTGCCGGCGGCGGTCGTCCCGGTGGCGGCGGCTTCGCCGGTCGTCCGGCCGGTCCCGGTGGTGGCGGCGGCGGCTTCGCCGGTCGTCCGGGTGGTCCCGGTGGCGGTGGCGGCGGCTTCGCCGGTCGTCCGGGTGGTCCCGGTGGCGGTGGCGGCGGCGGTCGTCCCGGCTTCGGCGGTCGTCCCGGTGGTCCGGGTGCCCGTGGTGGCACACAGGGCGCCTTCGGCCGTCCCGGTGGTCCCGCGCGTCGTGGTCGCAAGTCGAAGCGGCAGAGGCGCCAGGAGTACGAGGCCATGCAGGCCCCGTCGGTCGGCGGCGTGATGCTGCCGCGCGGCAACGGACAGTCCGTCCGCCTGTCGCGTGGTGCGTCCCTGACCGACTTCGCCGAGAAGATCGGCGCCAACCCGGCGTCCCTCGTCGGCGTGATGATGAACCTCGGCGAGATGGTCACCGCCACGCAGTCCGTCTCCGACGAGACGCTGAAGCTCCTCGCGGACGAGATGAACTTCGTCCTGGAGATCGTCAGCCCGGAGGAGGAGGACCGCGAGCTGCTCGAGTCCTTCGACATCGAGTTCGGCGAGGACGAGGGTGGCGAGGAGTTCCTCGTCGCGCGTCCGCCGGTCGTGACCGTCATGGGTCACGTCGACCACGGTAAGACCCGCCTTCTCGACACCATCCGCAAGACGAACGTCGTCGCGGGCGAGGCCGGCGGCATCACGCAGCACATCGGTGCGTACCAGGTCGCGACCCAGGTCAACGACGAAGAGCGCAGGATCACCTTCATCGACACCCCGGGCCACGAGGCGTTCACCGCCATGCGTGCCCGTGGTGCGAAGTCGACCGACATCGCGATCCTCGTGGTGGCGGCCAACGACGGTGTGATGCCCCAGACGATCGAGGCGCTGAACCACGCCAAGGCGGCCGGTGTGCCGATCGTGGTCGCGGTCAACAAGATCGACGTCGAGGGCGCCGACCCGACCAAGGTGCGCGGTCAGCTCACCGAGTTCGGTCTCGTGGCCGAGGAGTACGGCGGCGACACGATGTTCGTCGACATCTCCGCCAAGCAGGGCCTCAACATCGAGGCTCTTCTGGAGGCCGTGGTCCTCACCGCGGACGCCTCGCTCGACCTGCGGGCCAACCCGGAGCAGGACGCGCAGGGCATCGCGATCGAGTCCCACCTGGACAAGGGCCGCGGCGCCGTCGCGACCGTCCTGGTCCAGCGAGGCACCCTGCGGGTCGGCGACACCATGGTGGTCGGCGACGCGTACGGCCGTGTCCGCGCGATGCTCGACGACAAGGGCGACAACGTGGAAGAGGCGGGTCCCTCGACCCCGGTCCTCGTCCTCGGTCTCACCAACGTCCCGGGCGCCGGCGACAACTTCCTGGTCGTCGACGAGGACCGTACGGCGCGTCAGATCGCCGAGAAGCGGGCGGCGCGCGAGCGCAACGCCAACTTCGCCCGCCGGGGTGTCCGGTTCTCCCTGGAGAACCTGGACGAGGCCCTCAAGGCCGGTCTGGTGCAGGAACTCAACCTCATCATCAAGGGCGACGCGTCCGGTTCGGTGGAGGCTCTCGAGTCCTCGCTGCTCCAGCTCGACGTCGGCGACGAGGTCGACATCCGTGTCCTGCACCGCGGTGTGGGTGCCGTCACCGAGTCGGACATCGACCTGGCGACCGGCTCCGACGCCATCGTCATCGGCTTCAACGTCCGCGCTGCGGGCCGCGCGGCGCAGATGGCGGAGCGCGAAGGCGTGGACGTCCGGTACTACTCGGTGATCTACCAGGCCATCGAGGAGATCGAGGCAGCCCTCAAGGGCATGCTCAAGCCGGAGTACGAAGAGGTCGAGCTCGGTACGGCGGAGATCCGCGAGGTCTTCCGCTCGTCCAAGCTGGGCAACATCGCCGGTGTGCTGGTCCGCTCCGGCGAGGTCAAGCGCAACACCAAGGCGCGGTTGCTGCGCGATGGCAAGGTCATCGCGGAGAGCCTCACCATCTCCGGTCTGCGTCGCTTCAAGGACGACGTCACCGAGATCCGCGAAGGGTTCGAGGGCGGTATCAACCTCGGCAACTTCAACGACATCAAGGTCGACGACGTCATCGCGACCTACGAGATGCGCGAGAAGCCGCGAGGCTGAGCAGTCGGTACGTGATCAGGCTGGCCGGCGGGGGATTCCCCTCGCCGGCCAGCCTGGCCGTGTGCTGGGGGCTGCCGCCCCCCAGACCCCCGCTATCGGCCCTGAACGGGCCTCGTCCTCAATCGCCGGACAGGCTGAAAGATCAATCCCCGGCCGGGGACATCCAGCCCGTCCGGCGATTGAGGACGAGCGCGTTCAGCGCGAAGGGGGGTCTGGGGGCGCAGCCCCCAGGGTCGGGAACGGGTAGGGGCGGCGGGGGCGAGAACAATCCCGTCGAGCCACCGGCCCATACGCTGTACCGTTCTCGATGTCCCCGCCCACACCGCCGGCGGGGCCATCGATCCCGCACCGGCGGGTCATCCGGATACACATGTACGTGGGGACTCTGTCCTTCGACCTCCTGCTCGGCGACGTACGCTCGCTGAAGGAGAAGCGCTCCGTCGTCCGCCCGATCGTCGCCGAACTCCAGCGCAAGTACACGGTGAGCGCGGCCGAGGTCGAACACCTGGACCTGCACCGCAGAGCCGGCATCGGCCTGGCGGTGGTCGCCGGGGACGTGGGGCACATCACCGATGTGCTGGACCAGTGCGAGCGGCTGGTGGCCGGTCGCCCCGAGGTGGAACTGCTGTCCGTACGACGGCGCCTCCACGGCGACGACGACTAGCACTGATGGCCGACCGAACGGCCGCGCGGACGCACCGGACGCACAGACGAACAACCTGCGAGAACGCAGAAACCGCAGAAACCGCAGAACCGCAGTACCGCAGAAGAACCGCAGAATCGCACAGACGCAGAACAGAAAGAACGGGAGACGGACCAGTGGCCGACAACGCGCGGGCGAAGAGGTTGGCTGACCTCATCCGAGAGGTGGTGGCCAAGAAGCTGCAGCGCGGGATCAAGGATCCGCGGCTCGGCACCCACGTCACCATCACGGACACCCGGGTCACCGGGGACCTCCGGGAGGCGACCGTCTTCTACACGGTGTACGGGGACGACGAGGACCGGGCGGCAGCCGCCGCCGGACTGGAGAGCGCCAAGGGCGTTCTGCGCTCCGCCGTCGGCCAGGCCGCCGGTGTGAAGTTCACACCGACGCTCGCCTTCGTCGCGGACGCCCTCCCGGACACCGCCAAGAACATCGAGGACCTTCTCGACAAGGCTCGTGCCTCCGACGCGCAGGTGCGCCAGGCGTCCGCGGGCGCCGCGTTCGCCGGTGACGCGGACCCGTACAAAAAGCCTGAGGACGACGACGAGGACGACACCGCCGAATGACGCAGAAGAGCACCAGGACGCCCGACGGGCTTGTCATTGTCGACAAGCCGTCGGGCTTCACTTCGCACGACGTGGTCGCCAAGATGCGCGGAATCGCCAAGACCCGCCGCGTCGGACACGCCGGCACCCTCGACCCCATGGCCACGGGCGTGCTCGTCCTCGGGGTGGAGCGCGCGACCAAGCTCCTCGGCCACCTCGCGCTGACCGAGAAGGAGTACCTGGGCACCATCCGCCTCGGCCAGAACACGCTCACCGACGACGCCGAGGGGGACATCACCTCCTCCACCGACGCCTCGGGGATCACCCGGGAGGCCGTCGACGCCGGTGTCGCCAAGCTGACCGGCCGCATCATGCAGGTGCCGTCCAAGGTCAGCGCCATCAAGATCGACGGCGTGCGCTCCTACAAACGGGCCCGTGAGGGCGAGGAGTTCGAGATCCCGGCCCGCCCGGTCACCGTCTCCTCCTTCGCGGTGTACGACGTCCGGGACGCGGTCGCCGCCGACGGCACCCCCGTACTCGACCTGGTCGTGTCGGTGGTGTGCTCCTCCGGTACGTACATCCGCGCGCTGGCCCGCGACCTGGGCGCCGACCTCGGGGTCGGCGGGCACCTCACCGCGCTGCGCAGGACGCGCGTCGGACCGTACAAGCTGGACGCGGCCCGGACGCTCGACCAGTTGCAGCAGGAGCTGACGGTGATGCCGGTCGCCGAGGCGGCCACCGCCGCGTTCCCGCGCTGGGACGTGGACGAGCGGCGGGCGCGGCTGCTGACGAACGGCGTACGGCTGGAGGTGCCCGAGGAGTACACGGGTGTCGGCGCCGTGGCCGTCTTCGATCCCGCCGGGCGGTTCCTCGCCCTGGTGGAGGAGGAGAAGGGCAAGGCGAAGAGCCTCGCCGTCTTCGTCTGAGGTGCCGGCGATGTCCGGTGACGTCCTACGACGTCCGGTGACATACCGACGAGGTTCCGGGCCGTGGAGCGGCGGCGATCACGGGGACGCGTTCCCGCCGCTCCACGGTTCCCCCTCGGTTCCCCCACCCAGAGGTGTATCCATCCCCCGCGCCTCATTCACCCGTCCGGGCAGGCGCTCGGAGTGAACCGAGGGGGCGGAGGGGGGCGCGTTCGCCACAAGCACTGTCCCGCTGATCATCGATTGCCTACCGTCGTAGTAGACGCGTGCGTACGCAGGCTCGTGTGAACGGCGGGGAGGACGACGATGGCGGGACGGGGCCCGCGCGCCGGGGGCGGCCGTCGGCCGTCGGCCGACGCGCGTGAGACACGGGACGGCGAAACCGCCGTCGGGGCCGGTGGCGCGCCGCTCGTGAAGGTGTGCGACCTGGCCGGACGCCCTCGCGGCACGGGCTTCGTCGCCGACCACCACGGCACGCTGATCACCAGCCACGAGGCGGTCGACGGCCTGGCCCGGCTCGTCCTGCACGGCGCCGCCGACCGCACCTGCGTGGTGTCCACGGCCGATGCCGTGACACCCCTGCCCGCCCTCGGTCTGGCCCTCGTGCACACCGAGGGGCTGGGCACCGACCCGCTCCCCGTCTCCGCACGGGACCGCGTCCCGACCGGAACGTATGTGCGGATCGCGGCGGGCGGCTGGCGCGAGGCACGGGTACTCGGCACGACCGACGTCACCTATACGGCCACGGACCGCTTCCACGTCCTTCCCGACGCCCTTGAGCTGGCGATCGGCACGGCGGGCAGCGACGCGCTGCGACTGGGCGGCGGCGCGGCCGGGGGACCGGTGCTCGACCGTACGACGGGAGCCGTACTGGCGGTACTGGGCACCGCCCTGCTGCCGCGCCCCACGGGCGAGTCCGCGCCGTCGGCCGGACACCGCGCCGCCGGTTTCGCACTCCCGTTGCGCGACCGGCGGGCGGACGGGCCGGGCCCCCTCGCCGATCTCCTCGCCCGCAACGCGGCGACGGTCCCCGCGTACTGCGCCGACCTCAATCTGGCGGGTGTCCTGGAACTGACGGCCACCTCGGTCGGCTCGGACGGACCACCCGGCGCGCTCGCGGGCTTCATGGGCCGCACCTCGGGCGGCCTGGACACGGGAGTGGTCGAGCCGGTCGAACGGGCGGAACCGGCAAGGCGGTTGAAGGCGTTCACCGCCGGACGCGAGACCCCGGCCGTCGTCCTCGGCCTGGTGGGGGCCCCGGGCAGCGGCCGTACGACGGAACTCGCGGCCCTCGCCGCCCGCCGCCACCGGGACCCGGAACCGGCCCCCACCCTCTGGCTGCGCGGCGCCGATCTGCGCGACGACGACACCTCGGTGGCGGACGCGGCCCGCCGCGCGCTGGACCGGGCGGGCCGGATCGTGGCCGCGTCGGGCACGTACGGCGACGGCCTGGGCGACATCTCCCCTGAGCGTCTGGCCGCCCTCGCCCACGACAGCGGCCGTCCCCTGCTGCTCCTTCTCGACGGCCCCGAGGAGATGCCGCCGCTCCTCGCCCACCGGGCCCCCGAATGGACGAGGGCGACGGAGGAATGGCTCCGGACAGCCAACGCCCGCCTGGTGATGGCCTGCCGCCCGGAGTACTGGGAACAGACGGGGAGCCCGTCCACGTCCACGTCAACGTCCCCGTCCCCGTCCCCGTCCGGTCCGGGAATCCCCTCTCAACGCCCCTCGCACCCCCCGCACCTCCGCCTCCAGATCCACCTCACAGACCTCACCGAGGCCGAGGCCAGGCAGGCACAGGCCCGTTACGCCATCCCCGAGACCGCCCTCACCCCCGCGGACGCCCGCCACCCCCTCACCCTCTCTCTTATACACCTCT
>NZ_LIQQ01000170.1 GCF_001418565.1 Streptomyces graminilatus | reverse complement strand
AAATGTGTATACGAGCCAGCCCTTACCCGTTCCCGTCCCGTTCCTGGGGGCTGCCGCCCCCGGACCCCCGCTTCGGCTCTGAAGGGGCCTCGCCCTCAAACTCCCCCAGAGGGGACCCCCAACGGGCCGGCTCAGATCCGAAGACCCATGAATGCCCTGCCGCGGCGTGTCATTCGGGGCGGCTGAAGCGGTGAGCGGCCCAGAGCAGGGCCGTGACTCCCGTGGCCAGCAGGAGGGCGGCTTCCAGGAGCAGGGGAGGCTGCCAGCCGGACCACTCGATGCCCGCGGTGGCCGCATGGTCCGGTACCCGGAGCGCGATGCAGCGGCGGAGCAGGTCGGCTCCGTAGGCGAGCGGGTTGACGGCGGCCAGGGTGTGGGCCCAGCCCGGCAGGTTCTCCAGGGGGAAGAAGGCGCCGGAGAGGAACAGCAGCGGCATCATCACCAGGCCGAGCAGCATGTGGAAGATCTCGGGCCGGCCGAGGCTCACCGCCAGGGCCAGGGCCAGGGCCGTGACGGTGAACGAGGTCAGGGTCATGCCGCCGAGGAGCAGCGCCAGGAGGACCGGGTCGTACGGCATGCCGACGGCGCCTCCCAGGCAGAGCAGGACGGCGCCCTGGACCGTGGAGACGATGGTGCCGCCGGCGCAGCTGCCGAGCAGGAGGGTCGACCTGCTGACCGGGGCCATGAGGAGTTCACGCAGGTAGCCGCTCTGCCGGTCGGTGATCAGGCGGATGCCCACCATGATGGCCGGTGTCTGTACCGTCATGATCAGAATGCCCGGGAAGAGATACGTCCGGTAGCCCACGCCCAGCGTGGAGTTCGGGATGAGGGTGGCCAGACCACCCCCCAGGACGAAGAGGTACAGCACCGGCTGGAGCAGCATCAGGACGGTGTGGGTGGACTGGGCCGAAAGACGCAGCAGATCGCGGTAGACCAGGGCATGGACCGCGCGTAGTTCACGGCGCAGACGGGTCCCCGGCTCATGGCCGGTGCCGTCGGTGCCGTCGGTGCCGTCGGTGCCGTGGGAGGCGGCAAGGTCGTCAGGGTTGCCGGAGGCGTTCGGGGCCGGGGCGGCGGGTGCGGTCATCGGGACTCCTCGGCTCCAGCCGGGGCGCCGCCGGAAACAGCCGCGTCCGGTGCCGCATCGGCTGCCGGGTGGGGCCGTGGGGCGTGAATGCTGCGGCCCGTGTGGTGGAAGAAGACGTCGTCGAGGGTCGGTGGGGTCGCGGACGCGGCGTGCACCGCGATGCCGTGGGCTTCCAGCGCCGCGCACAGGCGGGGAATCCAGGCGCTTCCGTCGGGCACCCGCAGGGACACGCCTTCGGCGTCCAGGGTGACGCCGAGGCCCGGCGGCGCGAGCCGGCCCACGACCTGTCGCGCCGCCGCGTCGTCGCTGGTGCGCAGCGCCACCCGGTCGTCCCCGATCGCGGCCTTCAGCGCGAGGGGCGTGCCCTGGGCCACGAGCCGGCCGTGGTCGATGATGCCGAGGCGGTCGCAGTTCTCCGCCTCCTCCAGGTAGTGGGTGGTGACGAAGAGCGTGCAGCCGTGCTGGTCGCGCAGGGTGCGCAGGTGCTCCCAGACCTGGGCGCGGGCGTGTGGGTCGAGACCGGTGGTCGGCTCGTCGAGGAACAGCACCTGGGGCGCGTGCAGCAGGCCGCGGGCGAGCTCCAGACGGCGGCGCATGCCTCCCGACAGGGTGCGTACCAGCGCCCGCCTCCGGTCGGTCAGCCCGACCATGCCGAGTGTCTCGGTGGCGCGCAGGCGGGCGTGGCGGCGGCGCAGTCCGTAGAGGCGGGCGTGGATGTGCAGGTTCTGTTCGGCTGTCAGGTCCGGGTCCAGGGCGCTGTGCTGGAAGAGCATCCCGACCACCTTCCGTACCTGGTCGGGCCGGCTGAGCACGTCGGCGCCCGCCACCGTGGCCTGTCCGGCGGTGGGCAGGGCCAGCGCGCAGAGCAGGGCGAGCGTGGTGGACTTCCCCGCGCCGTTGGGGCCGAGGAAGGCGAAGGTCTCGCCCTTGAGCACGTTCAGGTCCAGGCCGCGAACGGCGTGGACGGTGGTCCCGTCCGGACCCGGGTAGTCCTTGACGAGGCCGCGCGTGCTGATGGCGTACACCGGTCGGTCGGCGGACCGGGCGGCGTCCGGGGCGGTGACGGTGGCGGTGGCGGTCGGCGTGGTCGCTCCGGTGCGGGCCTGGTCACCGGCATGTGGCTGCATCGTCGGGTCCTCGTCTACGGGGGGTGCTCGTCTACGGGGGTGTCTGCCAAGGGCCCGGCCCCGGCTGCCGAAGCGGGGCCGGTTCCTCCGGCCGGCGGCTGCCCGGGGCAGCCACCGGCCGGAGGGTCTGGCTAGGCGCAGCTGATGCCCACGCAGACGGTGTTGAGCAGCGTCAGCAGGCCGACGCACGCGCACGTTCCGCTGAACGACGCACCGTCGAAGCCGACCGGGTCGGTCTCCGGAAGGGCGTGCAGGTGGGCCAGCAGTTCGAGGGCCTGGTTCTCCATGACATTCTCCTTCTCTGTGAGGCAGCGACGGAGTTCTCCGTCGCTCAGCCCGGCTGCTGGACCATCCAGTGCCGGGAGTCTGTGTGGTGGGTCCGCAGGAGGAACGCCAGGATTCCCGCGGAACCGTCGCTCCAGCTCGTCGAGACGTCCCCGTACTCGTTGGGGAAGACGACGTGACTGTCGCGGTGGGCCCGTTCGGAGACGATGAGACGGGCCAGGTCCTCGGCCATCGCGCGGTAGGCGGGATCCCCGGTGGCGTCCGCCATGTCGAGGAGGAAGTCGCCGTTGCCCGCCAGCCCGTGGCACTGGGCGAGGGCGGCTCGGGACGCGCGTTCCGCGACGGCGTGCGCGGCGCCGCGGGCAAGATCGCTGAAACGTTTGTCCCCGGTCCGTTGCCAGAGGCGGATCAGGAAGGAACCGATGCCCGCCGAGCCATGACACCAGTACGGGGCCGTGGGCGGGTCCGTGGCCTGGGCCGGCCACTGGGCCGCCTCTCCGACCGGCACGGCGTTGGCGACCAGGTGCTCGCCCGCCGCCACGGCCAGCTCCAGGTGCTCGGGGCGGCCGGAGACGGCAGCCGCGGTGAGGAGGAAGGAGCCGATGCCGGACGTTCCGTGCGCGAAGCCCAGATAGCGTTTGCCGGCCTCTTCGGAAACGGCTTCGGCGGGTACGGGCCAGCTCACGCCGGACGGCTCGGGCTGAGCGGCGGCGGCCAGCCGGTCGGCCGCGTCGACCACCCGCTCGGCCAGTCGCGGGTCGCCGGTCCGGTGCCACAGGTGGGCGGCGGCGAGGCCACTGCCCGCGCAGCCGTGGGTGATGTCGTGGCTGGGTGTCGGTTCCAGCGGGGCCAGTGCCAGGCTCAACGCGTGGTCCGTGAGCGCGCGGTCGTCGACGGCGCGTCCGGCCTCGTACAGCGCCCAGGCGATTCCGCGACCGCCGAAGTGCAGGCCGGGACGTATGGACCGGGTGTCGGTACGGGCCACGATCCAGTTGCCCGCGGTGTGGATCAGGCCAGGCAGGCGCGGGTCGTCGGTGAGCTCGAGGTACCGGGTCAGGACGGCCAGCACACCTGCCGCACCTTGCTGCACGGTGCAGGGGTCCGTCTCGCCGGCCAGGGTGGACACGGGCCACAGCCGCCGGTCGTCGGCCGGGGTCATCGAGTCGACGAGGTGGTTCACCATCCCGTCGATCGCGGCCTGTGTCGCGGCGTCCGGCTCGTTCCGCTCGTTCGGCTTGTTCGGCTCGTCCGTCCGCGCCCGTCCGGCGACGGGGGGCCACGGCTGGGCCGGGTTCAGGGCGAGGAGAGCCGTGCGTGCCCTGGCGGGGTCCCAGCGCTCGCCGGGATCGTCCTTCGTCAGCCCGAGGATCAGCTCCGCCAGACCGTCCGGCAGCCGCAGCGTTCCGGCGCAGGCGGCCAGCCACTCGGCGAACCGCTGCTCCGCGGGCCGGCGGGCCGGTTCCTCGGGGAGCAGGTTCGGTATCTTCCCGCTGAGTACGAAGCACACGGTGGCACCGAGGCTGTAGTAGTCGGCCGTCGGGGAGACCGGAGCGTCCACCAGGCGCTCGGGTGCGCTGAAGCCGGGAGTCCCCACCTGGGTCGGGAGCGGTATGTCGCCCTCCAGCACGGCGAGTTCCAGGTCGATCAGACGCAGTTCTCCGTCGGGGCGGACCATGACGTTGGCGGGCGTGAAGTCCCTCAGTACGCAGCCGTGGGCGTGTGCCTGTGCGACCAGCTCCACCAGACGTACGACCAGGGCGAGCGCGTCGGCCCGGTAGCGTTCGCTCCCGACATCACGGAAGCGCTCCGCGACCCAGTTGCGCAGGGGTATGCCCGGCACTTCCTCCTGGGCGAGGAACAGGTGCCCGCCCGTCTCGAACATGGCGAGCGACCGCGGTGCCAGTCCCGTGTCCTTGAGCTTCTCCAGTGTCCTGGCCTCGGCCCGCAGCCAGTCGCGGACGTCGGAGCCGGACGCGTCGCCCTCGACGTGCGGCCGGGCCTCCTTGATCACCACAGCGGCGCTCGTCGTGACGTCGGTGCCCCGGTAGACGCCGCCCTTGTTGGTGTGCCGGATCGCTTCCCGTACCGAGAACCGGCCGCCGAGCAGTACGGGGCGACTCGCCGCCTTCTCCTGTTGTGGAGGAAGCGGTACGGAGGAGGGGAAAGGGCTGATCGCCCAGGGCGGCGGGGAATACTGTCCGGTGCGCTTGTCCTCCACCGGATTTCCGTCGGGGTCCTCGATGAACCACACCAGCAGCCCCTGATCGGACAGCCGGCGGCGGCCGACGAAGGCGCCGTAACGGTAATGCACCAGACTGTTCGGGGCATACGGCTGGTCGGACAGGATCCGGGGTCCGGAAAGTCCTGAAGTGGCCCTGTGCAATTCCATCGCTATTCGGGCCGCGGCCCTGTCGGAGGGCGGATACACGGTGATGAACTTGCCTGAACTTCCCCGTGGTGTGGCACGGGTGTTGAGTGCGCTCACCTGGTCGAGAGAGCGGACGAACTTGAATGCCGACTCCTCGCGCAGCAGCACATCCAGGGCTTTTGTGAGGACTTCCGGTGCGGAGGCGGCCGTCGCGGACACGTGCAGTTTCCAGCCTTGCCGGCGTTGTATTCCGGATTGAGGTGTGAGGAGGCACCACATCTCGTCCGTGCCCGTCGTCCAGTGCGTGCCGGTGCCTATGACCTGTAATGCCTGGTGGAGCAGGCTTTCAAGGTCTGCCTCGGTTGCGTGGCTTGTCATGCGTGTCCCTCCCAGCGATGAGATTCGCTGGGAGGAATATGCCCGTCGCAACAGGGAATTTACAATGGTTCCTCTCCCGAAGTCACTCGATTCAGCGAGCGCGTGGTATTTATTCGTCAGGGACGGCGCAGTCCGGCGCAGAAAGAGCGCACTGGCATTGCCGTCCGCACTCGGCAAGAATAAACATTCGGAGTCGTGTTTATCTTGAATAATTTGCCTGACGGCGGAGATTCAGGAGAGTCGTGGTGACCCGTCGGCCCCAACTCTCCCAGTGCTCAGCTCTCCCAGCGCCCGGCGATCAGTGCCCAGTGCCCGACTCCGCGTCGGCAAGGGCACGGGTGGGGCGGGCGTAGCGTGGAGGTATGTCGAAGTACGGATCATTTCCCGGTGCGCGTCCCAGGCGGCTGCGTACCCTGCCCGTCATGCGGCGCATGGTCGCCGAGACACGGCTGCACCCCGCCGACTTCATCCTCCCCGCCTTTGTGCGGGAGGGGGTCAGTGAGCCCGTTCCGATCGCGGCCATGCCCGGAGTCGTCCAGCACACCCGGGACAGTCTGAAGAAGGCCGCCGTGGACGCCGTGTCGGCCGGGGTCTCCGGGATCATGCTCTTCGGGGTGCCGGAGGAGAGCAAGAAGGACGGGCTCGGGACTCCCGGCACCGATCCTGACGGAATTCTCCAGGTCGCCATCCGCGATGTGCGCGCCGAGGTCGGCGACGAGCTGCTCGTCATGTCCGACCTCTGCCTCGACGAGACCACCGACCACGGGCACTGCGGAGTACTGGACGCGCAAGGGCGCGTCGACAACGACGCCACGCTTGAGCGGTACGCCGAGATGGCCCAGGTGCAGGCCGACGCGGGCGCCCATGTGGTCGGCCCCAGCGGGATGATGGACGGGCAGATCGGGGTCGTACGGGACGCCCTCGACCAGATCGGGCGCGAGGACGTCGCCATCCTCGCCTACACCGCCAAGTACTCGTCCGCCTTCTACGGGCCCTTCCGGGAAGCCGTCGGCTCCTCGCTGAAGGGGGACCGGAAGACCTACCAGCAGGACCCCGCCAATGCCCGGGAGTCCCTGCGGGAGCTGGCGCTCGACCTGGAGGAGGGCGCCGACATGGTGATGGTGAAGCCGGCGGGCCCGTATCTCGACATCCTCGCCCGGGTCGCCGACACCGTGGACGTGCCCGTCGTCGCGTATCAGATCTCCGGCGAGTACTCGATGGTCGAGGCGGCGGCGGAGAAGGGCTGGCTCGACCGGGAGCGGGCCATCCTGGAGACCCTCACCGGGATCAAGCGCGCCGGCGCGCAGAACATCCTCACCTACTGGGCCACCGAGGCCGCCCGGATGCTCTGAGCCCTCCCGGCTTCCGGTGCGGACACGGATGCGGGGGCTCGTTCCGATCCCGCCGAACTCGATGACGGGCCCTCGTCACGTACGCCCTGGCCGTCCTCGCACGCCGTGAGTGTCGTGAGCGCGACGAGCGCGACCGCTGTCGCGGCGAACAGACGCGTACGGGAAGTGCGTACGGACATGGGTGTGCCCTTTCGGAGGGGAGGGGGCGGGTGGCGACTGCTGTGCTGTTCGGGTGGCAACAGCTTGTGGCGTGACGCGTCCCAGCACCATGTTTCACGGTGAATCTGGGACGCCTGTCCGTGAACCAGCGCGCTGACCTGCGGAGACGGTGTCCCGTTCCGGAGCGGTCCGGGACGGCGGGAGCCGGTTCCTGGCATCGCCCGGCGGTCGATTTTCGAATTTCGAACGTCAACTCCCGTCGGGGGCTAGGTTGTTGTCCGTTAAAGAGGTTTGGACACCCGGCTCCCCAGGGAGAGGCCACATGAGCGCCGACGCTCTACGTCAGGACCCCGCCGAGCTGAGAAGGAGGATCGACACCACCAAGGCCCACCCGGCCCGGGTCTACGACGTCTTCCTCGGCGGCAAGGACAACTACCCCGCCGACCGCAACGCCGCCGCCGCCGCGCTCGCCGCCAATCCGCGCGGCTACCTGGACGTCCGGCACAACCGCGACTTCATGCGCCGCGCCGTGACCGCCATGGCGACGGACGACGGCATCCGGCAGTTCCTCGACATCGGCACCGGCCTGCCCACCCAGGACAACGTCCACCAGATCGCCCAGCGCATCGCCCCGGACACCCGGGTCGTGTACGTCGACAACGACCCGATCGTGCTCGCCCACGCGCGCGCCCTGCTCACCAGCGGGCCCGAGGGCCGTACCGACTACATCGACGCGGACCTCGCCGACCCCGCCCAGATCCTCGAACACGCCCGCGAGACCCTCGACTTCGACCGGCCGATCGCCCTCGTCCTCGCGGCGGTACTGCACTTCGTGGAGGCGCCGGAGGCGTACGACATCGTGCGCGAGCTGGCCGACGCGCTGCCGTCCGGCAGCCGGCTCGTCCTCAGTCACCTCACCGAGGACCTGAACCCCGAGAAGATCCGCGCGGTCCAGCGGACCTACACCGAACGCGGATTCACCTTCGTGCTGCGGTCCAGGGCCGAGGTGGAGCGCTTCTTCGAGGAGAACGGGTTCATCCTCGACGAGCCGGGCGTCGTGCCCGCCCACCACTGGCGTCCAGACGGCGGCGCGCCCCTCCCGGAGCAGGTCGACGCCGCGTACCTCGACTCGCTCGACGACATCGAGAAGGTCCGCTACCGCGACATCAACGACGTCACGGACGCGGACATCAACGTGTACGGGGCGAGTGGCCGCAAGCCCTGAGGCGGAAGGGAGGCGGAGGGGAAGCGGAGGGGAGTGGGGCCGGTGGTGGCGTCCGCATCGTGAAAAGCGGTTGTAGGCGGCATGCATTTCCCTAGGGTGTGGGTGGGCAGGAGCCGCGCCGACCGCCCGCCCGCCGCCCGCCGCTCGCCTGAAGGAGCCGCATATGAC
>NZ_LIQQ01000017.1 GCF_001418565.1 Streptomyces graminilatus | reverse complement strand
CGAACCGGAAGAGCAGCAGCAACCCCACCGCTCCCGCCGCCCGCGACACCGACCCCTCGATCCGCCACCCCACCGCGAGCCCGACCAGTAGGAACGGCACCGCCCCGGCGGCGGTGACCACGAGGTCCGCCAGAGCCTGCCCCAGGGGTACGGCGGCCCTGCTGATCGGCAGCGTACGGAGCCGGTCCGTCACGCCCCGGTGGGTGTCCTGGGCCGCCTGGAACATCCCGGTCATGACACCGTTGGCGGCGGTCGCCACCAGCAGGCCCGGGACGAGGAAGGCCCGGTACTCCTCGCCGGGCATCGCGAGGGCGCTGCCGAAGACGTAACCGAAGAACAGCAGCATCGTGACCGGCATGGACTGGGTGAGGATCAGCAGCCCCGGGTTGTGCCGCAGCCGCCGCAACTGCCGGCCCAGCATGGCCGTACCGTCGTACGCCGACGCGGAGACGTTCGATGTGCTCATGTGACCGGCTCCTTGTGCTCCGTGCGTCCGGTCAGGCGGAGGAACACGTCGTCGAGCGTCGGTGGGCGCAGGCTCGCGTCGAGCAACGCCACGCCCGCCGCGTCGAGTTCGCGCACCAGCCGGGGAAGGGTGAGTGTCGGGTCGGTGGTGACCGCGCCGACGGTGAGCCGCTCGTGGTTCAGAACCGGTACGGAACCGGTGAGTCGGTCCAGGACCCCGGCCGCGCCGAACAGCGCGTCGGCGTCGGCGACCACCGCTTCGGCATACGAGCCGATGAGCGCCTTGAGCTGGGCGGGAGTTCCGGTGTGGGCGACCCGGCCGTGTTCCACGAGGGCTATCTCGTCGGCCAGTTGGTCCGCCTCCTCCAGGTACTGCGTGGTCAGGAGGATCGTCGTTCCCTCGTCCCTCAGCCCGCGCACGGCCGTCCAGATCTGGTTGCGGGCCGCGGGGTCGAGCCCTGTCGTCGGCTCGTCGAGGAAGAGCACCTCGGGCCGCTCCACCAGGCTCGCCGCGAGGTCGAGGCGGCGGCGCATCCCGCCCGAGTAGGTGGACGCGGGCCGGTCGGCCGCCTCCGTGAGCCCGAAGCGGCTCAGCAGCTCGTCGGCGCGGCCGGCGGGCCCCCTGACCCGGTGCAGCCGGGCGAACAGCCGAAGGTTCTCGCGGCCGGTGAGGTCCCCGTCGACCGACGCGTACTGCCCGGTGACGGCGATCCGGCGTCGTACGGCCGCCGCGTCCCGCACGAGGTCGTGCCCCGCGATCCGCGCCGAGCCCGCGTCGGGCCGCAGCAGCGTGGTGAGCAGCCGGACGGCCGTGGTCTTGCCCGCGCCGTTGGGCCCCAGCAGCCCGCACACGGACCCCTCGGCCACCGCCAGATCCAGCCCCCGTACGGCATGGATCTTCCCGGAGGACTTCCCGAAGGACTTCTCCAGACCCTCACTAAGTACAGTGTACGTAGTTGTCATGGGGTGACCATAGCGCACTACGTACGGCGTACGTAACTACGATGGGTGGTCGAGGTGATGATCAATGGCCGGCCGAGCCGCCGTACCCGAAGTGATCTGGACGCGTCCCGAACGTGCGGGACGGGGTCCCAAGGCCGCGTACAACCGTGCGGACATCGCCGCCGCCGCGGTCCGCATCGCCGACGCGGAGGGGCTCGACGCGGCCTCGATGCGGCATGTCGCGGCCGAACTGGGCTGCGGCACGATGTCGCTGTACAACTACGTCCCCCGCAAGGAGGACCTGTATGAGCTGATGGTTGACGCCGTCAGCGGTGAGCACGAGCTGTGGGAGCCGTCGGGCGACTGGCGTGCCGACATGCTGCGGGTGGCCCACCAGACGCGGGCCCTCATGCGCCGCCATCCCTGGCTGCCGCGTCTGATGTCACCGGTCTACGGCTTCAGCCCCCACGCCCTGCGCTATCTCGAACACTGCCTCGGCTGCCTCGATTCGTTCGACGGCACGTACGGCACGAAGTTCGAGCTGATCGCGATGCTCAACGGGCTGGTGACGACGTATGTCGGCAATGAGTTGGCGACTGCCGAGCGGGCGCGGTCCCTGCCGTGGTCGGAGGAGCAGGAGGGGGCGATGCGGATCGCCTATCTCGGGGGGCAGGTGGCCGGCGGGGCGTACCCGCGGCTGGCGGCGGCGTTCGCGGAGGACTCGGGGCCGATCGATCTGGAGGCGGTGTTCGAGCGGATGCTTTTGCGGGTGCTGGACGGGTTCGCGCCGCGCGGGTGAGGCTTTGATGCCGGGTGCGGGTTCGTTGTGGCTTGTCGCGCCCCGCGGCGGGGCCGCAGAAAGACACAGCCCCGCGCCCCTGACCGAGGCGGTCGGTCACAGCAGCGTGAACTGGCCTTCCGGGCCTTCCTCTTGATGGTCCAGGACCGATGCCGGTCGGCGCGCGCTGTCAGGGATCGGGAGTACACCTGCCGTTCGTAGCTCGGTCGCTGTGATGGGGTCCGTTACCGTCAACTCATCCCGCTGTGGGCGCAGTTCTGCCATGAGGGCCAGCACCGTGATCAGTTCCAGCAGTTCGGACGTCCAGGGCTGGGGCCAGGTCGCGGGTCTGATGGCTGCCAGAGTGCCCGGTTCGACCGGATCCTCCAACCGCGCCGCCAGCCACTGCTCCAGTACCCGGACCCCGCCCGTCTCGAAGTCCCACGCCTCGGGCGGTACCGGGGAGATGCGGCCGGCGTCGTCGAACCGGAGGGTTTCCTCGTCACGGTCGTAGTGCACCGTGGCCGGGCGGGAAGGCAGTGGTGAGCGTACGTACGGGCGTCGGCCGCCGGGGAGTTTGGGCCGGTCTCCGTCCCGTCGCATCAGCCACAGCATCCGGTGGCCCAACTCCACACCCCGGGACCAGAGTTCGGGGTCGGAGGTGAGCGGGACGGTGAGCCCCGGGCGTACCGCGGTCAGGGTCCAGGCGAGCACGTCGGCCGGGGTTGGGCGGTGGCCCAGGCGGGCGGTGAGGTGGGCCGGCAGGCCCGGGGCGAGGTTGGGTTCGGTGCCGCCGGGGCGCCGGTACAGGGGGCGGATCCGGCCCGGGCGGACCAGCGGCAGCAGGCCCGAGGCGAGCAGCGGGGGTCCGCCGGAGTCCGCCGGCGCGGTCGCCGCCTCGACGACGAACACCTGCCGCTCGTCCGCCACCCGCCACAGCTCCGGGCGGGCCGCGTCGATCAGCCGGTGGTCCGGGATCAGCCACTGCTCGTCGAAGGGCGCCCGCAGGACCCGTACCGGCTCCGCGCAGGGGCCGGTGGCGCGGGCGAGCCTCTCCGTGCCGCCGGACCGGCCGGGCAGCTGGCCGACCGCCGAGTGGAGGGTGCGTGCGCGCGTCGGCTCGAACAGGGCCTCCCGGTCCGGCCCTTCGGCCTTCAGCAGGGCGTCCCAGCGTGCCTTCAGGGATGCCGCGTCGGGTGCCGCCGGCCACCCCCGGCCCAGTCGCGGGGGTGCGACGGACCACGGCATGAGGTCCGCGAGCAGCGGAGCGTCGTCGTCGGGCGTCACGCCCGGCATCGTACGACGGTCGTCTCCGTCCCTGGTCTAGGTCGCCTCCAGAGTCACCGTGAAGGAGAAGCGGTCGCCGCGGTAGTGGATGACGGCGACGTCCAGGACCCGGCCCGTGTCGTCGTAGGTGATGCCCGTGTAGTGCAGGATCGGGCTGAGGAGCGGGACGCGGAGGAGGCGGGCCGTCTCGGGGTCCGCCAGGCGGGCCTGGACCGTGTCCGTGATGCGGCTGATGTCCATGCCGACGATGTCGCGCAGCACCTTTGTCATCGGCCAGCGGAGCAGATCCCGGCGGTCTATGCGTTCCGCGACTTCCGGGCGGACGTAGTTGCGGGCGTGGTTGGTCGGTTCGCCGGTCTCCTCGTCGCCGCGCAGCCGGTGGTACGTGGCCACTTCCGCGAGATCCGGGAAGTACTCGGTGAGTTCGGCGGGCACGGGCGCGCTGCCGTGGCCGAGGAGTTCGGTGGTCATGCCGGACTGCTGGGCGACGATCGTGTCCACGGAGCCCAGCAGCCGTACGGGGGCGCCGAGTCGGGCGTCCGGCTCGATGAACGTGCCGCGCCTGCGGTGGCGGCTGATCAGCCCCTCGTCCTCCAGCTCCTTCAGCGCCTGCCGCATCGTCAGTACGCTCACGCCGTAGTGCCCCGCCAACTGCTCCTCGGTGGGCAGCCGCAGCGGGTCCCGCGCCGAGCGGCCCAGGATCGAGGCGCGCAGGGACTGCGAAACCTGGTACCAGAGCGGCAGTTTGCGGTTCAGGACGATCGAGTCCGGCGCGAAGGATGTCACGGAGGTATCCGTACCGGTCGGCAACGTGCGGTGCAATGTTCAGGGCGACGGGCGGAAGTGCCGCTGGAGGCCCGACCACACGTCGTCGTACCCGGGTTGCAGATGCTCCGCCCGTGCCGCCTGCGCCGTCAGGGTCACCGGCCAGCGCGTCTCGAACATGAACGCCAGTCCGTCGTCGATCCGCTGTGGCCGCAGTTCGGCGGCGCTCGCCCGGTCGAAGGTCTCCCGGTCGGGGCCGTGCGCGGACATCATGTTGTGCAGCGAGCCGCCCCCGGGAACGAAGCCCCCCTTCCCGGCCGTCTTCGCGTCGTACGCGCCCTCGATCAGGCCCATGTACTCGCTCATCACGTTCCGGTGGAAGTACGGCGGCCGGAAGGTGTCCTCGCCCACCAGCCAGCGCGGCGCGAAGACGACGAAGTCGATGCCCGCGAGGCCGGGTGTGTCCGACGGCGACGTCAGCACCGTGAAGATCGACGGGTCCGGGTGGTCGTACGAGATGCTGCCCAGGACGTTGAAGCGGCGCAGGTCGTAGACGTACGGGAGATGGTTGCCGTGCCAGGCGACCACGTCGAGCGGGGAGTGGTCGTAGACGGCCGTCCAGAGGTTGCCGCAGAACTTGTTGACGACCTCCACCGGACCTTCGACGTCCTCGTACGCCGCGACCGGTGCCCGGAAGTCCCGTGCGTTGGCCAGTCCGTTGGCGCCGATCGGGCCGAGCTCGGGGAGCCGGAAGGGGGCGCCGTAGTTCTCGCACACGTAACCACGGGCCGAGGCGTCCAGCAGCTCCACCCGGAAGCGCACCCCGCGCGGGACGAGGGCGACATGGCCCGGCCCGACGGGCAGCAGGCCGAACTCGGTGCGCAGCAGCAGCCCGCCGGAGTCGGGGACGATCAGCAGCTCACCGTCGGCGTCGCTGAACACCCGTTCCATCGAGGAGTTGGCGTGGTACAGGTGCACGGCCATGCCGCCGCGCTGAGTGGCGTCGCCGTTGCCGCCGAGGGTCCACAGGCCCGCCAGGAAGTCCGTCCCGGCCGGGGGCGCGGGCAGCGGGTCCCACCGCAGACGGTTGGGATCCGGCACGGACTCCGTGAAGGGCGCCGTCCGGATCGAGCCGTTGGCGGTGGGCGTGAACCGGGGGTGCGCGGCCGAGGGGCGGATGCGGTACAGCCAGGAGCGGCGGTTGTGGGCGCGGGGCTCGGTGAAAGCCGTACCGCTGAGCTGCTCGGCGTAGAGGCCGAGGGGGGCGCGCTGCGGCGAGTTGTGGCCCTCGGGCAGGGCGCCGGGGACGGCCTCCGAGCTGTGCTCGTTCCCGAAACCGGAGAGCCAGGGGATTCCGGGGAGGGTTTCCAGTCCTTCGGCGGGCCTGTGGCCGTTCGCCCGCGCTCCGCCCGCGTCCGTGCTCATGCGTGCTCCCTCGCTCTCATTCCTATGCTTCACCGTAGGATTCGGTGTTCGCGGGCGCAAGAGGGGGCGGGCGCGAGAGGGGAAAGCCAGGGGCGAGGTTCACCGGATCGTCCTGGGGCGGCATGATGAAGCCCGTGCCCCCAGCGACCCCGCTACGTCGTGCGCCCGTACAGCGGCGCAGTGCCGAACGGCTGACCCGCATCCTCGATGCCTGCGCCGACCTTCTCGACGAGGTCGGCTACGACGCCCTGAGCACCCGGGCGGTGGCGATCCGCGCGGGCGTCCCCATAGGCTCCGTGTACCGCTTCTTCGGCAACAAGCGGGCCATGGCCGACGCGCTGGCCCAGCGGAACCTGGAGCGCTACGTCACGCGCGTCACCGAGCGCCTGGGGCGGGAG
>NZ_LIQQ01000169.1 GCF_001418565.1 Streptomyces graminilatus | reverse complement strand
CCACCCCACCCCGCTCCACCCACGGATCAGCCACTACCGATATTCGGAATACCGAACCACGTCCGGTATTCCGAATCCAGTTATCCGCATGAGTGCCCAATGGAGGACACCTCAATGCGTCACCGGTTCAGATTCAGCAACCGCCTCGTGGCCGTGCTGTGCGGCTCGATGCTCTCCACGACCCTGCTGACCGCAGGGCCCGGGGCAGCCCCCGCCCAGGCCGCCGACGACCCCAACGCGGTCGCGCTCGACAAGGACGCGATCCTGGCCGCCAACCAGCTCGACGAGCGGCAGTGGTACAAGGACAACATCCCCTTCGTCGACACCCCCGACAACGACATCGACGACGTCTACTACTACCGGTGGAGCACCTACAAGCGCGCGCTGCGCTACACGGTGCCGGGCACGGGGTACGTGTCGACCGAGTACGACGTACCGATCGGCTACGCCGGGAACCCGTACACCGCGCTGCCGGACGCGACCGGCTACCACCTGCTGGACGGGCGCTGGCTGCGCGACCGCGACTACGCGGGTGACTACCTGGACTTCTGGCTGCGCGGGGCGGGCAACCCGGGCGTACGGAACTTCAGCGAGTGGATCACGAGCGCCGCGTACCAGCGGTATCTCGTCACCGGGGACGCCGCACAGATCAAGTCCGAGCTCCCCCACCTCATCGCCCTGTACAAGCGGTGGGACTCCAACTTCGACAACAACGTCACGGTGAACGGCGCCCAGTCGACCGACGACCTGTACCAGCAGTCCCCGCTGTCCGACGCCACGGAGTACACCGAGACGTCGATGAAGAGCAGCAACTGGTTCAGTGGCGGACGCGGGTACCGGCCCACGATCAACGCGTACATGTTCGGCGCGGCCCAGGCGATCAGCAAGATCGCCGCCATGACCGGGGACACGGCGACCGCGAACGACTACGACGCCAAGGCAGCGCAGATCAAGGCCGCCGTGCAGAACTCGCTCTGGGATCCGCAGCGCAAGTTCTTCATGCAGGTCTACAACACGGACGGCACCAACGGCGCCCTGAAGCAGACCAGGACGACCTGGCGGGAGCTGATGGGATACGCCCCGTGGGCGTTCAACCTGCCGGACGCGCAGTACTCGCCGGCGTGGAAGTACCTGATGGACGCCAAGCGGTTCAAGGCTCCGTTCGGGCCCACGACCCTGGAGCGGGTACACGACTTCGAGGCGGAGCAGGCCACCCGCACCCACGCCAACCTGTTCAGCTCGTCGACGGCTTCGGGCGGCCAGTACGTCGGGCAGATCGACTTCGACGACAGCGCGGTCACCTTCACCGTGGACGCGCCCGGCAACGGCACGTACCCGGTGACGGTCCACTACGCCAACGCCACCTCCGCCACGTCGACCCACAAGGTCGTGGTGAACGGCGACACCGCCAACCCGATCACGGTCAGCTACGCCCCCGGCGGCAGTTGGGGCCAGTTCGCGGAGTCCAAGTCCGTGACCGTGCAGATCCCGATGAAGGCCGGCGCCAACACGCTGAAGTTCACGAAGGGCACCGGCTTCGCCGAGCTGGACCGGATCACGGCGAACCCGTACTTCAACTACGAGGCGATACCGGCCCAGCAGAACCGCGACGACGCCAACTGCTGCCACTGGAACGGCCCGAGCTGGCCCTACCAGACGAGCCAGGTCCTCACCGGGCTGGCGAACCTGCTCCAGGACTACCCCGCCCAGAACGACATCACCAAGGCCGACTACCAGAGCCTGCTCTCCCAGTTCGCCGACCTCCAGCACAAGAACGGCAAGCCCTACATCGCCGAGGCAGCCAACGGTGACACGGGCGACTGGATCTACGACGGGCTCGACTTCAGTGAGAACTACAACCACTCCAGCTTCAACGACCTCGTGCTCAGCGGCCTGTTGGGCATCAAGCCGCAGGCGGACAACACGCTGGTGCTGAAGCCGCTGATCCCGTCGGGCTGGGACTGGTTCGCGGTGGAGAGCCTCCCCTACCACGGGCACACCTACTCGATCCGCTGGGACCGGGACGGCTCGCACTACGGCAAGGGCAGCGGCCTGCAGGTCTTCCAGGACGGCGTACGCATCCACCAGTCGTCGACGATCGGCAACACCACCGTGAACGTGGCCGCCCCGGTCACTCCGGCGCAGCCCGCCCGGCTGATGAACGTGGCCGCCAACCCGCTGACCGCCGAGCAGGACTGGCTGGGCCGCGCCGTCACCCAGCCCTTCCCGAAGGCCTTCGCCTCCTACACCAACACCGTCTCCAACGGCCCGCACTGCCACAGCGGCCAGACCTGCAAGCCGACCACGTTCGACGCCCCGCTGCGGGCGACGGACGGCTGGATCCGCTACGACAAGGTCCCCGACGACCGCTGGACCAACTCCGGTTCACCGAACGCCACCGACCACCTCGGCGTCGACTTCGGCGCGCCCCGGAAGATCAACGAGGTGAGGTTCTACACCTACGACGACGGCGCGAACATCCGCGTCCCGGCGAGCTACACCGTCCAGTACCTCGACAACGGCTCGTGGGTGAACGTCCCGAACCAGACCAGGAGCCCGGCCGCGCCGGTTGCGAACGGCGCGAACGAGGTGACGTTCCCGACGGTCACCACCTCCCAGTTCCGGGTCGCTTTCACCCCCCAGGCAGGCAAGTTCGTCGGCGTCACCGAGCTGGAGTCCTGGTACCCGGAGACCCCGGCCGTGAGGATCGTCAACAAGAACAGCAACCTGGAGCTCGGCATCTCCGGCTCCTCGATCAACGCCGGTGGCGCCGCCCAGCAGCAGACGGCCGACACCACGGCCAACCACCGGTGGAGGATCGTCCCCGCCGAGAACGGCTACTACAAGATCTTCAACGCCAACAGCGGCCAGGTCCTCGGCATCAAGGACGGCTCCAGAACGGCCGGCGCCGTCGCACTGCAGTGGGGCGACAACCTCTCCTCCGACCACCTGTGGTCGCTGGTGGACGCGGGCGGCGGCTACTCCAAGATCGTCAACAAGAACAGTGGGCTGGTCCTGGGCGTCCAGAGCATGTCCACCACGTCCGGTGCCCCGGTCGTGCAATGGGACGACAACGGCACGGCGGACCATCTGTGGCGCATCGCCACGGACGACGGATCCACACCGTTCGCCTCCTGATCCGGCGGTCCCCTGTCCCATCCCTGCCCCCCGCCGCGACGGCGTCACTCGGCGCTGTCGCGGCGGGGGCTTGATAGCACTTCGTGTCAGCACCAGTAGTCGACCGAACGCGCCGACGCCACCTTCCGCGCGACGAACTGACCCGAATCTCCCGCCAATACATCCAATGTTTGATTCGGCAGCCAGGGCAACTACCAGGAACTTCGCGAGGATTGCAGGGAGAATCACGTCACGGGTCTAGACACAGGCGTGTTTCGTGCCCATTAATACGTCCCATGTATTGGCGGACCGGCCGATAGGTCGGAGGTCTCAACAGGCCTCCGGTCTATGGCCGGGCCGCGCCATAGCCACGCCCTGAGCCGCCGATCCGGGCGGGTTCCGACGATCGAACAGGACGACACACCGTGCCGGAATCCATCTCACGCAGATCAGTTCTCGCCGGTATGGCCGCCATGACGGTTGCCGCCACCGTCGGCTCCACCGCGCTGGCCACACCCGCGTTCGCGGCGACGGCCGCCAACCCCCTGCCGCTGCCTCCGCTGCGGATCCCCCAGGTCGACCTGGGCCTGGAACAGCAGCCGGACTCCAAGATCCAGTGGCTGATGGACGCCAAGCTGGGCATGTTCATCCACTGGGGTCCGTACGCGGGTCCGGCCAACGGCGAGTGGTGGATGCACAACGGGCCTGTCACGCCCGCGAATTACAAGAAGTACGTCACCGACGCGACGAGCCAGCAGTTCACCGCGGACGCCTACAACCCGGCGGCCTGGGCGCAGTTGGCGAAGGACTTCGGGGCGAAGTACGCGACCCTGACGACCCGTCACCACGACGGGTTCGCGCTGTGGCCGCTGAACCACCCCAACGCCTGGAGCTCCGGACAGGCCCCGCTCAACCGCGACTTCGTCAAGGACTACGTGGCGGCGGTACGGGCGGCCGGACTGAAGGTCGGCCTGTACTACTCGCCCATCAACTGGCGCTACCCCGGTTATTACGACGTCACCGGCACCAACTGCGCGAGCAACCCCTTCGGTTACACCACCGATCCGGCGCACAAGGAGAACGCGCGGATCATGAAGACCGAGGTGTACCAGTCGATCAAGGAGCTGGTCACCCAGTACGGCGTGATCGACGACCTGTGGTGGGACGGCGGCTGGATCGCCGAGCAGGGCAGCGACGCCGACGGCGCGTTCTTCTGGGAGCCCGGCCAGTTCCGCGACAGCGCCAACCAGTGGCAGGTGGACGCCACTTACGGCGAGACGGACTCAAGTGGCAAGCCCCTGGGGCTGATGGGCATGGTCCGCAAGCACCAGCCCGACATCGTCGCGACCTCGCGCTCCGGCTGGAAGGGCGACTACGACAGCGACGAGGGCCCGGGCGTCCCGAGCGGCGCGATCCGCACGGGCAGGCTCGTCGAGAAGGTCTTCAGCGTCGGTGGCACATGGGGCTACTCCAACACCGCCGTCATGAGCTACGCCACCGCGCTGAACATCCTGGTCAACTGCTGGGTGCGGAACATGACCGTGATGGTCAACGTCGGCCCGGACCGGCACGGCACCGTGCCCGACGCCCAGGCCGCCCTGCTCCGGCAGATCGGCACCTTCATGACCGCCTGCGGCCAGTCGATCTACGGCACCCGTGGCGGGCCGTGGAACCCGGTCGACGGCCAGTACGGGTTCACGTACAAGGACAACACCTTCTACGCCCACCTGCTGCCCGGCTACAGCGGCACCGGCTTCACCACCCCGTCCATCGGGGACGCCCAGGTCACGCGCGTCTTCGATGTGCGCTCGGGCGCCAACCTGTCGTTCTCGGTGTCCTCGGACGGCAAGGTCACGGTCAACGGCATCGACCGCACCACCCACCCCCAGGACAGCGTCGTCGGCTTCACGCTGGACCGGCCGGTGCAGCCCGTCGACATCGCCGCGGGCAAGACGGCGACCGCAGACAGCGAGGAGACCTCGAAGGGCAACACGGCGGCCAAGGCGGTCGACGGGGCCACCGCCACCCGCTGGTGCGCCAACGACGGCAACACCGGTCACTGGCTGAAGGTCGACCTCGGCTCGTCCCGCTCGCTGAACGGGGCCCGGATCGCCTGGGAGCTGGACAAGACCAACTACCAGTACAAGATCGAGGGTTCGACCGACAACAGCACCTGGACCACCCTCGTCGACAACTCCGCCACCACCAGTACGAGCCAGGTCCAGACGGCTGTGTTCCAGGCCCAGGCGCGGTACGTCCGGGTCACGGTCACCGGGCTGCCCACCAACGTGTACGCGTCCATCCGCAGCCTTGAGGTCTACGACCGGCCCTTCCTCGCGGACCTGGGCACCTACAAGGTGACCAACCGCAACAGCGGCAAGGCGCTGGACGTCGCCAACGCCTCCACCGCCGACGGCGCCACGCTCATCCAGTGGCCCTACGGCGGCGGGACCAACCAGCAGTGGACCCTGCTGCCGAACACCGACGGATCGTTCCGGCTGCTCAACGTCAAGAGCGGCAAGCTGCTCCAGAGCCCCAGCGGCACCCAGGGCGCCACCCTGACCCAGGAGGCCGACAACGGCGGCGACAACCAGTGGTGGAAGCTGGTCCCCTCGGCGACCAGCGGCTACCACCGGCTCGTGAACGTCCGTACCGGCTGGTGCGCCGACGTCGGCGGCGCCTCCACCGCCGACGGAGCGGCCGTCGTCCAGTGGCCGACCACCGGCGGCTCCAACCAGGACTGGCAGCTCGTCAGCCTCTGACCAGAGCCTCTGACCGGGGAGCACCAGGGAGCACGGAATCTGACGGCCGCCGCCGCGGCGGTGTGGGGGGACATCACGCGGCGGCGGCCCTGGAAGGTCCGACAGACCCTGGCAACGGGGGGATTGCGGTCTGCCGGACGTACGAGGGTTCCGTGCTGCCCGGTCAGGGGGCCGGGCAGCACGGCGATCGCATCGTCCATCGCCCATCCTCGCCAACCCGGCGGCGAGCCCCACCCCCCTGAGTGGCGGTAGCACCCCCGCCGGTCGGCTGAACGTCAGGGACCGCCGCCTCGTCGACGGCGGGCCAGGATGTGATGATTCCGCGGCGAAGTCGGACGACAGAGCCCGAGTGGCGCCGCGAGGATCGCCCCGCTGTCAATCTCTGCGCCACAAGTGGCAGTTGACGCTTCAAGAACTGCTGACATCGCGCCGTGTTGCGGGCCCATGTACCCAGTGCGACGGTGGACGGGAAGGCGCTGCCGATACGGCGGCCCCGCGGGGACGAACCCGCAGGTGACGGCTCACGCATCGACAAGCGGCCGTTCCGCGACCCCACGTCCCCGCACACTTCACCGGCCCACCATCCCCGGAGCCTGGGGCCGCCGTGTGCGTCGGCGTGTGCCGCTGCCTCGGGGAACACACAGAGAGCGGGAAATTCAATGGCGAACGGCCCCATGGACAGGCACTTCTTCGTCGGGCAGCCCAATCGGCCCAGTGGCTCCCCCGAGGGCCAGGGCACGGAGTACACAGGCAGGTACGTGGTCCTGCTCGACCCGAACAACCAGGAGAGCGGGTTGAACGCGCTGCGTTCCGCCGCCGGCATCGCGCCCGTGGAACGTGTCCGGGGAACCGAGACCGTGAACGTCGCCGAACTCCTTGAGCGCCCCGACGTCTCCGTGCACTTCGAGGACCTCGCCGCCGCCGTCGTGGAAGTGCGACCCGAGCAGCGCCACGCACTGGTGACCACCGCCGAGGCGGACCCCTCCATCCTCGCGGCGGAGCCGGAGCGGATGGTCTACGCCTCGCAGATCATGGCCCCGAACCAGGCGCCGACCGCGTTCTTCCCGGCCTACCGCAGCGACGAGGAAGTGGTCGTCCGGCACAGCGCGGCCGAAGCCGCCGCGTCCCTGGGCCCGGCCTGGGACGAGCAGAACGCGACCTGGGGCCTCCAGGCGATCAGGGCCACCATCTCCGGCATGACCGGACACGGCGTGAAGGTCGCCGTTCTCGACACCGGCGTGGACACCGACCACCCTGACCTGGTCGGGTGTATCGAGGAGACGGCGTCCTTCGTGCTCGGCGAGACCGTCGAGGACGGCTTCGGCCACGGCACTCACTGCATCGGCACTGTCGCGGGCCCGGCCCACCCCCATCAGGGGCCCCGCTACGGCGTGGCACCCGGGGCCCGGATTCTCGCCGGAAAGGTGCTCAGCAACGCGGGCAGCGGCACCGACGGCCAGATCCTGGCGGGCATGGCCTGGGCGGTCGCCCGAGGCGCACGGGTGATCTCCATGTCGCTCGGCGCTCCGGTCGAGCCGGGTGAGCTCTTCCCGCAGACGTACGAGATCCTGGCCCGGCGCGCACTCGAACGCGGGACCGTGATCGTCGCCGCCGCGGGCAACGAGAGCCGGCGGCCGGGGGTCGTCAAGCCCGTCGGCCGGCCCGCCAACTGCCCCTCCATCCTCGCGGTGGGCGCGCTCGACAAGGCTCTGAGGACGGCGTTCTTCTCCTGTGCCGGTATCAACGGCCAGGGCGGCGAGGTCAACATCGCCGCGCCGGGTGTCGACGTCCACTCGTCCGTCCCTGGCGGCGGGTACGACCGGTTCATGGGCACCAGCATGGCCACGCCGCACGTCGCGGGTGTCCTCGCACTGCTCGCCCAGGCGAACCCCAACGCCTCCGCCGCCGATCTCATGGCCGCTCTGCTGGCCGGCGCGCTGCCGCTGACGCAGCCGGTCAAGGACGTCGGCTCGGGTCTGCTCCAGGCCCCGTGAACGGGTCTTCGTGAACGAGTCCTCGCAGTCCGAGCCGGTCGGGGTCGTCCTCGCGGTCGACCCCGACCGGTTCGCGGAGGTGGTCGACGCGGCGCGACGGGCCGGGCTGACCGTCAAGGCCGAGCAGCCGACGCTGGGCACGCTGTCGGGAACCATCGCCGAGGACCGCGTCCCGGCGCTGAAGGCGGTCGACGGCGTCGAATCCGTGGACCGCGACCGCACCATCCGCCTCTCCCCGCCCGACTCCCCGATCCAGTGAGCGATCCGATCCAGTGAGCCCGACAGACCTCAGATACGGAGCGTCGCCCTGGCCGGCCGATCGCCGCCCGCGGTCACACTCGTCTCCGAGACGCTGCCGTCCGGGGTCCTGCACTGGACGGTGTAGACGCCGTCGGCGCGGACGGCGAGCCTGAAGCTCCCGTCCGCGGCGGACAGTACGGCGATGTCGGGATACGGTTCCGGTCCGGCGGTGAGGTACACGCTGGCGTCCGGAACAGGGTTGCCGGTCGCGTCCCGCACCACGCCGGTGATCAGGTGTGTCATGCGGTCCAGTTCGACAGGTTGTCGTAGACAGGCCTGGTGATCCTGGTACCGGAGTTGGTGGTCGCCCCGCCGTAGGCGTGCACCGCGATGCCGTAGCGGGCTCCGTCGACTATGCGGTACACCGCGCTGCCGCTCTGTCCGCCGGCCGTGTCGATGTCGTAGTACACCTTCAGCGGGTTCACCGAGCTGATGGCACGGCCGTCGTACCACTGTGTCCCCGGGGGCTGGTCGCCGGGATACCCGGAGATGTTGCCGACGGACTTGAGCAGATCCGCGTCCGGCCACGCCCCGAAGCCGAACCATCCGGTGGTGGAGCCCAGTTCCGTGGGGATGATGATGGCGCCGTAGTCGTAGTTCTCGTCCCCGGACTGCGTCCAGCCCGTCACCGAGCGGAAGTTGGTACTGGTGACGGAGCCGTACGGCAGCGTCGTGCCGTTGCGGCCCGGCATGACCTGGATGCTCTTGACCCATCCGTCGCGTCCGGGCACACCGCTGTTCTTGATGTGCACCACGTGGCCGGCCGTCGCGAGCGTGTGCGGCCCGATGAACCACGCGGTGCCGATCCATCGGGAGTTGTCGGCGGCGGTGATGAGCAACGACGCGTGCGCCCGCCACGGATAGATCTCCGTGTTCGTGATCTGGACGCGGTCGTCCGGTCCGTGAACGGTCTCGACCACCGGGTGCGGCGGGCCGAACGAGGCCTCACCGATGTCGGGCAGTACGGCGGTGGGCGCCGTCCACACCTCGGCGGAGAGCGCGTCGTACTCCGGGCGCCCGTAGCCTTCCACGTGTTCCAGGCCGTCGTCCGGTTCCGGCGGGGCGGCTGTTCCCGCCACGCCCTCCGACGGGGCGCGGAAGAGCGGCTGCTCCGCGGCGAGGGCCGAGAGTTCTTCGGGCTGGTTCGACACAGGCGTGTGCTGATCATGCGTCATGTCCTTGGTTCCTTCCCTGGTTCCTTCCTTGGTTCCTTCCCTGGTTCCTTCCATGAGGGACCCCATGGGGGACCGACCCGTGCTCATTTATCACATTAGGCCCATATGGGTGATCCGGCATCAGCTTCCGGCGGGCGTGGTCGCGCCGGACGCCGGGAGGCTCAAACGCCCGCTCGGGCATGCCCCCGTCCCGCACAGGGCGGACGGGGCATGCCCGAGTCGGTCGTCGGCTCGCTGTCGTGACTCCGGGAGATCAGGCCCAGTGGATGTCGGCCAGACTCTCCAGCGGCGTTCGCTCGCCCACCGCCTCGGACACGACCAGCTTGTCTCCCTTGTGGAGGGAGGAGGGGAAGCGGATGTGGGCGCGTTCCTCGATTTCGCCGAGCGTGACCTGGAAGACGCGGAACTCCTCCAGGCCGAAAACTTCGAGGTGGTTCAGGTTCTGGGTGAGCACGAACGCCTTGGTCTTCAGTTCGCCCCCTTCGACGAAGACGAGGACCTTCCAGAACTCGCGAGGGAGCTGGACGCCCCGGAAGACACGGTCGTCGTCCTGGAAGACCGGTCCCCCGAAGACGCTGACCTTCAGGTCGGCGACCTCGACATCCGCGAAGAGCGCGTCCTCCAGCTTCCCCCACAGCCCGTTCTTGGCGCTCTGGTTGAAGTCGTCCATCTGCGGGGTGATGTTGGTATAGAAGAACGAGTCGACGTTCGCCTTCTGCGCTTCCGGCAGGCTGCCCCACAGCAGATCGGCGCGGCGCGCTATGTGGCCGCGGTCGAGACGGTCGGCCTCGTACAGCTCGTTGCCCACCTGGGTGTTCGCCGGGAGCCTGGGGTCCTTGGTGAAGGCGATACCCGACCGGCTGAGCCGCTTGAGGGAGCCGCCGTCGATGTTCCACCCGACCCAGATCGGGAAGTGGCGCTTCTTGCTGAGCGTGAGCGAGAAGTGCGTGTAGGGGATGACCTCGGAGCCGTCGAGCCGCACCGCGTTACCGCTGATCTCCGCGGCGAGTTGCGGGATCTCTATCTGCTCGCCCAGGAAGCCGGGGTCGTAACCCCGCAGTGGCGTGACCTCTTCGGGCGACGGCCGGTCCCGGACGGATGCCGGCTTCGGAGCGGATGCCGGCTTCCGGGCGGGTGCCGGCTTCCGGGCGGATACCGACTTCCGGGCGGATGCCGACTTCCGGGTCGGCGCGGCTGTCTTCTTCTTGGTGTTGGTGGTCATGACCGGACACGTCCTTTCACAGGCAGGGGACGACGTGCGGGAAGGGCGCCGCGTGGGGAGGGGGGCGCGCAGGGGCTGCCCAGCGGTGGACGCGGCGGCCAGTCGGGGTGCCACTGGCCACCAATAATCAAATCAGGCATTCATGACATACGCCTCAGATAGTCGCCCGAAGGAGTCGCGGCGCGCACGCGGCCCATCCCTCTGCCCGATCCCTCT
>NZ_LIQQ01000168.1 GCF_001418565.1 Streptomyces graminilatus | reverse complement strand
CGTGACCCGGCCGGTCGGTCCGGTCGGCGGCTCGCCGCGCACCGCCTGGAGGCGGCTCGGCCTGTGGGTGGCGATGTACCTGCCAGGCACGCGACCCACAGGCAGGCCTCCGGGGCGCGGTCGGCCTCGTGAACCCCGTCATGAAGACGCGTCGACGGGATGCTGCCTGACACAAGATTGCGGTCGGCGTATTGCTCTACGTCACGCAGCAACCTGGCCTTGTTTACAAGTTACGGTTCCGGTCCGTACCGACGACCTTCCCAGCCTTCACACCTCTTCAACGGCCTCGAACCCGGTCGACGGCTCAGTTCCGCGTTCCATTCACCCCCGGTGCCCATGCACGACTACTCACCACAGGCTCGTACTCGCTGCGGGAAGTACTGGTCCACTGCCCACCTGAATCTTCACCCAGCGTGGCCACGCCACAAGAAGCAAGCCGGGGCCAGAACCCGAGATCTTCAGCGGCCTTCTAGGCTGGCGCGGTGACTGATGAACGGAAGCGGGTGCGGCCGTCAGGAGTGTGGGCCACGGCGGTGGGCGTGGCCAGGGTGCGGGCGCTGGAGACCGAGCGGGACAACCCGCTGTTCCACGACCCCCTGGCACAGGCCTTCGCCGCCGCCGGCGGCCTGTGGCCCCCCTCGCCGCCGCAGCCCGATGACGAGGCCGCACGCCGCCGTCGGCTGGCCGTGTCGTTCTCCATCGTCATCAGGACGAAGTTCCTCGACGACCTGTTGCGGCAGGCCTCCGCGTCCGGGATCCGGCAGGTCGTGCTGCTCGGCGCCGGCATGGACAGCCGGGCCTTCCGGATGGACTGGCCCGAGGGCACCCGGCTGTTCGAGGTCGACACCGCCGCGCCACTGGACTTCAAGGCTTCGGTGCTGCGCCAGGAGCGGGCCGTCGCCCGCTGCGAGCGGATCACCGTCGCGGTGGATCTGCGTGAGGACTGGCCGGGCGCCCTGACCGCCGCGGGGCACGACCCGGCGGTACCGACCGCGTGGATCGCCGAAGGACTGCTGATCTATCTCCCCGAGGACGCGGTGGAGCTGCTGCTGGCCCGGATCAGCGCGCAGTCGGCGGCCGGCAGCCGGATGGGGCTGACCTTGGGCTCGCCCGGCGTGATCGAGCGCTTCGGCGCGGACGCCGAGCCGGGATCGGCGGCGTCCATGTGGGTCTCGGAGATGCCCGACGACCCGGTGGGCTGGCTGGCCGGGCACGGCTGGGAGGCCGACAGCCACACCCTGCGCGAGCGCGCCGCCGC
>NZ_LIQQ01000167.1 GCF_001418565.1 Streptomyces graminilatus | reverse complement strand
CACCACCGCCCCTTCCTCGCCGATCGCGGAGACCCCGGCACGCCCGTTCACCGAGCCGATCACGACACAGGGCCCGGCCCCCGCGGCGAGCCCGCCCGCCAGCCCGACGACGGACGGGTTCACCACGGCCCCGTCGTCACCGATCACCGACCGGCCGGCCTCGCCCGAACCGGCGGCCGGGCCGGCCGGGCCGGAGGGTCCGGCCGCCGCCCCCCGTCCTCCCTCTCCCGGCGCATAGGGCCCGCACCGCGGACCCGGCCCGGTCAAGGTTTCCGCCCACTTCCCGGGCGGGTTGTCCACCCACGCACAAGGAGCGTTCCCATGCCCAACTTCGCCGTCGACTCGGACGAGACCGCCGCGGCCTCGGCCTCCCTCCTCAACGATTTCTCGGCACTCCAGGACAAGCTGACCGAGGTGCGCGGCCGGATCACCCAGTTGCTGTCCCAGGGCTACAGCACGCCTGCCGCGCAGCAGAAGTTCCAGCCCTTCTTCGACGAGTTCGCCAAGGGCTTCGAGCAGGTGAACCAGGGACTTCAGGGCATCAGCCAGTACGTCAAGGCCGTCGGCGACGCCTTCGCCCAGACCGACGAGCAGCTCGGCTCCAATCTGCGCTGACGTATCGCGTCGCGTGTGACGTCCCGCGCTCCCGCTTCACCCTGCTTCCCGTCGTCGCCCCCTCGTATGGAAGGACATCGATCACCGTGCGACTGAACGTCAGCGTCCGTGACCCCAAGGACGAGGGGGCGTCCATCCCTGTCGTCGTCGACACCGAGCCCTCCGCCCGTACGGGCCGGCTCGCGGCGGAACTCTCCCGCGCTGTCGGGCGAGGCGGCGACGACGGGAGGTGGGACGCCGACCACACGCCCTCCGGTGACGGCCCCACCCTCTACGCGGGAGCCGAACCCGTCGACCCGGCCCTGACCCTCCAGGCCGCGGGGATACGTGACGGCATGGACCTCGGCCTCGGCGCGCCCCCGCCCTGGGAGCCCGAGCCCGAGGGCATGACGGAACTGCGCCTGGTCTCGGGGCCCGGGGCCGGGACGGTGTTCCGGCTGATGCCGGGCGAGTACGACCTGGGCAGCGCGCCCGACTGCCGCGTTCGACTGGCGTCCTCGGTGCCCGCCTTCGCCGCCCGGGTCCAGGTCAGGGTGGACGGCACCGCGTTCGTGTCCCCCGGTGCGCGCGCGCTGCTGGACGGACGGCCGCCGGACGCCCTGGCGGAGTGGCGGGAGGGCAGTCAACTGGCCGTCGGGGACGTCCTGTTGGAACTGACCGCGCGGACGTCCGTCAAGGCTCCGCTGACCCCGGCCGAGGACGGCCTGGGTCTGGAGTTCAACCGGCCTCCCCGTTTCCTGCCCACGCCGGCCAACGCCCGTTTCCGTCTGCCGACACCACCCGTCAAACCCGACAAGCGTCCGATTCCCTTGCTGCCGATCCTGTTGCTGCCGGCCGGGAGCGCCGTCGTCGCCATCTTCGTCACCGGGCGCTGGACCTTCGTGTTCCTGGCCCTGCTGTCCCCGATCGCCGCGCTGGTCACGCAGTTCGGCGGCCGTAAGCAGGCACTCCTGAAGTATCAGGAGCAGTTCGAGGAGTACGAGAGCACGATGGGCCGGCTGCGTAAGGACATCGACAGCGCCGTACGGGAGGAGCAGCGCGCCCTCCGGGCGGCGCACCCGGATCCGGCGGCGCTGCTCCAGATGGCCGCGCAGCCCTCGGAACGGCTCTGGGAACGCCGATGGCAGGACGCCGACTTCCTCACCCTGCGGGTGGGCACCGCCGACATTCCCTCCTCCGTGAGCGTGGAGGATCCGACACGGGACGAACACCGCAGGACGACGGTGCCCGGCCTGAACCAGGTCCCGGTGACCGTGGCTCTCAGACGCGCCGGAGTGGCGGGCATCGCCGGTCCGGGCGCCGGCCGGCTCGCCGGCTGGCTGGCCGCCCAGGCCGCGAGCCTGCACAGCCCTTCAGATCTACGGATCGTCGTACTGGCCGGTCTCGACGACGAGCGTGACTGGGCGTGGACGCGCTGGCTGCCGCACTGCCGGCCGCAGGCCGAGGACACGTACGCGCTGGTGGGGTCCACCGCCGACGCCCTGGCCCGGCGTATCGGCGAACTCGGCCGGACGGTCGCGTCCCGGATCGCCGCCGGGCCCGAGCAGCGGCGGGGCGGGGTGGCCGGACTGCCGGACGTCCTGGTGATCCTGGACCAGGCCCGCCGGGCCCGCTCCCTGCCCGGTGTGGTCGCCCTGCTGCGCGACGGCCCCTCGGTGGGCGTGCACACGATCTGCGTGGACCGGGAGGAGCGACTGCTCCCCGAGGAGTGCGGGGCCGTCGTGGTACTGCCCGGCGGGGCCGACGGCGGTTCCCGGGTGCGTACCGGTGTCGGCGCGGCTCTGGAGGACGTACGCACCGACGTCCCGGACCCCGGCTGGTACGACAGGCTGGGCCGGGTTCTCGCACCGCTGCGGGGTGTGGGCGACTCCGACGAGAGCGTGCTGCCCGGCGCCGTACGGCTGCTCGACCTCCTGGGCCTGGAGACGCCGACGGCCCAGGCCGTGGCGGCCGGCTGGGCACTGTCGGGGCGCAGCACCCGCGCGGTCATGGGTACCGGCTACGACGGCGACTTCGCCGTGGACCTGGTGCGGGACGGCCCGCACGGTCTCGTCGCGGGCACCACCGGTTCGGGCAAGTCGGAACTGCTCCAGACCCTCATCGCCACTCTCGCCGTCGTCAACCGGCCGGACGAGATGACGTTCGTCCTCGTCGACTACAAGGGCGGCAGCGCGTTCGCCGAATGCGCCGAACTGCCGCACACCGTCGGCATGGTGACCGACCTGGACACGCATCTGGTCGAACGGGCACTGGTCTCGCTGGGGGCGGAGCTGCGCCGCCGGGAGGCGCTTCTGGCGAAGGCGGGGGCGAAGGACATCGAGGACTACCTCGACAAGCGGGCCCGGGGCGGGGACGTGCTGTCGCCCCTCCCCCGACTGCTGCTCGTCATCGACGAGTTCGCCTCAATGGCGCGTGAACTGCCCGACTTCATCTCGGGGTTGGTCAACATCGCGCAGCGGGGACGGTCTCTGGGCATCCATCTGATCCTGGCCACGCAGCGGCCCAGCGGGGCCGTCACCGCCGACATCCGGGCCAACACCAACCTGCGTATCGCGCTGCGCACCACGGACACCGGCGAGAGCCGGGACATCATCGACGCCCCCGAGGCGGGCGAGATCTCCTCCGCCACACCCGGGCGCGCCTATGCCCGGCTGGGCCCTTCGGCCCTGCTGCCGTTCCAGGCGGCGCGGGTGGGCGGGCGGCACCCCGGGACGGCGGTGGTGGCGGACAGCGACGTACCGGTGCGGGCCCGCAGGGTGACGTGGCAGGAGCTCGGTGGTCCGGTGGTCCGGTGGTCCGGGGCCGGGTCCGCCGGGGGTGTCTCGGCGGTCACGGATCTCTCCGTGCTGACCACGGCGATCGCCCAGGCGGCCCGCGTCACGGACGTGGCACGTCAGCCCAGCCCATGGCTGCCCGCGCTGCCGGACGTCCTGACCTGGACACCCGAGCGGTCCCCCGACCCGGTCGCCGACCGTACGGCGTCGCTGCCCGTCGTGGCCTACGGTCTGGTGGACCTGCCGGCCCAGCAGAGCCGTACCCCACTGGTCTTCGACATCGACCGCGCGGGCCATCTGCACCTCATCGGCTCCGCCCGCAGTGGCCGCTCCCAGGCGCTGCGTACGCTGTCGGCGGCGCTGGCCCAGGCGCACGGGGTGGAGGACGTGCACCTGTACGGCATCGACTGCGGCAACGGCGCGCTCAACGCGTTGACCGCGCTGCCGCACTGCGGTGCCGTCGTGGACCGTAAACAGACCGAGCGGCTCAACCGGCTGTTCGACCGGCTCGTCGCCGAACTCACCTCGCGTCAGACGCTGTTGGGGGCGCGTGGGACCGCCGACCTCGCCGAGCTGCGGAGCATGGCGACCCCGGAGGAGCGGCTGCCGCACATCGTGGTCCTGGTGGACCGGTTCGAGGTCTTCGAGCGAGAGTTCGCCACTTTCGACAACGGCAGCTTCATGGAACGCATGCTCAAGCTGCTCAGGGACGGGGCGGGCGCGGGCATTCACCTGGTGCTGGCCGGTGACCGGGTACTGGGCGGCGGCCGTTTCGCCGGTACGACCGAGGACAAGCTCGTTCTGCGGCTCAACGACCGCGCGGACTACGGCTCGGTGGGCATTCCGTCGCGGTCGGCGCCCACGGATCCGGTGCCGGGCCGGGCGCTGCGGCTTCAGGACCTGAGCGAGACGCAGATCGCCGTGCTCTCGACGGACCTGGCCGGCACGGCGCAGGCCCAGGTGCTCGTGGAGCTGGGGGCCGCTCTGACCGTGCGTGAGGCGGAGGTCCCCGACACGCGGCGCCCCGCGCGTCTGGACGTGCTGCCCGACCGTATCTCGTACGCCGACGCGGCGGCCCTACATACGACAGGGGGGCCGCTGCGTCCGCTGGTCGCGGTCGGCGGTGACACTCTCACCTCCCTCGGGCCCGACCTGGCGGACGTGCCCACGTTCGCCATCGCCGGACCGCCGCGCACCGGCCGCAGTACCGCTCTGCTGGGCGCGGCGCGCTCCGTCCTGGCGGCCGGCGGCGGTGTCATCGTCCTGGCCCCGCGCAGGTCACCGTTGCGTGAGCTCGCGGGGCGGCCGGGTGTCGTCGCCGTACTCACCGAACCGGAGGTGTCGACCGCCGAGTTCCGCGAGGCACTCGGCAGCGTCCCCCAGGACGCCGCGGTGATCGTCGTGGACGACGCGGAACTGTTCATGGGCGCCGAGATCGACCCCGACCTGGCGTTGCTGGCACGCGGCGGAGCGGGTCCCGGCTGGGGGCTGGTCGTGGCGGGCAACGCCGAATCGCTGTCCCTGAGCCTCGCCGGTTGGGTGGGGCAGGTGAAGCGGAACAGGTCCGGCATGCTGCTCTCGCCGCAGAGTCTGAGCGACGGCGACGTGGTGGGCGTCCGCCTCACCCGTGGCCTCGTCGGAGGTGCTCCGCAGGCCGGACGCGGGCTGCTCCATCTGGGAGACGGCACACTGACCGCGGTGCAGGTTCCGCTGGCGCGTCCCGAGGACTGACGCGGACGGCGGGGGCGGAGGTGTGTGGAGGGCGGGACCCGTCGGGCGGCCGCCCTCCACACACCCCCGCCCCCCGGGACCCGCCTCACACGGCTGCCGTCTCCTCCACGGACCGCACGTAGCGGAACGTATGGGTGATGGCGTCGAAGAGGTCGTACACGTCTGTCCTCAAAGGCAGGTTGGGACTGGTGCAGGTCACCAGCAGGTAGTTCCTCGGCGTCGCGGGAACCGGGATCACCGTGTGCATGGTGAGCACCCTCATCCTGACGTCGGCGGTCAACGGAACCTCCTCCACGGCAGTCACCCGTGCCACCGTCCCCACCTCGGGGATCTCGACAGCGGTGACGACACGGTTCGACAGGGCCTTCCCCTTCGCGGCGGACCCGCCCAGCTGGGCGGACAGAGTGGCCAGGTTCAGTTCCCGCCCCGTCGGCGCGGTCACGGCGAAGACCATGACGTTGGCCATGAAGACGCCGTCGTCGAAGAGCGTGACCGTACCGGCTCCGTAGAGCGCGCCGTGGCTCCGTGCGGCGCGCACCAGCTCGCGGCCCTGCCGGAACATGTCGTTGACGGTCGCCTTCTGCCTGGGATCGTCCGTCCGCGCCAGCGCGGCGGCGCGCATCGCGGTCAGGGACTCCCCGCTGAGGTCGGCGTCCGGCCAGGACTCGGGCACCTGGAGGACGAAGCGGTCCGGGGCGCTCATCGGGGTGTCCCGAGGTTGGCGGCGGCGTCGTTGTCCGTCCGGGTGAACTGCTGGACCATGTCGTCCGCGCCGTCCCGGATGACCTTCGCCTGCCGCTGGATCTGGATGCGTCCGTCGCTCCACCGGTTCTCGAAGTTGCGCGCCGCGTCGACGAGCGGGCGGCCCAGCGCACGGTCGAAGTCGATGTCGGCACTGTCGATGTCGATGTTGTCCATGACGAATCCGAGGGTCCGACGGACCTCCTCGAGTTCTGTGCCCGGTATCTCGATCCTGGCCATCGCAGTCCTTCCGCCGGTCCGGTCGCATGCTCTGCCTCGACGAGAACACGATGTGGAGCCCCGAAGGGTTCGGCGAAGACAGGCGACGCCGCGTGAAGCCCCCTGTAGAGCCCTGTGGAGCCGTGTGGAGCCCTGTGGAGCCGTGTGAACCTTTCGGCCGTCCGTCTCGTGATGGCCATGTGATTCTCAACAGCGCTACGACACACGGCCCGCTCACCCGGACCGCACTCACCACTCTCGTCCTGTGCGGGCTGTCGCTGGCCGCCGCGTGCGGCAGAACCGTCTCGGTGGGCGGTTCCCCGGACGCGCCCGCGTCCACCGCGTCGTCCGCGTCCGCCCCGTCCGCCGATTCCGGACAGCAGACCTCGCAGCCCCCGGCCACCGGCAACACCGCGCTGCGGGTCGTGGACAGCGCCGCCGCGGACAACGGCCTCCAGGGCACCGGCGGTACGGTCACCGGTCGCCAGGTGCAGGAGGCGCCGCCGAAGTGGGTGCAACTGTCGGCGGTACGGTCGCCCGCCCTCGGCACCCATCTGATCAACATCAACCAGGCGACCCTGTACCGGTTCGACAAGGACACCGCCGAGCCGTCCAGGTCGGCCTGCGTCGGCGAGTGCGCCACCACCTGGCCGCCGGTGACGATCGTGGAGGGCGGCAACGTCTACCTGGCCGGTGTGGACGAGAAACAGGTGGGCGCGATCCGCCGGGACGACGGATCGGTGCAGCTGACGATCGGCGGGTGGCCCGTCTACCGTTACTCGGGAGACATCGAGGCAGGGGATGCCAACGGCCAAGGGCTCGGCGGGACCTGGTTCGCGGCCGGTCCGACGGGCCAGAAATCCGTGCCGCAGTAGACGGGCATCCAACGGAACTCCCCGTGACATCGTCGCGCCGGCCGACGAACCGCCCCTGTCGGACACCGATCCGTCGCCGCTCTCGATCCTCGCCCACGCCCAGCCCCGTCGACTGCGGCGGACGTGTGCGCCCGACTGGCACAGCTCACGCCGACCGTTGCCGCCGCCGGGGAAGCGACGCGGCTGGCCCGGGAGAGCGGACCGGATCGCCGACCGCCACGCCCTGGACCCGTCCTTGCGGGCCAAGTTGATGCTGGTTCCGACGGCCGCCGGGAACCGCGCGGGGGCGTTCGCCGTGTACGACGGCATCTCGGCCCGGCTCCACGACGGCCTGGGGACCGGTCCGGGCCCCCATCGCGCTCCGCGCTCCGGGACATCGTCGCGCCGTGCGTCGGACCGGTCGTTCCGCTCGCCTTGGCACAGACGCAGACGCCAGGCCAGGCCAAGGCGGAAAGCGGACCCTGGAGCGGTGGTCCGTCACGACGTAGACTGACGAAAAAGATCACCGGTTCGAGAATCGAGCGCAGTGCCAGTCATCGGACGGGATGCCGGGACCGCCGCTGTCACGGCCGTCATGGACCGTGCACGCGACGGCGTCGGCGGGGCACTCCTGATCACGGGCGAGCCCGGCATCGGCAAGACCGCCCGCCTGGAACACCCGTTCACCGGACGTCCCGCCGCGGGCTTCCGCGTCCGGACCACCACGGCCGGCGAACACAACGCCCACCTGCCCTTCGCCGGCCTGAGCCGGCTGCCAGCCCCCGTCCGCTCCCACGGCACCGCGCCGCCGCCCGCTCAACTGGCGACCCTCACCGGGGCAGTCGAGGCCGAGAGCCGGCCTGTCGACGCCGGGAACCGGGACGCCGACGCCGGGAACCGGGACGCCGATCCGTTCCTGGTGGCCCTGGCGACCCTCGATCTTCTCGCGGAGGTGGCCGCCCAGCGCCCCGTACCGCTGGTCGTGGAGGACCCGCACCGGCTGGACGCGGCCGGTGCCGCCGTTCCGGCCTTCGTGGCGCGCGGGCTCACCTCGGATCCGATCCCCCTGACGGCGGCGGATGACCCCACCGACCGGGAGACCGGCGAGAAGCTCTGCCTCTCCCACCGGACGGTCGGCGACTGCCTCCACCGCGTCTTACCCAAGCTGGGCGTCACCTCCCGCACCGCCTTGGCACAACTGCTGCGGCCGGCCGGCTGAGCGATCGATTTCACCACGATGACTGGAGACGACGCCCTGACCGTCCCGCCCGCGCCCGAGGTGCGCTTCGCCGTGCTCGGCCCCGTACGGGTGTGGCGGGGCGGCACCGAACTGCGCACCGGGCCCCCGCAACAGCGGGCCATGCTCGCCGTCCTGCTGGCGAGCGCGGGGCAGACGGTGCCGCTGCCCACCCTGATCGCCCTGCTGTGGGGCGGCACCGAACCCGCCAGCGCGACGAACGTCGTACGCCGTTACGCCGGCTCGCTGCGCCGGATGATCGAACCGGCCCTCCCCCGTATGGCTCCGGGACAGTGGCTGGTGGGCGGGGGCGGCGGCTACCGGATCGAGGTGGACGCGGACTCGCTCGACCTGCTGCGTTTCCGCGAGCTGTACACGCGCGCCCGTGAAGCCCGCGACGCGGGGCGGGCCGGGGACTCGGTACGCCGGTACGCGGAGGCTCTCGCCCTGTGGCGGGGCCCGGTGGCGGCCGGCGTCAGCGCCGAGGTCCGGGGGCATCCGCTCTTCACCCAGCTCGACAACGAGCGGCTGGCACTCGCCGTGGAGGCGGCGGACCTCGCGCTGCGCCACAAAGACGCGGACCTCGTGCTCGCTCCCCTGCGGATGCTGGCGGACCAGCACCGGTTCGACGAACAGCTGCACGCCAAGCTCCTGCTCGCCCTGGCCGCGTCCGGACGACAGGCCGAAGCCGTCGACGTCTTCCACCGCCTGCGCGACCGTCTCCGGACGGAACTGGGCGTCAGCCCCTCCCCGTTGCTGAGCGAAGCGCACCAACAGGTGCTGGCCGGAGCCCCGCCCACGCCTCCAGCACCCGAACCGGCACCGGAACCGGCACAGGAACCGGCCGAGATCGAACAGCAGTTGCACCAGCCGTATCACCAGATGTACGGCTCCCCTCTCCCCCGCCCCGCTCAACTGCCCGCCGCTCCGGCGCATTTCGTCGGGCGGGAGGCCGAGGTCGACAGCCTGCTGGCACAACTGGACGCCGGCGAACGCACCGCTCCCGCCTCCCCCGCGATGGTCATCAGTGCGATCGGCGGCATGGCCGGTGTCGGCAAGACCACCCTCGCCGTCCACCTCGCGTACCGCGTGGCCGACCGGTATCCCGACGGTCAGCTCTACGTCAATCTCCGCGGCTTCGACCTCAACGGATCGGCCATGACCCCCGCCGAGGCGATCCGCGGCTTCCTGGCGAGTCTGGGGGTCTCCCCTCAGCGGATCCCCGACGGGCTCGACGCCCAGGCCGCCCTGTACCGGAGCTTCCTGGCGGACCGGCGCATGCTCGTGCTGCTCGACAACGCCCGTGACACGGAGCAGGTCCGGCCGCTGCTTCCCGGGTCCGCGGGCTGTCTGGTCCTCATCACCAGCCGGAACCAACTGAGCAGTCTGGTCGCGGCGCACGGCGCCCACCCGCTGGAACTCGACGTGATGTCCGCCGGGAGCGCCCGCGAGAGCCTCGTCCGGCGGCTCGGGGCCGACCGGGTCGACGCCGAACCCGAGGCGACCGAGACGATCATCGCCCTGTGCGGCAGGCTCCCGCTGGCCCTCTCCGTCATCACGGCACGTGCGCTGATGAACCCCCGCCTGCCGCTCAGCGCGACGGCCGGCCAACTGCTGGAGGCGAAGGGCAGCCTGGACGCCTTCCAGGGCGCGGACCGGTTCACCGACGTACGAGCGGTGTTCGGCTGGTCGTACCGCACGCTCCCGGACGACACCGCCCGGCTCTTCCGCCTGCTGTCGCTGCACCCGGGAGCGACGTTCGACATCGATTCCGCCGCCGCCCTGGCCGGACTCACCGTACGCGCGACCCGTCCGCTGCTGGCCGAGCTCGTACGAGCACATCTCGTCGGCGTGGAGGCGCGGGGCCGCCACCGTCTGCACGACCTGCTGCGCGCCTACGGACGGGAGGCCGCCGAGTCGCACGACACCGCCGAGGACAGGGACTCGGCGCACGGCCGGCTGTACCGGCACTACGCTCGGACGGCCCACGCGGCCCTGAGGCTGCTCGACCCGACCCACCTCGTCACCGTCCCCGCCGGGGTCCCGGCGGCTGCCGCCGAGCCGTCCAGCGTGGAAGCGTCGGTGGAATGGTTCCAGCAGGAACGCCTCACGTTGACGGCGGTCGTGCGCCAGGCCGTCCAGGACGACCGGCCGCACGACGCCTGGCGGCTCATCCATCTGCTCGAATCGATGTACAAGCGGGTGGGCCCCTGGCACGACTGGGTGGACCTCCAGCACACCGCGCTGGCCGCCGCCCGGCAGTCGGGCGAGGCGCTCGGCCTGGCCCACGCGCACGCGGGACTGGGACGCGCGTACTCCCTGCTGCGCCGGTACGAGTCGGCGGAGGAGCACGCGAGCCACGCCCTTTCGCTGTTCGAATCCCTCGGCGACCGGATGGGGCAGGCACACTGCCTGCGGATACTCGGCTGGCTGATGGAGCGCACCGGACGTGACGTCCTGGCGATCGAGCACACGCGGCGCGCGCTCGACCTCTACCGCGAGGCCGGTCACCTCAGCGCGCAGGCCACCTCCCTCAACGCGCTCGCCTGGTTCCAGGCGTCGTCGGGAGCCTACGAGGACGCGGTCACCAGCGCCGTGCGGTCGCTGCTGGTCTACCGGCGGATACCCGAGGAAGGGGACCGGGGGCATGCGCACACCTGGGACACACTGGCGTTCGCCCACCATCGCCTCGGCAACCTCCGCCGGGCCCGCCTCTGTTACGAGCGCGCGATCCGCATTCTGCGGGCGAACGGAGACCGCTACAACGAGGCCGGCAGCCTCACCCGCCTCGGCGACACGCTCGCCGAGGCGGGCGCCACCGAGGACGCCCGCGCGCGCTGGCGTCAGGCACTCGACATCCTCACCCGGATGGATCCCGCCTGGGCGGCCGAGATCCGGGAGAAGCTCTCCGCCACCGCGAACGCTCCCTAGACAGCCCTTTCAGGAGAACATCCGGCAGGAGAACATCCGGGCCGTGTGTCAGGCCTTGAGGAGATCGGCACCCGGACCTGGCCAGACCGGGCCACTGCCCGCGCCGAGGTCTTCAACTTCATCGACGGCAGGCAGTTGAGCAGGGCGGTGTTCCGGGTCCGCGCTATTGGGGGATGGTGAGCAGGATGCGGCCGTGGCCACCGCCGGCGTCGACGCGGTCGTGGGCCTTGGCGATGTCGTCCAGCGGGTGACGGTCGCCGACGGCGACGGTAAGGGCGCCGACGGCGGCTGCGGAGGTGAGGTCGCGGGCGGCCTGGCGCTTGGCCTCGGCGGGGAAGTCGTCGCTGCCGAGCAGCCGCAGGGTGACGTTGTTGAACAGCAGCGGCCAGAAGGGGATCTCGGTGCGGTCCGCGCGGGTGGCGTAGGCGGCGATGACGGCGTTGTCGGCGGCGACGGCGTTGTCGAGATCGGCGTTGTCGGACAGCGCGACCTCGATGATCCGGTCGACGCCCCGCGGCGCGTACGAGCGGATGGCCGCGGCGGGGTCGCCGGTATCCAGGGCGACGGCGTGGGAGACGACGGCCGCGTCGACGCGGTTGAGGTCCGCGGTTCGGCGGACGGTCGCGATCACAGTCGCGCCGGCCCAGTGGGCGAGCTGGGCGGCCAGGGAGCCGACGCCGCCGAGAACTCCGTGGACCAGGACCAGTTGGCCGTCGACCGGGCCGTCGGCGAAGACGGTGCGGTGGGCGGTGATGCCGGGGATGCCGAGGCTCGCCCCCAGCTCGTCATCGAGGTGGTCGGGCAGGGGGGCGGCCTGGTGGTCGGGTACGACGGTGTACTGGGCGGCTGTGCCGAAGGGGCGGTAGGACTGGGCGCCGTATACCCAGACCCGTTGTCCGACGCGGTGGGCGTCGACTTGGGCGCCCACCGCGTCGATGACTCCGGCGGCGTCGCTGTGCGGGATCACCCGCGGGAAGGGCATGGACGAGCCGAGCCAGCCGCGCCGTTTCTTGGTGTCGCCGGGGTTGACGCCCGAGACGGTGACGCGGACGCGGACCTCGCCGGGGCCGGGGACGGGATCAGGGAGTTCACCGACGTGCAGGACATCGGCGGCGGGGCCCTGGTCGTCGTACCAGGATGCAAGCATGGGGGTACCTCCGTGGCAGTCAGCTCGTGGGAGCGGCGGGCGCGTGCGGATCGCCGTCGGTGCGTGCGGTGTCGAATGCGGGCGCCTTCTCCCCGAGGGCCTCGCGCAGCCAGGTCCGTTCGGCGCGGCTGGTGGCGCGGGCGGTGAGCAGCATGCCCCGCCGGTAGGGGTCGGCGATCTGCTCGGCACGCAGGGGCCGCTCGTTGTCGTAGAAGAAGCTCGCCGGTTCTTCCAGGAACTCCAGCCGTCTGCGCAGCACCGCGTGCTGTTCGGCCACGTCGGGCAGGTGGGAGAGGAAGGCCAGGACGACGTAGAACCGGGTGAAGTCGGTGATCTCGTGGTCGGCGGGCTTGCGCAGGCGCTGAAGCATGTCGGCCCGTCCGGCCGCGGTCGGGCTGAGCACGTACCGGGCCGCCCCCGCGGCCGGGTCGGCGCGCCGCTCGATCAAGCCCGCCCTGGTCAGGCGATTGATCGCCGGATACAGGCTGCCGTCACTGACCGGCCGCGTATAGCCGGTCAGTTGTGAGACGCGGCGGCGCAGCTCGTGTCCGGGCAGGGGTCCCTCGGCGAGGAAGCCGAGTATCGCGAGTTCCAGCATGAGTCCATCTTCGCACGCGAACATCGAATCGATGTGAACATCGATTCGATGTTACGCTCGCGGCACCCGCTCAAACGTCTCCGGAGAGGCACAGCAAGATGCCATCGCAGTCCACCGAGTCAGTGATGAACCGCTTCGTCGAGTTCATCAACACGGGCAACGAGGATCTCGCCCGCGAGGTCATTTCTCCGGACGCGGTGTTCCACGCGCCAAGCCACCCGGAACCCCTGCGGGGGCCCGATGGGTACCTGGAAGTCATCGGGATGATGCGCGGCGCCTTCCCCGACGTCCGGTGGACGCTGGAGGAGACGGTCACCGAAGGCGACACCGTGGCCGCGCGGTTCACCATGCGGGGAACCCACGACGGTGAGTTCTTCGGGATCCCGGCGAGCGGCAACAAGATCTCGGTGCAGGCCATGAACTTCTACTACCTGGCCGACGGCCGGATCGTCGGCGAACGGGGCCAGCCCGATCTCCTCGGGGTGATGCAGCAGATCGGTGCCGTGCCGGCGCCGTGAACCTCGTAGCGCCGGGTGAGCCTTCTGCCGCGCGGGATTGCCGCTGCCGGGAGGGGGCCGTACGGCGCGGTGGCAGAGGGCGAAGGCCCGCACCGGAGCGCGGGCGTCCGCCGCGGGTTCACGTCGAATACCGACAGTCCACCAGTGGGGCTGCCCGCTCCCCCAGTCCTTGTAGTGGATCTCGACGCAGTCCGATGTGGTGATCGTGGGCATGGCCTTGGTTCCTTTCGGCTCGGCGGTTCGGTGAACGTAGCCGGGGCGAGGCGACCAAAAGGTGCCGACGTACGGCAGGCCGCCGCCTGCCGCCCTCGGGGTACGTCAGCCGGCCAGGCGCTGCCGGACCGCCGCCGCGTCCGGGTGGCCCAGGCGTTCGAGGATCCGCAGGGCCTGCCGCCACGATCCGTCGGCATCGGCGGGGGCTCCCGCGGCCTGCTGGCTGTCGCCGATGTGGACCAGGGTGTCCGCTTCGAGGTAGGCGTCGTGCAGGTGGCGGTAGAGCGTCAGGGCCTGGCGGTAGCAGTCGATGGCCTGTTCGTGGTCCGACAGGTGATGGTGGGCGTAGCCGAGGCTGTCCCAGGCGGCGGCCTCGCCGTTCGGATTGCCGAGCTGCCGGTGGAGGTCGATCGCCCGATGGCATTCCACGAGGGCCCGGGAGTGGTCGCCGCGCAGGATGTGGGTCCACCCGACCTCGTTGTGCACCTGGGCCTGCCCGGTCAGGTTGCCCGAGTCCGCGTACAGGGTGTGGGCCAGGCCGTAGTGGATCAGAGCGTCCTCGTGCCGGCCGTCCCTGTTCGCCTGGAAGGCGAGGTAGCGCTGGGTCCTGGCCTCGCCCGCCGGGTCGGCCACCGCCCGGAACAGGTCAAGGGCGGTGGTCAGGTGTTCCGTGGCCGCGTCGGGGTCGCCGAGGCGGCCGTGGACGAAGCCCAGGGCGCGGTGGGCGTGGGCACGGCCTGTCTGATCCCCGGCTCGCTCCGCCGCGTCGAGCGCCGCCGTCTGGAGGGCGAGCTGTTCCTGCCAGCGGCCGAGCCGGTCGAGGTGCAGTTCCACCGTGGCGGCCAACTGCCAGCACCGCGACGGCAGATGTGTGCGGGCGGGCCCGTGGGCGACCGCGGCGAGGATGACGGCCCGCTCCGACTCCAGCCAGTTCGCCGCCTGTTCGCGGGTGCGGAACCCGACCACGACAGCGCCGTCGACGGGGTCGGGGAGGGCCGGCTGTTCGCCCTGCGGTGCGAGTAAGGCGCTCGCGTGCCGCGCGCTGTGCAGCAGATGGTCGAGCAGCCGCCGCAGGGCGAGAATCTGATCGTCCTGGGAATCGTGGGCCTGGAGCAGGTCGCCCGCGTAGGCGCGCAGCAGGTCGTGGCACCCGAACCGGCCGGCGAGGCGTTCGGTGAGCAGATGTGCGCCGGCCAGTTCGGACAGCGCGGAGCGTGTCTCGGGCCGGGGCAGACCGAGCAGGCTCGACGCCGCGTCGAGCGACACCTCGGGCCCGGGGTGCAGGGCCAGCAGGCGGAAGAGCAGCGCGGCCGGCGGGGTGAGCGCCCGGTACGACCAGGAGAAGACCGTTCGCAGGTCGGTGGACGGATCTCCGGCCGACAGCGTGGCGAGGCGCTCGCCGTCCTCCGTCAGTTCGGAGGCGAGGACACCGAGATCACCGTGGGGGTTCATGGACATACGGGCGCTGACGACCGCCAGGGCCAGCGGCAGGCCCGCGCACGCGCGGACGATGTCCCTGACCGCGTCGGGCTGTTCGGTGAGCCGTCGCGTACCGAGGCGGCGGGCCAGCAGCTCCTGGGAAGCGGCTTCGTCCAGCACGTCGAGGGCGACGGGATGCGCGCCCTCGGCCACCAGGCCGGACAGGAAGGTGCGGCTGGTGACGATGACGAGGCAGCCGCCCGCGCCCGGCAGCAGCGGCCGGACCTGTTCGGGGTCCCTGGCGTTGTCCAGCACGACCAGTACACGCTTGCCCGCCAACAGGCTCCGGTAGAGCGACGCCTGGGCGTCGACGGTCAGCGGTATGTGTTCGGACGCGACTCCCAGCGCGTCGAGGAAGCCGCGCAGGATCTGGGCCGGAGCGGCCGTCGCCCCGCCCGGGTCGAAGCCGCGCAGGTCGGCGAAGAGCTGCCCGTCGGGGTAGCGCGGGGCGACCTCGTGCGCCCAGTGGAGGGCCAGCGTGGTCTTGCCCACTCCCGCCATGCCCCCGATGGCACTGATGACGACGGGCCGGCCCGGCAGTCCGTCGGCGGACAGCAGGCTGCGCGCCAGGGCCAGTTCGGTGTGCCGTCCGCTGAAGACGCCCAGGTCCGGGGGGAGTTGTGCGGGTCTCGTCGTAGGAGTGATGCCGTCGCCCGCCGCGGTCGGGGAAGGAATCGAGGCAGGAGCTGTCGCGTCCGAGCGCGTACGCAGCCGTGCTCCGGCTTCCGCCAGTTCGGGACCGGGCTCAAGTCCGAGGTCCTCGTCGAGCCGTCGGCGTACGTCCTCGTAGCTCCGTCGCGCTTCCCGTGTGTGCCCGGTGCGGGCCAGGGCCGTGACGAGGCGTGCGTGCAACGTCTCGTCCAGCGGGTGTGCGTGGGCCGCGCGCCGCAGCGGCATGAGTACGCGCTCCAGGTGGACGTCACCGGCGCCCATGGCGGCGTCGACGGCTTCCTTCACCGTGTCCGGGTACTCGCGTTCGACCCGCGCGATCAGTGGATGGGCACGCATCGCTGTCGGCAGCCCGCCGGCGATCGGCCCGTGCCAGAGGTCGAGGGCCGCCAGCAGTTGCCTCGTGCCCGCGATGTCGTCGCCCGTCCGCCGACTCTGTGCGGCGTCGGCCCGCAGTGCGCGGAACCGCAGGAGATCCAGCTCCCCGGTGTCGAGGTGGAGCCGGTATCCGCCGGACGCCCGCACCAGAACGGGACCCAGCGCCTTGCGCAGGGTCCCGATGTGCCGGTGTACGACGTTCATCGCGCTGTCCGGGGCGTTGTCCCCCCACAGGACCTCGACGATCTCGTCGGCCGGAACGGGCTGGTCCACCTGGGTCAGCAGGAGCGCCAGCAGGGCCTTCCTCCTGGGTGGGCCGAGTTCGAGTTCCGTCCCGTCACGCCATGCCCTGAGCGGGCCGAGAACCGTCACACGCACAAGCCCGGAGTTTACGAGGTTCCGGTTCCCGCGTGGGCCGGGCGCGGTGAGCCGGTGCCGGGTGCGGGACATGGCAGGGCGCGGGTGGCCGGTTGGGCCCCCGCGCCTACCACGCGCCTACCAGGCTTCGAGGTCGGGTCAGACCGGGCAGGTGATCTTGAAGTCGACCGTGGTGGGGTCGTTCGGAGCCGGGCAGAGGAACTGGTTGTAGCGGGTGTCGCTGTCCACGAAGCGCTTGAGCCAGGCGATGCTGTACTTCGCGATCGTGGTGGTGGGCTTGGCGAAGGTGAAGTGGTCGGCGCCCTTCAGGTTGATGAACGCCTTGTTGGGGGCGACGATCGCGTTGTAGTAGGGCAGGGACATGCTGGAGACGGGGGCCACGGTGTCGCCGTCGGCGCCGAAGATCATGGTGGGCACCTTGATCTGGGCACCGACGTTCTTGACGTTCCAGGGCGCCAGCGGGATCGCCGCCTTGAGGGCCGGCCTGTTCGCCGCGCTCTCCAGCGTGCCGCCGCCACCCATCGACCAGCCGATCAGGGCCGACCGGGTGGGGTCGATCCTGTTCTTCACCGCGCTCTGGGTCGTCAGGTAGTCGAGCGCTGCCAGCAGTTGGCTGCCGCGGTCGCCCGGCGGGTCCCACGGCGCGTTGCTGTCGAGGGTCAGCACCACGAAGCCCTGCGAGGCCAGCCGGGGCCCGTACCAGGCGATCTGCGACTGGGAGGCGAAGAAGCCCGGCATGACGACGACGGAGCCGAAGGTGCCCTGGCTGGTGTCGGTGGGGTAGTAGATGGTGCCGTTGTTGAAGCCCGGACCGCTGCCCGACGGCACGTTGACCGTCGCGGTGGCGAACGGACCGGTGACGGCGGTGATGCTTGCCTCGGTCGGGTACGGGCCGCGTTCGTAGGAGGCGGCGGCACTGACCTGAGTGGGGGCGGCACCGGCCTGGGCGGGGGCGCCGATGGCGATCGAGGCGACGATCGCGAGGGTCGCCATGACAGCTCGGGGGCGGAGCAGTTTCACGGGAGTCCTCTCAGGGGGGTGTCAGTTGGTGTAGACGGCGGGGGAGCCGCTGACACTGCTGTCGACCACGGGGGCGTACGTGGCCGAGAAGTAGCCCTTGTTGTTGCACAGGAAGGAGCCGGACGACTTGGTGAACTCCTGGTTGGTGAAGGTCAGGCTGGTGTCGCTGTTGTTGCTCACCGCGGAGAGGCTGGGCGCCCGGTAGACGCAGGTGACTGAGCCCAGCAGGGTGGAGAGCACGACGGTGGTCTGGATCGCGCTGCCCGCGGACGGGGTCACCTTGACGGTGCCGTCGGAGGACGCGGAGGTGTTGTAGGGCAGGCCGTTGACCGTGAGGCTCTGGACGCCGGTGACGCCGAAGACGTTGCTGGTGCAGCCGCCGAAGGTCTGGGAGGTCGCGGACTCGGTGGCGGTGCCGGGGGCGGCGGGGTTCGACGTCACCGTGGCGGAGAGCGCCGAGGCGGAGCAGGTGATGCCCGAGTTGCCGCCCAGGCTGGTCTTCATGGTGGCCGAGGTGCCGCTCGCCAGCGACGAGGTGAGCACGTCGCCGACGGAGATCGCGCTGCCGCCGGCGCTGCCGTAGGTGAGCACGGCGCTGTCCGCCGAGGCGGTGGTGGCGGGGAGGAGGGCCAGGGCCGACAGGGCGGCGGTGGCGGCGACGGCGGAGGCGGTGTATCTGCGCATGATGAGGTCCTCTGGTTCTTCCGGTTCGGGCGCGGCTGGTGAAGGCGGGTCGCCGGTCCCCGGCTCGGGGTGAAGACGGCGGTCCGCGGGGGTGGTTCCCGGACTGCGGGAACCACCCGTCCGATGCGCGTCGCTGACCTGACATCAGAGACGCGCGCACACTTGCTGACGGGCCTTGCAGGTGCGTGAGACTGTCGGTTTCGGCGGCTCACCGACGGCAGTCCACGCAATAAGAAGAAAACCTGTGAGAGTTGTAAACCTGACGGGTATTCAAGTCAATACACTGCGCGCAAGTTCTCTGGGAGGGATGTGGAATGGCAACAGATCCGTCGCAGACGCACGAGCTGGTGCTGCCCGGTACGCGAAAGGCACGTGACCCGGAGCGCTCGCTGAAGCGGGGACCACGCCGGGTCCCGCCCGAGGTGGTCGCCGCCAACCAGCGCGACAGGCTGCTCGACGGCTTCGTCCGCACCATCGGCCAGGTCGGCTACGCCCATACCCGGGTCAGCGACATCTGCCAGGCCGCGGGTGTGACCAGGCCGGTCTTCTACGAGCTCTTCAAGGGCAAGGAGGACGCCTTTCTCGCCGCCCACCACTACGGCACGACCATGGTCTTCAGCGCCATGGAGGAGGCCCACGCCCGGACCTCCGACTGGCCGGGCGCGGTGCGCGCCGGGCTCGGCGCGCTGCTGAACCTGCTCGCCGGGGCACCGGCGTTCGCGGCCATGGCCATCGTGGAGGTCGACGCGGTCGGCCCCGCCGGATGGGCGGCACGCGAGGCGCTGCTGACCCGTTTCCGGGACTTCTTCACCGACGCGCCCGAGGACGGACTCCCCGTCCCCACGGCGGAGTTGGTCGACATCGTGGTCGGCGGGGTGTACTCCGCGATACACCGGCGGATCGCCGCCGGCCGGACCGCCGAGCTGCCCGGTCTGCTGCCCGGTCTCGTCTTCTCCGTGCTGGCCCCCTTCCTCGGCCCGGAACGCGCCGCCGCCTGCCTCGCCGACCCGGCACCCGCCGCCGGCCCCCTGCCGGACTGTCTGGCGCCGGGGGCCTGACGGCGCGGACACCGTGGCGGGCGATGCCGTCGGCGCACCGGAGCGACCGCACGGCGATTGGACTGCCCTCAGAAACTAGGCGGTCGCGCGACACCTGTGTTAGTCACCGGAATGACAAGTGCCGTCCCGGTTTTCGACAACGGATGAGCATGGTGGTGACCGGTGCGCCGGGAGGCGCGGGGAGAGGTCAGCCGCCGGTGGAGCGCAGCGAGGAGACCGACGGGCGGACGGGTTCCGCCGCCGGCCCGGTGTTCTCGCGGGACGCCTCGGAGGCCGCGCCGGCCCGCAGGGCGAGTTCCAGCTCGAAGCGGGTCTCCGAGTCCCGCAGGGAGTCACCGAACAGTTTCTCCAGCTGGCGCATCCGGTAGCGCACCGTCTGCGGATGCAGGTGCAGCCGCAGGGCGGTGCCCCCGACGCTGCTCTCGCTCTGAAGCCAGGCGAGCAGTGTCTCCGCCAGCCTGCCTCGCTGCGGCGCCGGGATCCCGGCCAGCGGCGCGAGAACCCGGTAGGACAGGGCCCGGACCAGCGCCTCGTCCGAGTAGAGGATCAGCGTCGAGAGGTGGTCGGCGCACCGGACCACGCCCTCGCCGGGCAGGACACCGCGCTGCATGAGCGACAGGGCACGGGCCGCCCAGCGCAGCGAGTCCGCGATCTGGGCGAGCGGGACCGTCGGTCCGAGCGCGGCCGGCCGGCCCCGCAGCGCGGGGGCGAGAGCGCGCCCGTGCGAGGGCCCGGTCGTGTCCGGGTCCGGGATGACCAGCCGGGGCGGGCCGGCGGCCAGGTCGGCCAGGACTCCGGCGGGCAGTAACTGCCGTTCGTCCTCCTCCCGTCCACTCCCGCCCACGGCGATGACGGCGACCCGCCGGGGCACCGTCCAGCGCGCGGCGCGGGCCAGTTCCTCGACGGTCTCCGCCGAGGCGGGCAGGTCGGCGAAGAGCAGGTCCAGCAGCCGCTTGCGGCGCCGTTGCAGCTCACCGCTGGTGCGCAGGCGGGCCTCGGTGTGGCCCTCGGTGGCCGCCTGCATGATCTCGTGCATATGGGTGAAGGCCGCGTCCGCGAGCGCGGCCACCTCGCCCGGGTCGAGGGCGAGTTCGTCGGCGGCCTTCATCATGCGCCGCCAAGCGGCCCGCCCGCCGAGCCGGAGCGCGGCCTGCAGCACTTCCAGGCCGCGCCCTTCACCGGACTCGCCGCGCCCGATCTCCTGGTAGGTGTGGACGACGTGTTCCAGGTCCCGCTGCTGGCCCGTGTCGGCGATACGGTCCACGAAGAGGGTCAGGGCCTGGGTGACTCCGGCCTTGATCGTCCGCACGTACGTGTCGTCGGCCGGCCGCGCGTACTCGGGTACCTGAAGCTGCACCTCGCGCTCGACCTCGCCGGCGATCTCGTCGAGCTGCGGGCGCAGGAACTCTGCCAGTCGCCGGGGGACAACTGCGAAGGGATCCATGCTGTTTGCTCCTACCGTCGGTCAGGCGGTACGACCGACGACGATATCCCTCCGCTTAACTCTCGTGCCCTGTACGGGAGTTACAAGATGGGTTCAAGGCGTTGTCAGTGCGCGACAAAGCACGGAGGCCCACCTGCACGCGTCAGGCCGGCAGCCCGAGCGCCCTCGCGAGGAGCGGCCAGGAGTTGGTGAACTCCCGCTGCCAGTCGGCCCATCCGTGCCCGCCACCCGGATAGATGTGCTGGGTGACCGGGATGCCCAGCTGGCCGAGCGTGGTCAAGAAGTTCTGTGTGGAGGACGTCACCAGGCTCTCCAGGACCCCGGGCACCACGGAGCCGCTGTTGCCCGCGATGATCTGCAGCAGGGCGATGATGGAACCGATCCCGCCGTTGAGACTGCCGGTGCCGACCGAGGCGTAGAGCGCCGTGCCGCGCAGACCGTTCGCGCGTGCCACGGGGTTGAAGTCCTGCCAGATGGCGGCGTCGGTCGTCGAGGAGCCCCACAGCGTCATGGGGTCGAGGTTCTCCCGGCGCACGATCGCGTCGACGATCTGCGGCATGTTCGGCACGGTGGTGGCGAGTATTCCGCTGTACGACGCGGCTGCCACGAACCTTCCCGGATTGCGGGCGGCGTGCGCCATGGCGCCGTACCCGCCGGTCGAGACCCCGGCCACTGCCTGGACGGTGGAGGCCCGGTAGGAGGCGCGCAGGACCGCCGGGACCTCCTGGAGCTGGAATGCCTCGTAGTTGGGGCCGGTCTTCCAGCGCGTGGGAATGCCGGTGGGCCCGCCGTCCGGCATGGCCACGATCAGGTCCTTGTTGGCGGTGAACGCCTCGATGTTGGTCTCGCGGGTCCACGAGTTGTAGTCGTCGTGCGCGCCGTGCAGCAGGTTGAGCACCGGCCAGGTGCGGCCCGGCTGGGCGGCGTAGGCGGTCGGCAGGATGATCCGGACGGGCGCGGTGCGGCCCAGCGCGGCCGAGGGGATGCTCAGGTCGAAGGTGCGGGGGCCCAGTTGCGTGACGGTGACGCCGGCGGCCGAGGCTCTCCCGGGTCCGATGAGCACGCCCGCGACACCGAGGGCGGCGGCCTTGGCGAGCGTGCGGCGGGACAGGCCGGGGCGGGGAACGGACGGGTGGTCGGACATGACGTGCGGCTCCTTGTGAGGTGATGTGGGTGAGCGGGGTGTTCAGCCGAACGCGCGGTTCAGGTGATCGGCGATGACCTGGTTGTGCGGCGGGTCGAGAATTGACAGGTGGTGTCCCGGGACGCGGACGATCTCCAGGTCCGGGCAGAGTTCGTCCCAGCCGAGGGCGTCGTCCTCACGCTCGTACGCCCGGTCGCGCACGGTGTGCGGGGCGGGTTCGGTGGCGCGGTAGAGGATCACCCGGCCGTCGTACGAACCGGGGGTGTGCGCCTCGCCGGTCCGCAGGTCCAGGTAGGAGGTGCGCTGGTGTTCCAGCGCGGCGGGCGGGATGTCGGCGACCGCGCTCAGCGCCTCCACCACCAGGCCGATACGGCCCCGGTCGTCGAGCCGGGCGAGTCGGTCGTACGGAAGGTCCAGCCGGGCGCCGTAGGCCTTCGCCACGTACTCGGTGAACCCCTCGAAGTGCTCGCGGGCCACGTCCCACGCGGTCTGGCCGGGCGGGCGCACCGGGCGTACGGAGTCGATGAGGACCACCGCGTCGGGGGGCACGAACTCGGCGGCGAGCAGCCGGGCGGTCTCCTGGGCCACGAACCCGCCGTACGACCAGCCGCCGATCCGGTAGCGGCCGTCGGGCCACGCCTTGCGGATCGCCTCGGCGCACAGCCGCGCCCTCTCGGCGACGGTGTCCATCTCCTCGACCCGGTCCACCCCGTACACCGGCAGCCCGGGGGCCAGCAGTCCGGCGAGCGGCCGGTAGACGTCCGGGGTGCCGCCCGCCGCGTGGACCAGGATCAGCGGCGGCAGGTCGCCCTCCGGCTTCAGGGCGCGCAGCGGGTACGGCATGGACATGGGCGTGGGGACGGGCATGTCCACCGGGCGACGGGCGACCGGGGGC
>NZ_LIQQ01000166.1 GCF_001418565.1 Streptomyces graminilatus | reverse complement strand
GCTTGCTCAGTGGCCTGCGCGTCCCGAGCAGACACAGCGCCAGGTTCATCAGCCGCTCTGCCTTGGCAATGGCCATCGACGAACTTCGCCTTCCCTATGGTGCTTACGACGGATGACCGTACCGCCCCGAAGTGGCGCGGCAAAAGCCGAGGGCCCATGCCCGGACAGGCATGGGCCCCAGATGATCAGGTTCGGTCAAATCCCGTATCTACTTCATACGACGATCCCATCCAATCCCGATCACATTCGACTGTCGTACGACAACCCGACCGGACGGTCGGACTGCGGACGGGCCGGACCGCGATCAACCGGACGCGATCAACCGGACCGCGACCGGTCGGACAGCGACCGGTCAAGCGGCGACCGGTCAGACCGCGATCAGGTCCACCACGAAGATCAGCGTCTCGCCCGGCTTGATCGCCGGCGTGGGGCTCTGGTTGCCGTAGGCGAGGTGGGCCGGGATGGTCAGCTCACGCCGGCCACCGACCTTCATGCCCTGCACACCCTGGTCCCAGCCCTTGATGACCCGGCCGCCGCCCAGCGGGAACTTGAACGGGGTGCCCCGGTTCCAGCTCGCGTCGAACTCCTCGCCCGTGCTGAAGGAGACTCCCACGTAGTGGACGGTCACGTTCTGACCCGCCACCGCTACCGCTCCGTCGCCCTCCCAGATGTCCTTGATCTGGAGGTCCGCCGGAGGCTGGCCTTCGGGGAAGTCGATCTCGGGCTTCTCGATGCTCACTTCATCTCTCCTTGTTGCGTGACCTGCGTCGGGAACAGTCTCACAGACGAGCCGGTCAGACGGTGCCGAGGATGTCCACCACGAAGACCAGCGTGTTCTTCGCCAGCTCACTGCCGGGGCTCGCGCCGTAGCCCAGGGCCGGCGGGATCACCAGGAGCACCCGGTCACCCACGTTCTTGCCGACGAGACCCTTGTCCCAGCCCGCCACCACCGAACCGGTGCCGATCTGGAAGGCCGTGGCGCCACCGTGGTCCCAGGACGAGTCGAACTTCTTCCCGTCCTCCCACTTGACCCCGGTGTACTGGGCGATCAGCCCCTGGCCGGCCTCGACCTTCTTGCCGCTGCCCTTGATCAGCACCTGCTCCTCAAGGCCCTTGGGAGGCTTGGCGCCCTTGGGGATGGTGATGACCGCCGCCTTCTGCGACGGGGACTCCACCTTCGGCAGGCTCGGCTCCGAGGCGGCCTGCTCGCCCTTGGCCTCCGCCTTGGCGTCGATGGCGGCGGCACCGACCGGGTCGACCACCCAGATCAGGACGTCCTTCGCGGCGAGCCCGGCCGAGGTGTTCAGGT
>NZ_LIQQ01000165.1 GCF_001418565.1 Streptomyces graminilatus | reverse complement strand
AGGGGGAGGGGTGCCCGGGTGTGCGGCAGCAGGAGCCTAGGAACACACCGATGACCAACCGGTGCCGAGAAGGTGCACGCGTCGCGATCCCGGTGTTCCCCCGAATCGTGGGCGCGCCGAATGCAAACTCGAAGAGTTTCCGAAATTTCGGACGTGATTCGGAAAATCGTGGCGGCGATGACGCCGGAGAGACGGGCATCGTGTCGGCGCCGTTCATGTAACAGGGCCCGTTTTGCCGCCAATTGGCCGTCCATCCGCGCGGACTGGCCAGTGGAGCGGCTTGACCTGCGATGTTTCAGCCCAAGTCGCTTCGAATGTTTCGGCGTTGTCCACGATTCATGCGAGAAGTATTGACGCCGTTCATCCATTCCCTATCATCCAATTTGGTCAACACTTCGACTGTTGTTCGGTATTACGGACATGTCGGGGTCGCTCCGCTCGCGCAGCAGGGCCCCTCCGGGCCGCGCGCACAGCAACGGCCGAGCCGCAAGAAGCACGAAGCACGCAGTGCGCACCACATCGACCGTCNNCGGCGCTCGCCGCCGTGGCCGCGGTCCTGGTCGCGTTGGCGGCGATGCTTGTCGCCAACCCGGCCCAGGCGGCCACCAGCGGTGCCGTACGCGGTGTCCCTTCCGGCCGGTGTCTCGATGTGCCGAACGCCAGCCAGACCGACGGCACTTACCTTCAGGTCTGGGACTGCTCGGGCGGGACCAACCAGCAGTGGACGTCGACGGACGCCAACCTGCTGACCGTGTACGGCAACAAGTGCCTGGATGTTCCGGGCCACGCCACCACGGCCGGTACCCGGGTGCACATCTGGAGCTGCCACGGGGGCGCCAACCAGCAGTGGCGGGTGAACTCCGACGGCACGATCGTCGGTGTGGAATCCGGGCTGTGCCTGGAGGTCGCGGGCTCCGGTACGGCCAACGGCTCGGCGGTGCAGATCGCGACGTGCAACGGCGGCGGCAACCAGAACTGGTCCGGCCTGTCCGGCACGCCCAATCCGCCGGGACCCGGCGCGTGTGCCCTCCCGTCCTCCTACCGGTGGAAGTCGACGGGCGCGCTGGCGCAGCCCGCGAACGGCTGGGTCTCGCTGAAGGACTTCACCAGCGTGGTGTACCAGGGCAAGCACCTGGTGTACGCGTCGAACGTGGCGGGTTCGTCGTACGGCTCGATGAACTTCAAGCCGTTCACCAACTGGTCGGACATGGCATCGGCCGGCCAGACCGGGATGAACCAGGCCGCGGTGGCGCCCACGCTGTTCTACTTCGCGCCCAAGAACATCTGGGTGCTCGCCTACCAGTGGGGCCAGTGGCCCTTCATCTACCGGACGTCGAGCGACCCGACCAACCCCAACGGCTGGTCCGCGCCGCAGCCGCTGTTCACCGGCAGCATCTCCGGCTCCGGAACCGGCCCGATCGACCAGACCCTGATCGCCGACGGCCAGAACATGTACCTGTTCTTCGCCGGTGACAACGGCAAGATCTACCGGGCCAGCATGCCGATCGGGAACTTCCCCGGCAGCTTCGGCTCCTCCTACACCACGATCATGAGCGACACCCAGGCCAACCTGTTCGAGGCCCCGCAGGTCTACAAGGTCAAGGACCAGAACCAGTACCTCATGATCGTCGAGGCCATGGGCGCCGGCGGGCGCTACTTCCGCTCGTTCACCGCCACCAGCCTGAGCGGTTCCTGGACCCCGCAGGCCGCCAGCGAGGGCAACCCCTTCGCGGGCAAGGCCAACAGCGGCGCCGGCTGGACCAACGACATCAGCCACGGTGACGTGGTCCGCGACAACCCCGACCAGACGATGACCATCGACCCCTGCAACCTGCAGTTGCTCTACCAGGGCAAGTCCCCGTCCGCGGGCGGCCCCTACGACCAACTGCCGTGGCGGCCGGGCGTCCTCACCCTCCAGCGCTGACCCGGCGGTCCGGTCCACCATCACCACCACCACGACAAGGGAACCCCAGCCGTACGACGGCTGGGGTTCCCCCTTTTTCGCGGACCTGCCTACGCGGCGGGCCGCTGGAACTGCTGGTTGGCGCCGGTTCCGCAGGTCCACTGGATGAGGCGGGCGCCGTTGGCGGTGGAGGCGTCCTTGACGTCCAGGCACTTGCCGCTGTGGCGGGCGGTCAGGCGGAAGTTGCCGCCTCCCTGGTCGTCGAACCGCCACTGCTGGTTGGTGCCCGTCCCGCAGCGGTACTGGTTCACGAACGCGCCGTCCGCGGTTGAGCCTCCCGCGACGTCCAGGCACTTGCCGCTGTGCTGGGCGAGGACACGGACGTACCCGTCGCCGGCGTCCTGGAGGCGCCACTGCTGGTTGAGGCCACCGCTGACACAGGTGTACTGGAGGGCGAACGCGCTGTCGGCGCCGGAGTTGTCGGTGATGTCGAGGCACTTGCCGCTGTGCCGGGCGATCAGGTTGTAGTAGGGGCCGCCGCCCACGCCGGTGATCGTGCCGGCCGCGGTGTCGATGGCGATCTGCGGGTACCAGGGCAGGTCCATGGTGGTCCTGGTCGGGAAGGTCAGCGGCAGCCAGACGTACTGCGAGTCGTTGACGGTGCCGCCCATGGAGTTGCCCCAGCGGTCGCCCATGTAGAGATAGGACGTGCCCGAGGTGCCCTGCACCGGCAGCACGTACGCCGTCTGGGAGCCGTAGGCGGTGGCGTCGCCGATCTCGGTCATGGGCGTCCAGGGGCCGGCCAGGCTGGTGGCGGTGGCGTACCTCTGCTGGTTGGGGTTCCAGCCGCTGGTGCCGGACGTGAGCATGAAGTAGACGCCGTCGCGCTTGAACAGCGCGGGAGACTCACGGAAGTTGTTCGGCCAGGGGTTGGCGACCAGGCTGTCGTAGCCGGTGTAGTCGGCGGTCAGCTTGTAGATGTGCAGGTCGGCGTTGCCGGCCGCGGAGGTGATCTGGTACGCCGTTCCGTCGTCGTCCTTGAACAGGGTCATGTCCCGGGACGTCGTACCGGAGGCGGGCCGGAAGCTGCCCCGCCAGGTGTAGTCGCCGTCGACGGTGTCGGAGACGGCCACCGCGGCACGGGACTGGGTGTAGTCCTTGCCGTTCTCCTTGTGCATCCACATCACGAACTTGCCGGTCGTGCTGTTGAAGATCACCTTCGGCCGCTCGATGTTGGCGACCGCCAGCTCGGGATCGCTGGCCTGGGTCAGCACATTGCGCCGGAACTCCCAGGTCTTCAGGTCGCTCGAGCGGTAGGCGGAGACCGCCTTGAAGGTGTTGTCGGGGTTCCGGTTCTCGCCGAACCAGTAGTAGAACGAGCCGACCTTGATCACGCCACCGCCATGGGCATGCACCACGGCACCGCTGGTGTCGGTGAACTGCGTCCCGTTGGTCACGGTGGCCGCGGCGGCCTGCGCCGGGGAACCGGTGACGAGCAGGGTGAACACGCCCAGAGACAGGGCGAGAAGAGATGTGAGGGCACGTCTGAGCATCGGCACTCCGCTCCCAAGGGCAGACAGGTTGTTGATTGTTGGAATGTGTTGGGATCCGTCGCAGGACAGTAGGCACCGGCCGCACCTTCGTCAACGGTTACCGCAAAGTTAATACATCCCATGTCTAAAGTGGTTGGTCGCTGGCGATCTCCAAGTCGTGTGGAATTTCGGGGATTTTCGCCCCGGGGCTGGACAACAGCCCTACTGGTGCCTGCTAATCCATCCCATGTCCCTGACGTGTCGCCCATGCGCTCCACCGTCGGGCACCCCCGCTCCCACCCCGTACCTGCTCCACGCACAAGCCGCACGTGCTGTTCTGTGAAAAGTCAGGAGAGAACCTTGTCCGAACCGATCGGTCGCCGCAGAGTGCTGGCCGGCATGGCCGCCATGACGGTCGCCGCAGCCGTCTCGCCGACGCTGGCGTTCCCCGCCCATGCCGCCGCCTCGTCCCCCCAGCCGCTGCCGCTCGTCCCGCTGCGGATCCCCAAGGCGGACCTGGGTCTCGAGCAGCAGTCCGACGAGAAGATCAAGTGGCTCCAGGACGCCAAGCTCGGCATGTTCATCCACTGGGGCGTCTACTCCGGCCCCGCCCGGGGCGAGTGGTACATGGAGAACTCCGCCGTCCCGCCGGAGGAGTACCGGAAGTACTTCACCGACTCGACCGGTAACCAGTTCACGGCGAGCGCCTACGACCCCGCCGACTGGGCCCAGTTGGCCAAGGACATGGGCGCGAAGTACACGGTCCTGACGACCCGTCACCACGAGGGTTTCGCCCTGTGGCCGTCCACCCACCCGAACGCCTTCCACGCCGGACAGGGCCCGATGCGGCGCGACCTGGTCGGCGAGTACGTCACGGCCGTACGCGACGCCGGGCTCAAGGTCGGCCTCTACTACTCCCCGATGAGCTGGCGCTACCCCGGCTACTACGACGTCACCGGCACCAACTGCACGACCAACACCTGGGGTTACACCACCGATCCCGCGCACAAGGAGAACGCGCGGATCATGAAGAACGAGGTGTATCAGCAGATCAAGGAGCTGATGACCAACTACGGCAAGATCGACGACATCTACTTCGACGGCGGCTGGCTGGGCCAGCACGGCTCCGACTCGGACTCCGCGTTCTTCTGGGAGCCCGGCAAGCTCCGTGACAGCGCCAACCAGTGGCCGGTGGAGGCCGCCTACAGCGAGACCGACTCCGACACCGGCAAGGGCCTCGGTGTGATGGGCGTGGTGCGCAAGCACCAGCCCGACATCGTGGTCAACCCGCGCTCCGGCTGGATGGGCGACTACGTCAGCGAGGAGGGCGGCGCCGTCCCCACCGGCTCGATCCGCGACGGGCGTCTGGCGGAGAAGAACTTCACCATCTGCGGCGCTTGGGGCTTCAAGGCCGGCGCACCCATCATGAGCTACGGCAACATCATGAGCATCCTGGTCAACTCCTGGGTGCGCAACATGACCGTCCTCCTCAACGTCGGCCCCGACCGCACCGGCAAGGTCTCCGACGCCCAGGCCGCCGTGGTGCGCAGGGTCGGTTCCTTCCTCTCCACCTGCGGCCAGTCCGTCTACGGCACGCGCGGCGGACCGTGGCAGCCGCTGGACGGCCAGTACGGCTACACGTACAAGGACAACACCTTCTACGTCCACCTGCTGCCCGGCTACAGCGGCACCTCCTTCACCACCCCGTCCACCGGAGACGCACAGGTCACCCGCGTCTTCGACGTCGCGACGAACACCGACCTGCCCTTCACCGTGGGCGCGGACGGCAGTGTGACCGTCACCGGCGTCAACCGCACCCGCAACCCCGAGGACAGCGTCGTCGGCGTCACGCTGGACCGCTCCGTGGTGCCGGCCGACATCGCCGCGGGCAGGACGGCGACGGCCAGCAGCGAGGAGGCATCCAAGGGCAACGGCGCGGCCAAGGCTCTCGACGGCTCCACCTCCACCCGCTGGTCCGCGACCAACGGCAACACGGGCAACTGGCTGAAGGTCGACCTCGGTTCGCAGAAGTCGCTGACCGGAACGCGCATCGTCTGGGAGTCCCCGGCCACCAACTACCGCTACCGGATCGAGGGTTCCACCGACAACAGCACCTGGACCACCCTCGCGGACCTGACCGCCACCACCAGCACGAGTCAGGTGCAGGTGTCCGTGTTCCGCGCCACCGCACGGTACGTGCGGGTGACCGTCACCGGTCTGCCCAGCGGTGCCTGGGCCTCGATCCGCAACCTTGAGGTCTACGACCGGCCCTTCAGCGGGGACATCGGCACCTTCCGGCTGGTGAACCGCAAGAGCGGCAAGGTGCTGGACGTCAGCGGCGCCTCGACCGCCGACGGCGGCGCCGCCATCCAGTGGCCGTCGAGCGGCGGCACCAACCAGCAGTGGAGGCTGGTGCCCAACACCGACGGCTCGTTCCGGCTGTCCAACGTCCGCAGCGGCAAGGTCCTGGAGAGTCCGGGCGGCTCCGCCCAGGGCGCGGCCCTGGACCAGTGGACCGACAACGGCGGCGACAACCAGTCGTGGAAGCTGGTCCCCTCCGCGACGAGCGGCTACCACCAGATCGTCAACGTGCGCACCGGCTGGTGCGTCGACGTCAAGGACGCCTCCACCGCGGACGGCGCCGCCATCATCCAGTGGCCGGCCACCGGCGGCTCCAACCAGGACTGGCAG
>NZ_LIQQ01000164.1 GCF_001418565.1 Streptomyces graminilatus | reverse complement strand
CGGGCCCGACGGCACCCTCACCGCCCTCACCCAGAGTTCCCTGGAAGACCCCGGCACCTCCGTCCTCGTACCGATGCTCCGCAAGGACCGCCCCGAGGCGTCCTCGGCCCTCGGAGCGGTCGCCGCACTGTACGCCGACGGTGCCCGTGTCGACTGGACGGTTCAACTCCCCGAAAGCGCGTCGGCGTTGCTGCCGACGTACGCTTTCCAGCGACGCCGTTACTGGCTCGACGCGTCCCAACAGGCCGGTGATCCGACCGCCGTTGGGCTGGAGCGGGCCGAGCATCCGCTGCTGGCGGCGGCCGTGAGTGTCGCGGACACCGGTGGGATCGTGCTCAGCGGTCGGTTGTCGACCAGGAGTCATCCATGGCTCGCGGATCACTGTGTGCTGGGCCGGGCCATCCTGCCCGCCACCGCCTACCTCGAACTGGCCGTGTACGCCGGTGACCAGGTCGGCCTCGGTCAGGTGGCCGAGCTGACCCTGGAGACCCCGCTGGTGGTGCCCGACCATGGCGCCGTACAGCTCCAACTCGCCCTCGGTGGGCCGGACGATGACGGGCAGCGGGCGTTCAGCGTGCACTCGCGGGCCGTCGAAGCAGGCCCCGACATGCCGTGGACCCGTCATGCGCAGGGACTCCTCGCCGAAGCAGCGGACCCGGCGCCGGCACCGGACGGGAGCGCCTGGCCGCCCCCGGACGCCGTGCCGGTCGTACCCGGTGGCGCGGGGGAGGACGACTGGTACGAGCGGTTCGCCGTCGGCGGGTTCGGCTACGGTCCGGCGTTCCGGGGCCTGGGCAACGTATGGCGCCATGACCAGGATTTGTTCGCCGAGGTGGCGCTCCCCGAAGCCAACCGGGCCGAAGCCGCCGGCTACGGACTGCACCCCGCCCTGCTCGACGCCGCCGTGCAGACCCTGCTCGTCCGTGCGCTGGACGGCAGCGGTGCCGAGGAGGCCGCCGCGACCCTTCCGTTCGCCTGGAACGGGTTCACCCTGCACGCGACCGGGGCCACCGCTCTCCGCGTCCATCTGGCGCCCACCGGACGCCCGGACGAGTACACGGTGTCCGTCTCCGATTCCGAGGGCCGAACGGTTGCCACCGCGGACGGCCTGCTGCTGCGCAGAGTCACCGCCGGCCAGATCCCCGACACTCTGCCGTCGGACGCGGCAGTCGACGTGGCGCCGCCTTCCCTGCTGGTACAGCGTTGGCGGCCCGTGGTGCCGCAACCCGTCGCACCGGCCCCTGAGACGGCGCGCTGGGCGCTGATCGGGCAGGGCGACGGCGGGCTCGCGGAGACCCTGGACAGCGTCGGGGTGCATCTGGAGTGCTACGCAGGTCTCGTCGATCTGGCGGCGGCCGTCGACACCGGTACCGCCGCCCCCGAGGTCGTCCTCAGCGTCCTGACATCTGCTCCCGTACCTGCCCCGGATGCCACCAGGGCTCTCCTGGCCGGGTCCGTGGACCTCGTCCGCCGCTGGGTCGACGACGAGCGCTTCTCCCGTTCGCGACTGGTCCTGGTCACCCGGGGAGCCCTCGCCGCCGACGAGGGGGAGGACGTGACCGACCTCGCGGGCGCGGCACTGTGGGGCCTGATCCGGTCCGCCCAACTGGAGCACCCCGACCGGATACGGATCCTCGACCTCCCCGCGTCCGCTGGGACCGTCACCGACGCGGCCGTCGCCGCCGCAGTGCTCGGCGGCGGCCCGCAGGGCGCGGTACGCGACGGGGGGCTGCTGGTGCCCGACCTGACCGAGCTGCCCCAGGACGTACCGGCGCCGGTCGCGACGACGTCACCCGCGCCGTTCGACCCGGATCGCACCGTCCTTCTCACCGGCGCTACCGGTGCCCTCGGCACCCTCGTAGCGCGGCATCTGGTCACCGCGCACGGCGCACGCCGGCTCCTGCTGGTGTCCCGGCGCGGTGGCGACGCACCGGGGGCCGAGGAGCTGGCGGCCGAACTGGCCGCGCACGGCGCGGAAGTGACCCTCGCCGCCTGTGACGTCGCCGACCCGGCCGGTCTCGAAGACCTGCTCGCCCGAATCCCCGACGAGCATCCGCTGACGGCCGTGGTGCATGTCGCCGGAGTCGTGGACGACGCGACGCTCGCCTCGCTGACCGACGACAAGACCGATCGCGTACTTCGTCCGAAGGCGGACGCGGCCTGGCATCTGCACCGGCTGACGGAGAAACACGATCTGTCGGCGTTCGTGCTGTTCTCCTCGGCGGCGGGCACGTTCGGGGCGGCGGGCCAGGGTGGTTACGCCGCGGCCAACGCCTTCCTCGATGCCCTGGCCCTGCACCGCAGGTCCCAGGGGCTGCCCGCCACGTCGATCGCGTGGGGACTGTGGGCGGCCGACAGCGGCATGACCGCCGGGCTCGGTGCCGCCGACCTCGAACGGATGGCGCGGGGCGGCATGCTGCCGCTGACCGCCGGGACGGGCCTCGCCCTGTTCGACGCGGCGCTCGCGGCACCCGAGGCGGCGGTGGTCGCGGTCGCCCGCCGTTCCCCGGTGTCCCCGGCGCGCACCCGGGTTCGTCGCTCGGTGGCGGGGACATCCGTGGAAGCGGACGGCGGGCGCTCGCTCGCCCGACGGCTGGCGGGACTCGACGCGGCGCAGCGGCTCCCGGTGCTGGTCGAGACGGTGCGGGACCAGGTCGCTCTCGTGCTCGGCCACGACTCGACCGACGAGGTGCTGCCCGACCGGCACTTCGCGGAACTGGGCTTCGACTCACTGACCGCCGTCGAGCTGCGCAACCGGCTCGGCACGGTGACCGGCTTCCGGCTGCCCGCGACCCTCGTGTTCGATCTCGACACCCCGCAGGCGCTCGCCGAGGATCTGGCCCAGCGGTTCGCCACGGAGCAGGGCACTGCTGCGGCGCAGGCCCGCGCCGCCGAGACGGTGCCCCAGCCTGCCGCCGCCACCCGCCCACAGGACACCGTGGGTGCCCTGTTCCGTGCGGCGTGCGAACAGGGCCGAGTGGACGAGGGCTTCGCGCTGCTTCAGGCGGTCGCCGGACTCCGCCCGGTCTTCGAGTCCCCGGCCGAACTCCCCGGCTCACCCGCCGGACTCCGGCTCGCCGCCGGAAGCAACGCGGCGGAAGGGAGCACGGAGCACGAGCGCCCCGCCCTGATCTGCTTCAGCTCCTACGTGGCCCTGGCCGGCGTGCACCAGTACGCCCGCTTCGCCTCCGCCTTCCGCGGCGAACGTGACGTATGGGCGCTGCCCACGCCCGGATTCGGGCGCGGTGAACCGCTGCCCGCGTCCCTGGACGTGGTGGCGCGGACCCAGGCGGAGTGGGTGCTGCGGTGCGCGGGCGGCCGGCCGTTCGTGCTCACCGGCTCCTCCTCCGGCGGAATCCTCGCGCTGGCCGCCGCACGCCATCTGGAGAAGGCGGGGAGCCCACCGCTCGGGGTGGCCCTGCTCGACACCTACATGCCGCGCCTGGACTCGCCGTTCACCCGGTTCTCGGCCGAGATGCTGAGCGGGATGTTCGAGCGGGAGTCGATGTTCGCGCACATGGACGCCGACCGCCTCTCCGCGATGAGCTGGTACATCAGCATGATCGGTGAGTGGGATCCGGGCGCCCCGGCCGCGCCCGTGGTGCTGGTACGGCCGAGCGAGCCGCCGGTCACCGCCGCCCCGGACGGGCCGCTGAAGCCGGAGGACTGGCAGAGCTCCTGGGACGGCGCGGGAACCGTCGTGGACGTCCCCGGAAACCACTTCACGATGATGGAATCCCACGCAGCCACCACCGCGGGCGCCCTCACCGCCTGGATCGACACGGTGCCGGCGCCGCACGCCGCCACGGGTACCGCGGAGCCGCACAAGACCGTCGGCCGCTCGAAGGCCCACCGAACCGAGGAAGCACGATGAGGATCCTGTTCGTCACCCTGTCCGAGAAGTCCCATGTGTTCTTGATGGCTCCCCTGGCGTGGGCGCTCACCGCGGCCGGTCACGAAGTCCGGGTGGCGAGCCAGCCGTTGGCGACGGAGACCATCACCGGCGCCGGGCTAACCGCCGTCCCCGTCGGCAGTGACCACGGCATCCACCGCGACATGAGCGCCTTCCGGGAGTCGCAGGACTACCGCACCGCGAACTGGAGCCGCTGCGAACGCGACGACGTCGACTGGGCGGAGCTCAAGGAGCGCTACGAGCTGAGCGTGCCGTACGCGTTCGCCGTCTACAACGACTCCATGATCGACGACCTCGCGGCCTTCGCGCGGAGCTGGCGGCCCGATCTGGTCGTACGCGACCCGCTGGCGTACGCCGGTGCCATCGCCGCCCGGGCAAGCGGTGCCGCGCACGTCCGCCTGATGTGGTGCGCCGACGTATGGGGCCGTACCCGGCGCACCTATCTCGAACTGATGGCGGAACAGCCCGAGTCCGAGCGGGTCGATCCGCTCACCGAGTGGCTGACCGCGAAGTCCGAACCCTACGGATTCGGCTGCGACGAGGAGATGCTGCACGGCCAGGCCACCATCAGCACCCTGCCCGCGGCCCTGTCGGTCCCGACGGCGTCGCCCGAACTGGCGATGCGGCACATCCCGTACAACGGCCGCGCGGTGGTGTGGGACTGGCTTCGGAAGGAACCCGAGCGGCCGCGGGTGTGCGTCAGCCTCGGCGCCTCCAACACCGAGGGCTACGGCGGCGACTACGTCTCCGTGCAGGAGATCCTCGACGCGCTGGCCGACGAGGACCTGGAGGTGGTGGCCGCGCTGCTGCCCGCGCAGCGGGAGAAGCTCGGTTCCGTTCCCGACAACGCCCGCGCCGTGGACTCGGTGGCGCTGAACACGCTGCTGCCGAGCTGCTCCGCCGTCATCCACCACGGCGGCTACGGAAGTTTCGCCACCGCCATGGCGCACGGTGTGCCCCAGTTGATGCTGTCCACCCTGGTCTCCGACCACGAACTGCGCGGCCGGGCCCTCCAGCGCGCGGGAGCGGGCGCCCATCTGCACCACCGGGACGCCACCGCCGAGAACGTTCGGGATCACATCCGGCGGCTCACCGCGGAGCCGGGGTTCGCCGAGGCGGCCGGTCGGCTGCGCTCCGACTGCGAGGCGATGCCGACCCCGCAGGGCCTCGTACCCACCCTGGAACGCCTGGCGCAGACCCGCTGAACTCCCCGTCCCCGGCAGCGCCGCCGCTCGACAACGTCACGGGACAACGTCCCTCGAAAACGTCCCTCGACAAACCCCCGCGACCATCGCGATTCAGCAACCAAGAAGGAACGCCATGAAGATCAATGTGGACCGTGACCGCTGCGTAGGAGCCGGTCAGTGTGTGCTGGCCGCCGGCGCCGTCTTCGACCAGAACGTTGACGACGGCCTTGTGGAACTGCTCCAGGCCGAACCGTCGGAGGAGCTGCGCGACGCGGTGAGCGAGGCCCAGCTGATCTGTCCCTCCGGGGCCATCGAACTCCTCACCTGACCACCGGTCCCCGTACCGACAGACACCAGTAAGGCGGAACGGAAACCGTGAAGGCTCTTGTGCTCTCGGGAGGTGCCGGGACCCGGCTGCGGCCGATCACCCACACCTCCGCGAAGCAGTTGGTGCCGGTCGCCAACAAGCCCATCCTCTTCTACGGGCTTGAGGCCATCGCCGACGCCGGGATCACCGAAGTGGCGATCGTGGTGGGCGACACCGAGAACGAGATCCGCCAAGCCGTCGGCGACGGCTCCGCGTTCGGCCTCGACATCACCTACATCCGGCAGGACGCCCCGCTCGGGCTGGCCCACGCGGTGCTCATCGCCCGGGAGTTCCTCGGTGACGACGACTTCGTGATGTTCCTCGGGGACAACTTCGTCTTCGGCGGCATCAACGACCCCGTCGACCAGTTCCACAAGGAACGCCCGGACGCCCAGCTCCTGCTCACCCGGGTGCCCGACCCGTCCGCGTTCGGGGTGGCCGAACTCGACGACCAGGGACGGCTGTTGCGGCTGGAGGAAAAACCGCGCGAGCCCAGGAGCGATCTGGCACTGGTCGGCGTGTACCTCTTCGGCCCGGCGATCCACGAGGCGGTACGCGCTATCGAACCGTCGGCGCGCGGCGAACTGGAGATCACCGACGCCGTCCAGTGGCTGCTGGAGCGGGACCGGGACGTGCGCACCACGATCATCACCGGCTACTGGAAGGACACCGGCAACGCCGCCGACATCCTCGACGTCAACCGCCGCCTGCTGGACCTGCTCGACCGCCGGGTCGACGGCGATGTCGACGAGGCCAGCGAGATCGTCGGCCGGGTACGGATCGAGGCCGGGGCCACCATCCGCCGTTCCCGTATCGTCGGGCCCGCGATCATAGGCCCCGGCACCGTCGTCGAGGACTCCTACATCGGGCCCTCGACGTCCATCGCGGAGAACTGCGAGATCCGCAACAGCGAGATCGAGTTCTCCATCATCCTGCGGGAGTCCGGCTTCGACAGCATCCGCCGGGTGGAGGGATCGCTCGTCGGCCGCAATGTACGCGTCTCGATGGCCCCCCGGCTGCCCGCCACCCACCGGCTTGTGATCGGTGACCACGGACAGGTGCAGATCTCGTCATGACCACCCGCACTACCGCGACGACCGGCCCCGCCCCTGAAGGCCCGACCCGGATCCTCGTCACCGGCGGCGCCGGCTTCATCGGCTCCCACCACGTACGGACCCTCCTCGGCTCCGCGAGGCCGGACCATGTCTCCGTCACCGTCCTGGACAAGCTCACCTACGCGGGCAACCCGGCGAATCTGGACGAGGTCCGTGATCATCCCGCGTTCGCCTTCGTCAAGGGTGACATCTGCGACGAGGAACTCGTCGACGACCTCATGGCGGACCATGACGAGGTGGTGCACTTCGCCGCCGAGTCCCATGTGGACCGCTCGATCCTCAGCCCCGGCGAGTTCGTCCGCACCAACGTCCTGGGCACCCAGACCCTGCTGGACGGGGCGCTGCGCCACGGCATCCGTACCTTCGTGCACGTCTCCACCGACGAGGTGTACGGCTCCATCGACACCGGAGCCTGGACGGAGGACTGCCCGCTGCTGCCCAACTCCCCCTACTCCGCGTCCAAGGCGTCCTCCGATCTGCTCGCCCTGGCCTACCACCGCACCCACGGACTCGACGTGCGCGTGACCCGCTGCTCCAACAACTACGGTCACCACCAGTACCCGGAGAAGGTGATCCCGCTGTTCGTCACCAACCTCCTCGACGGCCGCCGGGTACCGCTGTACGGGGACGGCGGCAACGTACGGGACTGGCTGCACATCGACGACCATGTGCGGGGCATCGAACTGGTCCGTACCTCCGGCCGCCCCGGCGAGGTGTACAACATCGGCGGGGGCACAGAATTGACGAACCGTCAGCTGACCGAGCTGCTCCTGGGCGCCTGCGACGCCGGCCCCGACCGCATCGAGTACGTCCAGGACCGCAAGGGCCACGACCGTCGCTACAGCGTCGACTGGGCGAAGATCCGTGACGAGTTGGGCTACCGGCCGCGCAAGGACTTCACGACCGGTCTCGCGGAGACCGTTGCCTGGTACCGCGCCAATCGGAGCTGGTGGGAGCCGCTCAAAGCGACCGCGGAGGTGACCCGTTGACGACAGGCCCGCAGGAGATCGTCGTCGTGGGCGCGGGAGTCGCCGGGTCGGTCACCGCCGAGACCCTGAGGCGTGAAGGCTACGCCGGTCGGCTCACCCTCGTCGGCGCCGAACCCCATCTTCCGTACGACCGGCCCCCGTTGTCCAAGCAGATCCTCTCCGGCCAGTGGGACCCCGACCGGATCCGGCTGCGCAGGCCCGACGTCTACGACCGTCTCGGCATCGAGTTACGCCTGGGCGTCTCCGTGACCCGGCTGGACCGCTCGGCCCGCGTGGTCGAACTCGCCGACGGCACCCGGCTGGCCGCCGACGCGGTCGTCGTCGCCACCGGCGTACGGCCCCGGCGGCTTCCCGGGGACGACGGACCGGCCGGCGTCCATGCGCTGCGCACCCTCGACGACGCCCTCGCCCTGCGCGAGGCGCTCGCGGGCGGGCCGCGACTGGTGGTGGCAGGGGCCGGTCTGCTCGGCACCGAGGCGGCTGTCGCCGCCCGAGCCTCGGGCGCCGACGTCACCCTGGTCAGCGCCGAACCGATACCGCTGCTCGGCCTGATCGGACCGCAGGCGGCCGGACTGATCGCCGCCGTCCACCGTGAACTCGGGCTGCGCGTCAGACAGGGCCGGGTGACCGGGGTGGAGAGCGCGGACGGCGCCGTCACCGGCGTACGACTGGCCGACGGGACCCTGCTGGCGGCGGACGTCGTGCTCGTCGCCACCGGGTCGCTGCCCAACACCGAGTGGCTGCGGGGCAGCGGCCTCCGCGTCGATGACGGTGTCGTCTGCGACACGCTGGGCCGGGCGAACCCCGGTGTCTGGGCCGCTGGTGACGTCGCGAGCCTGCCCGACCCGCGCACGGGGAACCACCGCCGGTTCGAGCACCGTACGCAGGCGACCGAGCAGGCCATCGCCGTCGCCCGCAACCTCCTCGCCGGCAGCGGCGCCCGGCCCGTCGCACCACTGCCCTACTTCTGGACCGACCAACACGACCTCAAGGTCCAGGTGTTCGGGGAGGTGGCGGGAACCGACCGCTGCCATGTCGTCGAAGGCAGCCCCGCGGAACGGAAGTTCACCGCCGTCCACTGCGCCGGGGACCGGGTGCGCGGCGCCGTCGCCGTCAACCTGCCCCGCGCCGCCCAGCAACTGCGGCCCCTGGTGGAGAGCGGCGCCGTATGGACGGGCGAGCCGGTGGGACCACCGCTGACGGGGTCGCGCGCGGACGGCCGCTGACCAGGCCCGAACAAAGTAGAAGTCTCCCTAGATCAGCGGCTGTCCGCAGGAATCGTCCTGGGACAGCCGCCAGTATGAACGGCATCGCAACCATCGATCGCAGGGAAACCATCGGTCGTCTCTCAGGTCGCGCGGCAGTCGGATCCGGCCGGAACGCGTGGCCGGGAATTGAGCCTTTCCGGGAGTCGAAAACACCATGACGGTCGAGAACGGCATGACGGTCGAGATCGGTATGACGGCCGAGAACGGAACGACGGTCGAGCACGCGGTGACGGCCGACGCCGCCGACGACGCCATGACGGTCGACGCCGCCGACGAGGCCATGACGGTCGAAAGCCCCGTATTGGCCGAAGGCGCCGTGCCGGTCGAAGACGCCATCGCGGTTGTCGGGATCGCGTGCCGCTTTCCCCAGGCACCCGACCCCGCCGCGTTCTGGCGTCTGCTCGTCGAGGGCGAGAGCGCCGTGACGAGGACCCCCGAGCACCGCCGCGACGCGCTCGCCCCGGACGCCGCCGACCCGACGGCCGCCGGAGCCGAACGCCACGGCGGCTACCTCGACCACGTCGACCTGTTCGACTCCGGCTTCTTCGGGATCTCCCCGCGCGAGGCCGCCGCGATGGACCCCCAACAGCGACTGGTCCTCGAACTCGGCTGGGAAGCCCTGGAAGAAGCGGCCATCGTGCCGGGCCGGCTGCACGGCAGTCGCACCGGCGTCTTCGTAGGCGCCATCTGGGACGACTACGCCGCGCTCGCCCGCCGCGCCGGCCCGGAGGCCATCGGCCGGCACGCCCTGAGCGGACTCAACCGGGGCATCATCGCCAACCGGCTCTCCTATGTCCTCGGGCTGCGCGGCCCCAGCCTCACCGTGGACACCGGCCAGTCCTCCTCGCTCGTCGCCGTACACCTGGCCTGCGAAAGCCTGCGCCGCGGCGAGGCGGAACTGGCCCTGGCCGGTGGCGTCAACCTGACCCTCGCCCCCGACAGCGACCTCGTCTCCGCCAGGTTCGGGGCGCTCTCCCCGGACGGCCGCTGCCACACTTTCGACGCCCGCGCCAACGGCTATGTCCGAGGAGAGGGCGGTGGACTCGTCGTCCTCAAGCCGCTCGCCCGTGCCCTGGCCGACGGCGACCGGATCCACTGTGTGATCCGGGGCAGTGCCATGAACAACGACGGCGGCGGCGACGGCCTGACCGCGCCACGGCGCGAGGCCCAGGAAGAAGTGCTGCGCCTCGCCTACGGTGCGGCCGGGGTCGACCCCGCCGACGTCCGATACGTGGAACTGCACGGCACGGGCACCAAGGTGGGCGACCCCATCGAGGCCGCCGCCCTCGGAACGGTCGTCGGCCGCACCCGCACGGACGGCCTGCCGCTGCTCGTCGGCTCGGTCAAGACCAACATCGGCCACCTCGAAGGCGCCGCCGGCATCGCCGGTCTCCTCAAGACGGTCCTGTCCATCAGCCACCAGCGGATCCCCGCCAGCCTCAACTTCACCACCCCCAACCCCGCGATCCCCTTCGACGACCTCAACCTGCGGGTCCCGACCGCCGCCCAGCCCTGGATCCAGAACGACCGGCCGAGGCTGGCCGGCGTCAGCTCCTTCGGCATGGGCGGCACCAACTGCCATGTGGTGCTGGAGGGATGGGCCGCGCAGAGCGCGGACACCGACAGCCGCAACACCCCGACGGCACCCCTGCCGTATGTCGTTTCCGCCCGCACCCCGAAGGCGCTGCGCGCTCAGGCCGAGCGGCTGCGATCCCATATCGACGCCGACCTCACCGACACCGTCCTCACCGACACCGTCCTCACCGACACCGTCCTCACGGACGCCGTCCTCACCGACATCGCCTACTCCCTGGCCGCGACCCGGTCGGCCTTCGAGCATCGCGCGGTGGTCGTCGCCGAGGGCCGTGCGGAACTGGCGCGCGGGCTTGGGGCGTTGACGTCGGGTGAGCCCGCACACGGTGTGGTGCGGGGTGTCGCGGACGTGGACGGCAAGACGGTCTTCGTCTTCCCCGGCCAGGGGCCGCAGTGGGCGGGCATGGCGCTTGAACTCCTCGATACGGACGCCGAGTTCCGTGAGCACTTCGCCGCCTGTGCGGGGGCGGTGGAGCGGTTGGTGGACTGGTCGGTGGAGGCGGTCCTGCGGGGTGGCGACGGTGCGCCGTCGCCGGACCGGGTGGACGTGGTCCAGCCGCTGCTGTTCGTGGTGATGGTGTCGCTGGCGCGGCTGTGGCAGTCGCGGGGCGTGCGTCCCGACGCGGTGGTGGGTCACAGCCAGGGGGAGATCGCCGCCGCCTGTGTGGCGGGGGCCCTGTCCCTCGACGACGCGGCCTGTGTGGTGGTGCTGCGCAGCAAGGCCATCACCGCGTTGGCCGGGCGTGGCGGCATGGCGTCGGTTCTGCTGCCCGTGGGCGAGGTCGAGGAGCGGTTGGCCGCCAGGGGCACACGGGTGTCGGTGGCAGCGGTCAACGGACCTGCTTCGGTGGTGGTTTCCGGTGACGCGGACGCCGTGGCGGAGCTGGTCGCGGAGCTGACGGCCGACGGTGTTCAGGCACGGCTGATTCCGGTCGACTACGCGTCGCATTCCGCTCAGGTCGAAGAGATCCGGGAGCCGCTTCTTAGGGACCTCGCTTCGCTGAGTCCGCGCCCCGCGAGTGTGCCCTTCTTCTCCACGGTCGCCTGCGACTGGATGGACACCGAGAATCTCGACGCGGCCTACTGGTACGACAACCTGCGCCGAACGGTCCGATTCGCTGACTCAGTACGGGAGTTGGCGGGGCACGGGTTCCGGGCGTTCGTCGAGTCCAGCCCGCATCCCGTGCTCACCGCCGCCGTACGCGACACACTCGACGAACTGGGGCTGGAGGACACCGAGACCGTCGTCACGGGCACACTTCGCCGAGGGGAAGGCGGACCGCGCCGCTTCCTGACGTCCCTGGCCGAGATGAGCGTGCGTGGCGCCGCCACGATCGACTGGTCCGCACTCACCACCGGTTCCGCACAGCGGACCGATCTGCCCACCTACGCCTTCCAGCGCCGCAGCCACTGGCTGCCCAGTCCCAGTCCGACAGACCCCCCTCCGGGCCTCGAAGGCTGCGTACGACCGGTCGCCGAGGACATTGCGGAGGACTTCGCGGAGGCCGGTGCCGAGGACACCCCCTCCCTGCGCGATCGCCTTGCCGGGCTCTCGCCACGCGAGCGGCGCGACATCCTGCGGGGTGTGGTGCGCGCCCACGCCGCGGGCATTCTCAACCACGACTCCGGGGACCAGGTCGAACTCCGCCACACCTTCAAGGACCTCGGCTTCGACTCCGTCACCTCCGTGGACCTGCGCAACCAGCTCAAGGCCACGACCGGACTGAGCCTGCCCACCACACTCCTCTTCGACTATCCGACCCCCGAGGCCGTCGCGGGATACCTGGACGACCAACTGTCGGACACCGCGACCACCGCGACCGACTTGACGTTCTCCCCGCCCGCACCGACCGGTGCGAGCGACGATCCGGTGGTGATCGTCGGGATGGCGTGCCGTTTCCCGGGTGGGGTCGGTTCCCCCGATGATCTGTGGCGACTGGTGAGTGAGGGCGGTGACGCTGTCGGCGGATTCCCGACCGACCGTGGTTGGGATCTGGAGGGGTTGTACGACCCGGAGCCGGGCACGCCGGGCAGGCTGTATGTGCGTGAGGGTGGTTTCCTGTACGACGCGACAGCGTTCGATGCGGGGTTGTTCGGTATTTCGCCGCGTGAGGCGTTGGCGATGGATCCGCAGCAGCGGTTGCTGTTGGAGACGTCGTGGGAGGTGTTCGAGCGGGCGGGTATCGATCCGGCGGCCCTGCGCGGCACCCGCACCGGCGTCTTCGCCGGCCTTCTGGAACAGGGCTACGGAGCCTGCCTGCGCGACGCCGTGGAAGAGTCCGCCGGTTACGTGCTGACCGGGACGACGGGGAGTGTGGCGTCGGGTCGTATCGCGTACACCTTCGGTTTCGAGGGGCCTGCGGTGACGGTGGACACGGCGTGTTCGTCGTCTCTGGTCGCTCTGCATCTGGCGGCTCAGGCGTTGCGGGCGGGGGAGTGTGATCTGGCGGTTGCCGGTGGTGTGACGGTGATGGCGGGTCCGGAGATGTTCGTGGAGTTCTCGCGGCAGCGGGGTCTTGCGGTGGATGGCCGGTGCAAGGCGTTCTCGGACGGGGCGGACGGGACGGCGTGGGCCGAGGGTGTGGGTCTGCTGTTGGTGGAGCGGTTGTCGGATGCGCGTCGCAACGGGCACAGGGTGCTGGCGGTGGTGGCGGGTTCGGCGGTCAATCAGGATGGTGCGTCGAATGGTTTGACGGCTCCGAATGGTCCGTCGCAGCAGCGGGTGATCCGGCAGGCGCTGGCGTCGGCTGGTTTGAGGCCGGCTGATGTGGATGCGGTGGAGGCGCATGGTACGGGGACTCCGCTGGGTGATCCGATCGAGGCGCAGGCGTTGCTGGCCACGTACGGTCAGGACCGCGAACACCCGTTGCTGCTCGGCTCGTTGAAGTCGAACATCGGTCATGCGCAGGCCGCCGCGGGGGTGGGCGGTGTGATCAAGATGGTGCAGGCGATGCGGCACGGGACGCTGCCGCGCACCCTGCACGCCGACACGCCCTCCACCCATGTCGACTGGACGACGGGGCAGGTCGAACTGCTGACGGATGAGCGTTCCTGGCCGGAGACAGGGCGTGCGCGCAGGGCGGGTGTGTCGTCGTTCGGCATCAGCGGAACCAACGCCCACGTCATCCTCGAACAAGCCCCCGACATTCCGGCAGATGTGATCGAGAGTGCGGGCGGCGACGGCCGCACCGTCCCTCTGCCGCTGACCGCCGCCGACCCGGGCGCCCTGCGCGCGCAGGCCGAACAGCTGGCGAACCTGCTGTCGACGAACCCTGAACTGTCGCCGGAGGACATCGGACTGTCGTTGGCGACCACACGGTCCGTGCTGGACCACCGGGCCGTGGTACTGGCCTCGGACCGGGACGAACTCGCGCATCGATTGCGTGCCCTCGCGGCAGGTGAGTCCGGCCCTGGAGTTCTGACGGGCACAACGGATCGATCGAGTCGATCCCTCGCGTTTCTGTTCGCGGGCCAGGGCTCGCAACGCCTCGGTATGGGACGGGAGTTGTACGAGACGTACCCGGCCTTCGCGGCGGCTTTCGACGCGGTGGACGCGGAACTGCCGTTCGGTCTGCGGGAGGTCGTCTTCGGTGACGACGTCGAGCTGCTGAACCGTACCGAGTTCGCCCAGCCCGCGCTGTTCGCGCTCGAAGTGGCGCTGTTCCGGCTGCTGGAGTCGTGGGGCGTCCGTCCGGACGTACTGGCCGGTCATTCGATCGGTGAGCTGGCGGCGGCGTATGTGGCGGGGGTGTGGTCGCTTGCCGACGCCTGCCGCCTGGTCGCCGCTCGGGGGCGGCTGATGCAGGCGCTGCCGTCGGGCGGCGCGATGGTGGCGGTGCAGGCATCCGAGGAGGAGGTGCTGCCGCTCCTCACGGAGCAGGTGGGCATCGCCGCGGTCAACGGACCGCAGGCAGTGGTGATCTCGGGTGCGGCCGACGGGATCGAGGAGATCGCCGAGCACTTCCGTGCTCAGGGCCGCAAGGCGACGGCGCTGCGGGTGAGTCACGCGTTCCATTCGCCGTTGATGGAACCGATGCTCGCGGACTTCCGCAAGGTCGCTGAAAGCATCGTCCATGACCGACCACGGCTGCCGATCGTCTCCGCGCTCACGGGAGAGCCCGCCGATCCGGCCGAGCTGACGGATCCCGAGCACTGGGTGCGACACGTTCGTGAGGCGGTCCGTTACGGGGACGCTGTGCACGCGCTCGCGGCACAGGGCGTAACCCGGTTCGTGGAACTCGGGCCGGACGGCACCCTTACCGCGCTCGCCCAGACGTGCCTCGACGCGGACGGCGACGGGTGGTTGCTGACCCCGTCCCTCCGCCGGGACCGATCGGAGACCGGAACGGTGCTGGCGGCGGTCGCCGGGCTGTTCAGCCGGGGCGGCGACGTGGACTGGCGCGCCGTGTTCGCCGGGAGCGGGACGCGTTCCGCACGTACCGTCGAGCTGCCGACGTACCCCTTCCAGCGCAAGACCTACTGGCCCACCCGCGCCCCGGAGCGGCTCAGCGGCGACATCTCCGGACTCGGGCTCTCCGCGCCCGACCATCCGCTGCTGGGAGCGACCCTGGCGCCGGCGGACTCCGAGGGCGTGGTGCTCACCGGACAACTGTCCACGCGGAGCCACCCGTGGCTCCGGGACCATGTGGTCGCGGGCAGTGTTCTGTTCCCCGGGACCGGCTTCCTGGAACTCGTCGTTCGCGGCGCCGACCAGGTCGGCTGTGACCACGTGGAGGAACTGACGATCGCCGTACCGCTCGTCCTCCCCGAGCACGGCAGCGGCGTGGACGTTCAGGTGCTGGTGAACGGTCCGGACGATTCCGGACGTCGAAGTGTGAGCGTCTTCTCCCGCCCTGCCGAGGACTCGTCGCGGTACGCGTCCCGGGGCGAGGAATGGACGCTCCACGCCACTGGTGTGGTCGCGGCACGTCCGGATGCGCGGTCGGCGGGTGTGTTCGATTTCGGTGTGTGGCCGCCGCGGGGTGCGGTGGTGGAGTCGGTGGAGGGTGTGTACGAGCGGTTTGCCGGGTTGGGGTTGTCGTACGGTCCGGTGTTCCGGGGTTTGCGTGCGGTGTGGCGGCGTGGTGGTGAGGTGTTTGCCGAGGTTGCGTTGCCGGAGGGGCTGGAGGGGGCGGCGGAGCGGTTCGGTCTGCACCCCGCGCTCCTCGACTCCGTTCTGCATGCCGTCCTGCGGGGCCACTTCGGCGCCGATGATTCCCCACGGTTGCCGTTCTCGTGGAGCGGGGTGTCCCTGTGGGCCTCGGGCGCACGGGAGTTGCGCGTACGTGTGACGCAGACCGGCCCGGACGCGGTGGCTCTCGACCTCGCCGACGGCGCGGGCGGCGCGGTCGCCTCGGTCGAGTCCTTGGTACTCCGGGAAGTCAGCGGTGAGCTTGCCGTGCCCCGCGCCGACCGCCCGGACGGGCTCTACCAGGTCGACTGGGTACGGATTCCGACGGGTGTCGAACAGGCCGCTCCGGTGGTGCATGATGCTCCGCCGACGTTCCGCGGGGCTGATGGCGCCGATGTCCTGGTGCGGGTCGAGCGTCCGGTCGGAGACACCGTGGACGCGGTCCATGAGGTGACGGCACGCGTGCTGGCCCTGGTGGCGGAGTGGCTCGGGGCGGATCGGTTCGAGGACGCCCGGCTGGTGGTGGTCACTGAAGGTGCCGTCGCGCTCGGCGAGGCCCCTGCTGATCCCGCTCTGGCTGCTGTGTGGGGTTTGGTGCGGGCGGCGCGGGCGGAGAACCCCGGCCGGTTCGCGCTGCTTGATGTGGACGGTACGGAGGAGTCCTGGGGGGTGGTGGCGGGGGCGCTGGCTTCGGGTGAGGCGGAGATCGCGGTTCGCGGTGGTGTCGCCCATGTTCCGCGCCTGGGCCGGGTGACCTCCGGTGGCGAACTCGCTGTGCCTGTGGGGGAGGTGGGGTCGTGGCGGCTGGATGTTGTGGAGCGGGGCACGCTGGAGGGACTGGGCCTGAGGTCCGTCCCCGAGGTCGGGTTGATGCCTGGGCAGGTGCGGATCGCCGTACGGGCTGCGGGTGTCAACTTCCGTGATGTGCTCAACGCTCTCGGGATGTATCCGGGGGATGTGAGGGACTTCGGTCTGGAGGGTGCCGGGGTCGTCACCGAGGTGGGTCCGGGTGTTACCGAACTGGTCGTGGGTGACCGGGTGTTCGGGATGTTCTCGGGTGCGTTCGGTCCGGTGGCGGTGGCTGACGCGCGGATGGTGGCGCGGGTGCCGGAGGGGTGGTCGTTCGCTCAGGCGGCGTCGGTGCCGATTGTGTTCCTGACGGCGTATTACGCGCTCACCGATCTTGGGTCCGTGACGTCCGGTGAGTCGGTGTTGGTGCATGCGGCGGCCGGCGGTGTGGGGATGGCCGCGGTGCAGTTGGCGCGTCATTTGGGTGCTGAGGTGTTCGGCACGGCGAGTGCCGGCAAGTGGGGCACGCTGCGTGAACTCGGCCTGGATCAGGGGCACATCGCGTCGTCTCGTGACACGCACTTTGAGGCGGCTTTCCTTGCCGCGACCGGTGGTCGTGGTGTGGATGTGGTGCTGGACTCGCTGGCGGGTGAGTTCGTGGACGCGTCGTTGCGATTGCTGCCGCGGGGTGGGCGTTTCCTGGAGATGGGCAAGACCGACGTCCGGGATCCGGAGGCTGTTGCCGCCGAGTACGCGGGTGTGGCGTATCAGGCCTTCGACTTGATGGAGGTGAGTCCGGAACGCGTCGGGGCGATGCTGTCCGATCTGGTGGTGCTCTTCGAGGCGGGTGTTCTGCGGCCGCTTCCGGTGACGTGCTGGGATGTGCGGCGGGCTCCGGAGGCGTTCCGGTATCTGTCGCAGGCCCGTCATGTGGGCAAGGTGGTGCTGACCGTTCCGGCGCCGCTGGATCCGGCCGGGACCGTGCTCGTGACCGGTGGCACCGGTGGTCTCGGTGCGCTGGTGGCCCGGCATCTCGTCACCGAGCACGGTATTGGGCATCTGCTGCTGGTCAGCCGCAGTGGCCTTGAAGCCGCTGGTGCCCGTGAACTCGTCGCGGAACTCGGGAACTTGGGTGCGCGGGTCGAGGTGGCGGCGGTGGATGTCGCCGATCGCGAGGCGTTGGCCGGTGTCCTGGACGCCGTATCCGCGGAGCATCCGTTGACCGCCGTGGTGCACACGGCGGGAGTCCTGGACGACGGCGTGGTCTCGTCACTCACCCCGGAGCGGCTGGCCAAGGTCATGCGCCCGAAGGCAGACGCGGCCGTGCATCTGCACGAACTCACCCGGAACGCTGACCTGTCCGCCTTCATCGCCTTCTCCTCCATCATGGGCACGTTCGGCGGGGCGGGGCAGGCCAACTACTCGGCGGCCAACGCGTTCCTGGATGCCTTTGCCACGGATCGCCGTAGGTCCGGGCTGCCCGCGACCTCTCTTGCCTGGGGCCCGTGGGCGCCCGGTGCGGGTATGACGGCGGAGCTGACCGAGGCGGATCTGCGCCGTATGGCACGCGACGGGCTGCTCCCGCTGGCTCCGGAGAAGGCTCTGGGCCTGCTGGACACAGTGCTGCGACTCGGCGCGGGTCTGGAGCAGGCGGTTTTGTTGCCGGTCGACCTGGATGCCAGGGCGTTGCGTGGGAAGGCAGTGCAGGACGTTCCGGCGCTGCTGCGTTCCCTGGTCCGTGTCGGTGCCCGCCGCATGGTTGAGACCGGTACGGACACCAGTACCGGGCGACAGGACTTCAAGACACAGCTGATCACCGCCTTGCCCGCCGACCGCGACCGTCTTCTGTCGGACCTGGTCCATGGCGCCGCAGCGGCCGTGCTCGGCCACGCCTCCGCCGCCGAGATCGAAGGGGACGCGAGCTTCAAGGAACTCGGCTTCGACTCCCTGACCTCGGTCGAGCTCCGCAACCGCGTGAACTCCGCGACGGGTATGCGGCTTCCCGCCACCCTGATTTTCGACCACCCCACTCCCGCCGTCCTCGCCCGGCACATCAAGTCGGAGCTTCTCGGTGCCGAGGAGGCGGCCGGCACCGCCGCCTTCGCCATGCCCGCACTGACCAGCGTGACCGACGATCCGGTGGTGATCGTCGGGATGGCGTGCCGTTTCCCGGGTGGGGTCGGTTCGCCCGATGATCTGTGGCGGCTGGTGAGTGAGGGCGGTGACGCGATCGGTGGCTTCCCGGCGGACCGGGGCTGGGACCTGGACGGTCTCCATGATCCTGATCCGGGCAGGCTCGGTCATACGTATGTGCGTGAGGGTGGCTTCTTGTATGAGGCGGCCCTGTTCGATGCGGGGTTGTTCGGTATTTCGCCGCGTGAGGCGTTGGCGATGGATCCGCAGCAGCGGTTGCTGTTGGAGACGTCGTGGGAGGTGTTCGAGCGGGCGGGTATCGACCCGGCGACCCTGCGCGGCACCCGCACCGGCGTCTTCGCCGGGGCCATGGCACAGGACTACGGCTCCACGCTGCGCGGTGGTTCGGAGGGAGTCGACGGCTACCTCCTCACCGGCAACAGCGGCAGCGTTGTGTCGGGCCGTATCGCATACACCTTCGGTTTCGAGGGCCCTGCGGTGACGGTGGACACGGCGTGTTCGTCCTCCCTGGTAGCCCTCCACCTGGCCGCCCAGGCGTTGCGGGCGGGGGAGTGCGATCTGGCACTGGCGGGTGGCGTCACCGTGATGTCGACGCCGGACACCTTCGTGGAGTTCTCGCGGCAGCGGGGGCTTGCGGTGGATGGCCGGTGCAAGGCGTTCTCGGATGCGGCGGACGGGACGGCGTGGGCCGAGGGTGTGGGTCTGCTGTTGGTGGAGCGGCTGTCGGATGCCCGGCGTCGTGGTCATACGGTGCTGGCGGTGGTGGCGGGTTCGGCCGTCAATCAGGATGGTGCGTCGAATGGTTTGACGGCTCCGAATGGTCCGTCGCAGCAGCGGGTGATCCGGCAGGCGCTGGCGTCTGCTGGTTTGCGGCCGGCTGATGTGGATGCGGTGGAGGCGCATGGTACGGGGACTCCGCTGGGTGATCCGATCGAGGCGCAGGCGTTGCTGGCCACGTACGGTCAGGACCGCGAACAACCCCTGCTGCTGGGGTCGTTGAAGTCGAATATCGGTCATGCGCAGGCCGCCGCGGGGGTGGGCGGTGTGATCAAGATGGTGCAGGCGATGCGGCACGGGACATTGCCGCGCACCCTGCACGCCGACACGCCCTCCACCCATGTCGACTGGACGGCGGGGAGCATCCGGCTGCTGACCGAGAACGTGGAGTGGGCCCAGCCCCTCGACCGCCCCCGTCGCGCGGGCGTGTCGTCGTTCGGTATCAGCGGTACCAACGCCCACGTCATCCTCGAACAGGCCACCGCCATTCCGGCGGACGAGACCTTCACCGCCGACGACGGCGGCAGCGCGGACACCGACGGGCGTACCGTCGGGCACACCGTCCTCATCCCGCTCTCCGCCGCCGACCCCGGCGCCCTGCGCGCGCAGGGCGAACGCCTGGCCAACCTCCTGTTGGCGAACCCCGAACTCGCACCCTGTGATGTGGGCCTGTCCCTCGCGACGACGCGCTCCGCATTGGAGCACCGGGCGGTTGTCGTCGCCGGCGACCGGCAGCAAGCTGTGCGTGGCCTCCAGGCGATCGCCCAGGGGGAAGGCTCCGGCCCGGTGATCACCGGCACGGCGATGGTGAACGGCGGCCGAACGGCGTTCCTGTTCGCGGGTCAGGGTTCGCAACGGCTCGGTATGGGCCGGGAGTTGTATGAGACGTATCCGGCGTTCGCGGCGGCGTTCGACGCGGTGGACGCGGAACTGTCGTTCGGTCTGCGGGAGGTGGTGTTCGGTGACGACGTCGAGCTGCTGAACCGTACCGAGTTCGCGCAGCCCGCGCTGTTCGCTCTCGAAGTGGCGTTGTTCCGGCTGCTGGAGTCGTGGGGCGTCCGTCCGGACGTGCTGCTCGGGCACTCGGTCGGTGAGCTGGCCGCCGCGCATGTCGCGGGAGTGTGGTCCCTGGCCGACGCCTGCCGACTCGTCGCGGCTCGCGGCCGGTTGATGCAGGCGTTGCCCGCGGGCGGGGCGATGGTGGCGCTCCAGGCGGCCGAGGACGAGGTGCTGCCGCTGCTGGCCGGCCGGGAGGCCGAGGTGGGTGTCGCGGCGGTGAACGGCGCGGAGGCGACCGTGATCGCGGGCACCGGAGAGGCCGTCGAGGAGATCGCCGCACACTTCCGTACCCTCGGCCGCAAGGCCACCCTGCTGCGCGTCAGCCATGCCTTCCACTCCCCGCTGATGGAACCGATGCTCGCCGACTTCCGCAAGGTCGCCGAGAGTCTCACGTACGGCCAGCCGCAGTTGACGATCGTCTCCGCGCTCACCGGGGAACTCGCCGAGGGCGCCGACCTCATGTCGCCCGACCACTGGGTGCGCCATGTCCGTGACGCCGTGCGGTTCGCCGACGGTGTACGCCGTGTCCGGGCCGAAGGAGTCGACCGCTGGCTGGAGTTGGGGCCGGACGGTACTCTCACCGCCCTTGCCCAGGCGGAGACGGGTTCCGACGCCTCCGGGGCAGCGCTCTTCGTACCCGCGTTGCGCAAGGACCGCGACGAGCCGGACACGCTGCTGCACGCACTTGCCGCGCTGTACGCCCATGGCACCGAGCCGCGCTGGCCCGCGGTGTTCGCGGGCACCGGCGCCCGCCGGGTCGACCTGCCGACGTACGCGTTCCAGCGGCAGCACTTCTGGCCCGCTGTGCGGGGCGCCCGTGCGGGTGATGCCGCCGGGCTCGGCCTCGCGGACGCCGGACACCCGCTGCTGGGAGCACAGGTCGGCCTGGCGGAAGGGGCGGGAGCCCTGTTCACCGGCAGGCTCTCTCTCGAATCGCATCCATGGCTGCGCGACCACGCTGTCGCGGGTGCCGTCGTCTTCCCCGGTACCGGCTTCCTGGAACTGGCGCTGCAGGCCGGGCTCCGCGCAGGGTGCGGACGGGTGGCCGATCTGACGCTCGAAGTGCCGCTCGTGCTGCCCGAGCGTGGTGGCGTACGGATCCAGGTCGCCGTGGGCGGCCCGGACGTGGCGGGTCGGCGGACCGTTTCCGTCCACTCGCAGGCGGACGGCCCCGGCGACCCGGCGGGCAGCTGGGTACGGCATGCCACCGGATTCCTCGACGCACAGGAGCACGACCAGGAGCACGATCAGGAGCACGCACAGGCCGCCGAGGCTGATCGCGAGAACCACCCGCCCACCGGGGCGATGCCCGTCCCCCTCGACGGCTTCTACGAGCGTCTCGCGGACGGTGGCTACGCCTACGGACCGGCGTTCCAGGGGCTGCGAGCCGTATGGCGGCAGGGGAGCGACGTGTACGCCGAAGTCCGGCTGCCCGCCGACCAACAGGGCGAGGCAGAACGGCACGGGCTGCACCCGGCCTTGCTGGACGCGGCCCTGCACGCCTGGCTCGCCGCCGGGCCGGCGGCCGCCGACGGCCAGGGGGGAGTGCGGCTGCCGTTCTCGTGGAGCGGCGCCCGGCTGATGGCCGTGGGCGCGTCCTCGGTGCGGGTGCGGCTGTCACCGGTGGACGACGACACGATCACGCTGACCGTCAGCGACACGGAGGGACGTACCGTCGCACACGTCGACGCCCTCACACTGCGGCAGTTGAGCCCGGACGTCCTGACGCCGGCCAGTGTCGGCGGTCGCGAGCACGCGTTGTTCCGGCTGGACTGGAGCGCGCTGCCCGCGGCGTCCGGACCCGTTGCGGACCGGGCCGGGCACTGGGCCGTCGTCGGGACCGCGATCGCCGGGTTCCCCGTCGCACCGGCCGGTGACTACCCCGACCTCGCGGCGCTCGCCGCCGCTGTCGACACCGGAACACCGCTGCCGAGCACGGTGGTTGTGGCCTGCGGCCCGCTCGCGACACCGCACCCGGCCCCGCTGACGGGGGCGGACGGCGCCGACGAACCGCATACGGTCGCGGCCACTCGGGCGGCACTGCACCACGTCCTCACCCTCGTGCGGAACTGGCTGGCCGACGACCGTTTCAGCGGTGCGCGGCTGGTGCTGGTGACACGGGGAGCGGTGCCCGCCGACGGCGACGGGGAGCCCATCGATCCGGTGGCCGGCGCCGTGTGGGGACTGATCCGGTCCGCGCAGTCGGAGAACCCGGGCCGGCTCGTCCTGCTCGACGTCGGTCCCGCCCTGGACACAGACATGTCCGTGTCCGCGCCCGCCCCGGACAAGGACACGTCCGTAGCCGCGCCCGGCCTGGACACAGCCGCGGACCTGGACACAGCCGCGGACCTGGACACAGCCGCGGACCTGGACACAGACACGGATCTGGACACAGACACGGGCCTGGACTCCGTCACCGACCCGTCCGCCGCCCTCGCCTCCGGTGAACCACAACTCGCCCTCCGCGACGGCGCCGTCCTCGTTCCCCGGCTGGCCCCGGCCACCACCGGCGGCGCCCTGCTGCCGCCGTCCGGTGAGCCCGTATGGCGGCTGGACGTCACCACGCCCGGCACCCTCGACAGCCTGGCCCTGGTCGGCTGCCCCGACGTCACCGGACCGCTCGCCCCCGGCGAGGTGCGGGTGGCGATCCGGGCCACCGGCGTCAACTTCCGTGACGTGCTGGTCTGCCTCGGCATGCTCGACCGTGAGGTGCCGGGACGTGAAGGCTCGGGCGTGGTCCTCGAAACCGGACCGGGCGTCACCGGCCTCGCCCCTGGCGACCGGGTGCTCGGCCTGTTCTCCGGCGCGTACGGTCCGATGGCGGTGACCGACCACCGGCTGTTGGTCCGGCAGCCCGACGACTGGTCCTTCGTCGAAGCCGCGGCAGCGCCCATCGTCTTCCTCAGCGCCTACCACGGCCTGGTCGATCTGGCCGATCTGCGCCCCGGCGAGTCCGTCCTCATCCACGCCGCCACCGGCGGCGTGGGCATGGCGGCGGTCCAACTCGCCCGGCATCTGGGCGCGGAGGTCTTCGTCACCGCCTCCCCGGCCAAGTGGGAGACGCTGCGGGCGATGGGTCTGGACGACGACCACATCGCGTCCTCCCGCGACACGGACTTCGAGGAGAAGTTCCGGCGCGTGACCGGAGGCCGTGGCGTGGACGTCGTCCTCAACTCCCTTGCCCGGGAGCTGATCGACGCGTCCTTCCGGCTGCTGCCACGCGGCGGACGGTTCATCGAGATGGGCAAGACCGACCTGCGCGACGCGCGGACCGTCGCCGAGGAGCACCCCGGAGTGATGTACCGGGCGTTCGACCTCAGGGACGTCGATCCCGGCCACACGGCGGAGATGCTCACGAGCGTGCTGGCGCTGTTCGAACAGCGGGCACTGCGTCCGCTGCCTGTCACCACCTGGGATGTCCGGCGGGCCCCCGAGGCGTTCCGGTACCTCAGCCAGGCCCGGCACATCGGCAAGATCGTCCTGACCGTCCCGGAGGTGCCGGTGGACCTGGCCCGCACGCCGGTCGACCACGGACGCACACGCCCGGACACCCACACGGACACCCACCCCCACACGGACACCCACGCGCCCGGCACCGTCCTGATCACCGGAGGCACCGGCACCCTCGGCGGCCTCCTCGCCCGGCACCTCGTCACCCGGCACGGCGTCCGCCACCTCCTGCTGACCAGCCGTAGTGGCCCCGACGCACCCGGCGCCGCCGCGCTCGTCGAGGAACTCACCGAACTCGGCGCCACCGTCACCATCGCCGCGTGCGACGCGGCCGACCGGCCGGCCCTGGCCGGGCTGCTGGCCGGGATCCCCGCGGAGCGTCCGCTCACGACGGTCGTCCACGCGGCGGGCGTCCTCGACGACGGCGTCCTCGACTCCATGACCCCCGAGCGCGTCGACAACGTACTGCGGCCCAAGGCACAGGCCGCGTGGAACCTGCACGAGCTGACCCGGGAGATGAACCTCTCGGCGTTCGTCCTCTTCTCGTCCGTGGCCGCCACCTTCGGCAGCCAGGGCCAGGCCAACTACGCCGCCGCGAACGCCTTCCTCGACGCACTGGCCCAGCATCGCCGGGCCCGGGGCCTGCCCGCGCTCTCCCTGGCCTGGGGTCTTTGGGACTCCGGCGCGGGCATGGCCGGCAGCCTCGGCGCCGCCGACGTCCGGCGGATCCGCCGCATGGGCCTCGCGCCGCTGCCCGCCGAGGAAGGCCTCGCGCTCTTCGACGCGGCCCTCACCGCCGACGAGGCACTGCTGCTGCCCACTCGCCTCGATCTGGCCGACCTGCGGCGTCGTGGTGCCGAGCCGCCCGCACTGCTCAAGGCACTGGCCCGGACCCCGGTCCGGCGCGCGGCGACCGCCCCCTCGTCGGACACGGCCGCCGGGCGGCAGGACAGTGGCAGCGACGGCACGACGCGGTCATTCAGCGAGCAGCTGCGTCCGCTGCCCGCCGAGGAGCGGGAACGGGCCGCGCTCGACCTGGTCCGCACGCACACCGCGGCGGTCCTCGGACATTCCGACCCGGACGGTATCGACGCCGAACGGCCGTTCAAGGCGCTGGGCTTCGACTCGCTCACCGCCGTGGAGATGCGCAACCGGCTCGGCACGGCCACCGGCCTCACTCTGCGCGCGACGCTCATCTTCAGCTACCCGACCCCGGCCGTCCTCGCCCGGTATCTGCTGGAGCAGTGCGCACCGCGCGACGAACGGCCCGCCGACCTCCTCCTCGCGGAACTCGACAAGATCGAGTCGGTCATGGCGCAGGCGGACCGGGCGGACCAGGCGGGCGAGGGCGACGGCGACCTGAACGACAAGGTGACCGCGCGACTGCGCGAACTGCTCACCCGGTGGACCGGTGACAAGGACGGCGTCGCCGCCGACAGCGGCAGCGGTACCGGCACCGGGCTCGAATCCGCCACGGACGACGAGATGTTCGACCTCATCAACAAAGAACTGGGCATTTCCTGACCCCGATACCCGGGCTGTCGAATCCATCGAATCCCGGCCCCGGCCCCCGTCGGCACACGACATCAGGGCGGGCCGGGGCCCGGGCCCAGGACCCGAAGTCTCCGGATCCCCCTCGGGGTTCCTCCTAGGAAGCGGCAACGAATGGCGAGCAACGAAGAGAAGCTGCGGGACTACCTCAAGCTGGTCACGGCCGACCTTCGTCAGACACGCAAGCGTCTGCAGGACCTTGAGGATCGGCAGCAGGAGCCGGTCGCGATTGTCGCGATCGGCTGCCGCTTCCCGAACGGGGCGGACACCCCCGAGGCCCTGTGGCGGCTCCTGACCTCCGGCACCGACGCGGTCGGCCCGTTCCCGGCCGACCGCGGCTGGGACCTGGACGCGCTCTACGACCCGGATCCCGACCGGCCCGGCACCTCGTACGTCCGCGAGGGCGGCTTCCTGCACGAAGCCCCGCTGTTCGACGCCGAGTTCTTCGAGATCTCGCCCCGTGAGGCCCAGGCGATGGACCCGCAGCAGCGGCTGCTCCTGGAGACCTCGTGGGAGGCCGTCGAGCGTGCGGGCCTCGTCGCCGAGACCCTGCGCGGGTCCCGCACCGGCGTGTTCGTGGGAGCCATCGCCCAGGACTATCTGCCGCGCTCCCACGACGCCCAGGCCGACCTGGGCGGCCATCTGCTCACCGGCAGCACCATCAGCGTCGCCTCCGGCCGCATCGCCTACTCCTTCGGCTTCGAGGGCCCCGCCGTCACCGTGGACACGGCCTGCTCGTCGTCGCTGGTCGCCCTTCATCTGGCTGTACGGTCCCTGCGTTCCGGCGAGTGCGATCTCGCGCTCGGCGGTGGGGTGACCGTCATGTCCGGCCCCGAGATGTTCGTCGACTTCGGACGACAGCGCGCACTCGCCACCGACGGCCGGTGCAAGGCGTTCTCCGCGGCGGCCGGCGGGTTCGGGCCCGCCGAGGGCGCCGGCATCCTCCTCCTGGAACGCCTCTCCGACGCCCGCCGCAACGGCCACCCCGTCCTGGCCGTGATCCGTGGCAGCGCCGTCAACCAGGACGGTGCCTCCAACGGCCTGACCGCACCCAACGGCCCCGCCCAGGAACGCGTCATCCGCGCGGCCCTCGACGACGCCGGACTGTCCCCCGCCGACATCGACGCCATCGAGGCCCACGGCACCGGCACCCCCCTCGGTGACCCCATCGAAGCGGAGGCACTGCTCGCCATCTACGGGCAGGACCGGGAACCCGAACGGCCGCTGTGGCTCGGCTCGGTCAAGTCCAACATCGGACACACGCAGGCCGCGGCCGGCGTCGCCGGTGTCATCAAGACGGTGCTGGCCATGCGCCACGGCGAACTGCCCCGCACCCTGCACGCCGACGAACCGTCCCCGCACATCGACTGGACAGGCGTCGACCTCCGGCTCCTCACCAGCGAGCAGCCGTGGCCCCACGACGACAACAGACCGCGCCGCGCCGCCGTCTCGTCGTTCGGTATCAGCGGAACCAACGCCCACCTGATCGTCGAGGAGGCCCCCGCTCCTGAGCAGGCCCTCGCTCCTGAGCAGTCCCCCGCTCCGGAGCAGGTCCCCACTCCCGAGGAGGCCGAGACCACGACGCACACCGGGCAGCCGACGGGCGACCACCCCCTGCCCTGGGTACTCTCGGCCCGCAGCCGCACCGCACTGACCGCTCAGGCCGCCCGACTGCTCGCCCACCTCGACCACCAGCCTCAGCACGCGTCGACCCGAATCGGCCGCGCCCTGACCACGGCCCGCTCCACCTTCGAACACCGGGCCGTGATCACCGGCCGCACCCCCGACGAACTCCGCGCGGGCCTCACCGCACTCGCCAAGGAGGAATCCCACCCCGCCACGACCACGGGATCCGTGCGCAGCGGCGGACGCCTGGCGTTCCTGTTCGCAGGACAGGGTTCGCAACGGCTGGGTATGGGCCGGGAGTTGTACGAGACGTACCCGGCCTTCGCGGCGGCCTTCGACGCGGTGGACGCGGAACTGCCCTTCAGCCTGCGGGAGATCGTCTTCGATGGCGATGGCGATGCCGATGCCGACGTGCTGAACCGCACGGAGTTCGCCCAGCCCGCGCTGTTCGCTCTCGAAGTGGCGCTGTTCCGGCTGCTGGAGTCGTGGGGCGTCCGCCCGGACGTACTGGCCGGTCACTCGGTCGGTGAACTGGCGGCGGCGCATGTGTCGGGCGTGTGGTCGCTGGCGGACGCCTGCCGACTCGTCCTCGCCCGGGGCCGGTTGATGCAGGCACTGCCGTCGGGCGGTGCGATGGTGGCAGTGCAGGCGTCGGAAGAGGAAGTCCAGCCCCTGCTCACGGACGAGGTGGGCATCGCGGCGGTCAACGGGCCGCAAGCGGTGGTCATTTCGGGTGCGGCCGGTGCGGTAGAGAAGGTCGCCGAGTACTTCCGTGCTCAGGATCGCAAGGCGACGCCGCTGCGGGTGAGTCACGCGTTCCACTCGCCGCTGATGGAACCGATGCTCGCCGAATTCCGTACCGTGGCCCAGTCTTTGACGTACAGCGCTCCGGGCATCGCGATCATCTCCAACGTCACCGGCCGCCCCGCCGACCCCACCGAGCTGACCTCCGCCGACTACTGGGTGCGGCACGTCCGCCAGGCCGTACGTTTCGCGGACGGCGTCCAGGCCCTCCAGGAACGCAGGACCGGACGATTCCTGGAACTCGGTCCCGACGGTCAGTTGACCGCTCTGGCACAGGATTGCCTCGACGACGGCGCCCCCGTCTTCGCCACGACACTCCGCAAGGACCGCCCGGAGCCCGAGAGCCTGCTGGCCGCCCTCGCCCAGCTCTACGTCGGCGGCCTGCCCGTCCGCTGGGAGGCGATGCTCCCCGAGGACACGTCGGCCGACCCCGAGCAGTGTGGCGCCGAGCTGCCGACCTACCCCTTCCAGCGCAAACGCTTCTGGTCCCGCGACACCGGCACGACCCTCGGAAACCTGAACGCGGTGGGCCTGGGCTCTGTCGGGCATCCCCTGCTGGGCGCGGCCGTGGAACTGGCCGGGGATGGGGAACTGCTCTTCACCGGGCGGCTGTCGCTGAGTTCACAGGACTGGTTGCGGGACCACGTGGTCTCGGGCGCGGCGGTGTTCCCGGGCACGGGCTTCCTGGAACTGGCCCTGAGGGCCGGCGAACGGGCGGGCTGCGACCGGGTGGAGGACCTCACGATAACGGCACCGCTGGTGGTGCCCGAGCGGGGCGGCATCCGGGTCCAGGTACGGGTGAGCGCCGGGGACGAGTCCGGCCGGCGCAGGCTGGAGATCCACTCCCGCGCCGAGGACGCCTTCGACACCGACCCGTGGACGCTCCACGCCACTGGTGTGGTCGCGGCACGTCCGGATGTGCGGTCGGCGGGCGTGTTCGATTTCGGTGTGTGGCCGCCGCGGGGTGCGGTGGTGGAGTCGGTGGAGGGTGTGTACGAGCGGTTTGCCGGGTTGGGGTTGTCGTACGGTCCGGTGTTCCGGGGTTTGCGTGCGGTGTGGCGGCGTGGTGGTGAGGTGTTTGCCGAGGTTGCGTTGCCGGAGGGGCTGGAGGGGGCCGCGGAGCGGTTCGGTCTGCACCCCGCGCTCCTGGACGCGACCCTGCACACGGTGCTGTTCACGCCGCTGACCGAGGACGGCCGGGCCCGGTTGCCGTTCTCGTGGAGCGGGGTGTCCTTGTGGGCCTCGGGCGCACGGGAGGTGCGGGTGCGCCTGGCCCAGGTGGGCCCGGACACGGTCACCTTGGACCTGGCGGACGCGGCAGGCGGCCTGATCGCCTCCGTGGAGTCCCTCGTCCTGCGAGAGACGCCCGGCGATCAGGCGTCGGCGGGCGCCGGTCGACGCGACGGCCTGTTCCAGACCGATTGGGTGAAGATCCCCGTGGGCACGGGGCCGGTGCCGTCGGTATCCGCCGCTCTGCCCGGCGCGGACGAGGCGGTGCCCGCCGATGTCCTGGTGCGGGTCGAGCGTCCGGCCGGTGACGCGGCGGAGGCCGCGCATGCGGTGACGGGGCGTGTGCTGGGTTTGGTGGCGGAGTGGCTTGAGGCCGCGCGGTTCGAGGGTGCGCGGTTGGTGGTGGTCACCGAGGGGGCGGTGGCCGTCGACGACAGGATGACTGTTGATCCGGCACTCGCCGCTGTGTGGGGTCTGGTGCGGGCGGCCCGCGCGGAGAATCCCGGGCGGTTCGCGTTGCTCGATGTGGATGGTCCTTCGCAAGAGTCGTGGGCGGTGGTGGCGGGCGCGCTGGCTTCGGATGAGCCGGAGGTCGCCGTACGGGCGGGTGTGGCGTTCGTGCCGCGTCTTGGCCGGGTGTCCGCGGGTGGTCAGCTGGCGCTTCCTGTGGGGGAGTCGGGGGCGTGGCGGCTGGATGTTGTGGAGCGGGGCACGCTGGAGGGGCTGGGCCTGACGTCCGTCCCCGAGGTCGAGTTGATGGCTGGTCAGGTGCGGATCGCCGTACGGGCCGCAGGTGTCAACTTCCGTGATGTGCTCAACGCTCTCGGGATGTATCCGGGGGATGTGAAGGATTTCGGTCTGGAGGGTGCCGGGGTCGTCACCGAGGTGGGTCCGGGCGTCTCCGAACTGGCCGTGGGCGACCGGGTGTTCGGGATGTTCTCGGGTGCGTTCGGTCCGGAGGCGGTGGCTGACGCCAGGACCGTGGCGGGGGTGCCCGAAGGGTGGTCGTTCGCTCAGGCGGCGTCGGTGCCGATCGTGTTCCTGACGGCGTATTACGCGCTGACCGATCTCGGGGCTTTGGAGTCCGGTGAGTCGGTGTTGGTGCATGCGGCTGCCGGTGGTGTGGGTATGGCGGCGGTGCAGTTGGCCCGGCATCTGGGTGCCGAGGTGTTCGGTACGGCGAGCGCCGGCAAGTGGGGCACGCTGGCTGAACTCGGTCTGGACCAGGGGCACATCGCGTCGTCCCGCGATACGGAGTTCGAGGCGGCTTTCCTCGCCGCGACCGGTGGTCGTGGTGTGGATGTGGTGCTGGACTCGCTGGCGGGTGAGTTCGTGGACGCGTCGTTGCGGTTGCTGCCGCGTGGTGGGCGTTTCCTGGAGATGGGCAAGACGGATGTCCGTGATCCGGAGGCGGTTGCCGCCGGGTACGCGGGTGTGGCGTATCAGGCCTTCGACCTGATGGATGTGAGTCCGGAGCGGATCGGGCAGATGCTGTCCGAGCTGGTGGTGCTCTTCGAGGCGGGCGTCCTGCGGCCGCTTCCCGTGACGTGCTGGGATGTGCGCCGGGCTCCGGAGGCGTTCCGGTATCTGTCGCAGGCCCGTCATGTGGGCAAGGTGGTGCTGACCGTTCTGGCGCCGTTGGACCCGGCAGGGACCGTACTCGTGACCGGTGGCACCGGCGGTCTCGGTGCCCTGGTGGCCCGGCATCTGGTGACGGAGCACGGAGTGCGGCACCTGCTGCTCGCCAGCCGCAGTGGTCCGGACGCTGAGGGCGCCCGTGAACTCGTAACGGAACTCGGGAACTTGGGTGCGCGGGTCGAGGTGGCGGCGGTGGATGTCGCCGATCGCGAAGCCCTGACCGGTGTCCTGGCGAGCGTGCCCGTCGAGCATCCGCTGACCGCCGTGGTGCACACGGCAGGTGTCTTGGACGATGGCGTGGTCTCCGCGCTCACCCCGGAGCGCATGTCCCGGGTGCTGCGCCCGAAGGCCGACGCGGCTGTGCATCTGCACGAGCTGACCCATGACGCGGACCTGTCCGCCTTCGTCGTCTTCTCCTCCGTCGCGGGTACGTTCGGTGGCGCGGGCCAGGCCAACTACTCGGCCGCCAACGCCTTCCTCGACGCCCTCGCCATCACTCGCCGTGCGTCCGGGCTGCCCGCGACCTCTCTCGCCTGGGGCCCATGGGCGCCCGGTGCGGGTATGACGGCGGAGCTGACCGAGGCGGATCTGCGCCGCATGGCACGCGGTGGCATGCTCCCCCTCACCCCCGAACAGGGTCTCCAACTGCTCGACGCTGTCCTGGAGATCGGTCCGGTGCTGGACCGGTCGGCCGTACTTCCGGTCAACCTGGACGTCAGCGCCCTCCGCAAGTCCGGCCGGCAGGTTCCTTCACTGCTGCGCGCCCTCGTCCACACGCCCGCCCGCCGCGCTGTCGAGGCGCGGGCCACGTCAGACGGGGAGGCCGGTCTCCGGCAGCGTCTCGCGGGGCTCGACCCGACCGAGCGCGAGGCGCTCCTCGTGGACCTCGTCTGCCGACAGGCCGCGTCTGTCCTGGGGCATGCTTCTGCCGCCGACATGGAGGCCGACCAGGCGTTCAAGGCGCTCGGCTTCGACTCCCTGACCTCGGTAGAACTACGCAACCGCGTGAACGGTGCCACCGGCCTGCGGCTGCCCTCCACCCTCGTCTTCGATCACCCCACGCCCGCCGCGCTGGCCCGTCACCTCCTGTCGGAACTGTCCGGGGGTGAGGAGACCACGGTCTCCGCCTCCGCACTGTTCGCGAGGTCCGCATCTGCTCGGCAGGATGACGATCCGGTGGTGATCGTCGGGATGGCGTGCCGTTTCCCGGGTGGGGTCGGTTCGCCCGATGATCTGTGGCGGCTGGTGAGCGAGGGCGGTGACGCGATCGGTGGCTTCCCGGCGGACCGGGGCTGGGACCTGGACGGTCTCCATGATCCCGACCCGGGCAGGCTCGGTCATACGTATGTGCGTGAGGGTGGCTTCTTGTATGAGGCGGCCCTGTTCGATGCGGGGTTGTTCGGTATTTCGCCGCGTGAGGCGTTGGCGATGGATCCGCAGCAGCGGTTGTTGTTGGAGACGTCGTGGGAGGTGTTCGAGCGGGCGGGTATCGATCCTGCGACCCTGCGCGGGACCCGCACCGGCGTCTTCGCCGGCACGATCACGCAGGACTACGGATCGTTCATGCGGGCGAGCGAGCACGAATCGGACGGCTATCTGCTGACCGGGACGACGGGGAGTGTGGCGTCGGGTCGTATCGCGTACACCTTCGGTTTCGAGGGGCCCGCGGTGACGGTGGACACGGCGTGTTCGTCGTCTCTGGTCGCTCTGCATCTGGCGGCTCAGGCGTTGCGGGCGGGGGAGTGTGATCTGGCGGTTGCCGGTGGTGTGACGGTGATGGCGGGTCCGGAGATGTTCGTGGAGTTCTCGCGGCAGCGGGGTCTTGCGGTGGATGGCCGGTGCAAGGCGTTCTCGGATGCGGCGGACGGGACGGCGTGGGCCGAGGGCGTGGGTCTGCTGTTGGTGGAGCGGTTGTCGGATGCGCGTCGCAACGGGCACAGGGTGCTGGCGGTGGTGGCGGGTTCGGCGGTCAATCAGGATGGTGCGTCGAATGGTTTGACGGCTCCGAATGGTCCGTCGCAGCAGCGGGTGATCCGGCAGGCGTTGGCGTCTGCTGGTTTGCGGCCGGCTGATGTGGATGCGGTGGAGGCGCATGGTACGGGGACTCCGCTGGGTGATCCGATCGAGGCGCAGGCCTTGCTGGCTACGTACGGTCAGGACCGCGAACACCCTTTGCTGCTCGGGTCGTTGAAGTCGAACATCGGCCATGCGCAGGCCGCCGCGGGGGTGGGCGGTGTGATCAAGATGGTGCAGGCGATGCGGCACGGGACGCTGCCGCGCACCCTGCACGCCGACACGCCCTCCACCCATGTCGACTGGACGGCGGGGAACATCCGGCTGCTGACCGAGAACGTGGAGTGGGCCCAGCCCCTCGACCGCCCCCGTCGCGCGGGCGTGTCGTCCTTCGGTATCAGCGGTACCAACGCCCACGTCATCCTCGAACAGGCCCCGGACATCCCCGGAACCTCCAGCACCCGCGACTCGGCCGACGAGTTGCCCATGACGCCGGTCGCGTTGTCCGCCGCGTCCGAAGGCGCCCTGCGCCGCCAGGCCGAACGGCTGTGGGCCCGGATCGAGGCCGACCAGGAGCTGAGGCTGAGCGATATCGGTCTCTCCTCGACCATGCGGCCCTGGCTGGAGCACCGCTCGGTGGTTCTGGCCGCCGACCGCGACGAACTGCTGTGCGGACTGCGAGCGTTGGCCGCCCACGAGCCCGACGCAAGGGTCCTCACCACAACGACACCCACCCGGCCGAGCCGCCGCACGGCATTCCTGTTCGCGGGTCAGGGTTCGCAACGGCTGGGTATGGGCCGGGAGTTGTATGAGACGTATCCGGCGTTCGCGGTGGCTTTCGACGCGGTGGACGCGGAACTGCCGTTCGGTCTGCGGGAGGTCGTCTTCGGTGACGACGCCGAACTGCTGAACCGTACCGAGTTCGCCCAGCCCGCGCTGTTCGCGCTCGAAGTGGCGCTGTTCCGGCTGCTGGAGTCGTGGGGCGTCCGCCCGGACGTACTTGCCGGTCATTCGATCGGTGAGATCGCGGCGGCGTATGTGGCGGGTGTGTGGTCGCTTGCCGACGCCTGCCGACTCGTCGTCGCGCGCGGCCGGTTGATGCAGGCGTTGCCTGTGGGCGGGGCGATGGTGTCGCTCCAGGCGGCCGAGGACGAGGTGGTGCCGCTTCTCACCGGTCAGGTGGGTGTGGCGGCGGTCAACGGGCCGCAGGCGGTGGTGGTTTCGGGTGCCGTGGACGCGTGTGAGGAGATCGCGGGGCATTTCCGTGCCCTGGGCCGTCGGACGACGGCGCTGCGCGTGAGTCATGCCTTCCACTCGCCGCTGATGGAACCGATGCTCGCCGGGTTCCGGACCGTCGCCGAGTCCCTGACGTACGCGGAGCCCCAGGTGCCGATCGTCTCGGCGCTGACGGGTGCCCCCGCCACGGTGGAGGAGCTGACGTCCGCCGATCACTGGGTGGAACATGTGCGGCGGCCGGTCCGGTTCGCCGACGCCGTACGGGAGTTGGAGAAGCAGGGCGTCGCACGTCTCGTGGAACTCGGCCCTGACGGCACGCTCACCGCGCTCGCCGAGAGCTGCCTCGACGACGAAGGACACCTGCTGGTGTCCGCCCTGCGCAAGGACCGCCCCGAAGCCCACGCACTGATCGCGGCGGTGGCCGGGCTGCATCTGCACGGTGGGCGGGTGGACTGGCCGGCCGTGTTCGCCCCGGCCGGCGCCACGGCGGTGGATCTGCCGACCTATGCCTTCGAGCACGAGCGCTTCTGGCCGGAAGCGACCAAGGCGGCCGGCCCCTCGGCGACAACCACGTCCGGTGCCGGCGCGGACGCGCGGTTCTGGACGGCTGTCGAGCGCGGCGACGCCGGATCGCTGGCCGACTCCCTCGGAGTGGCACCGGAGACGTTGGACGGGCTGCTCCCGGCGCTGTCGTCCTGGTGGCGTGGACAGCAGGAGCAGTCCCGGGCGGACGACTGGCTGTATGCCCCGGCCTGGAAACCGCTGGCCGCGGTCTCCGGTGGCGTTCTCTCCGGCCGCTGGCTGGCGGTGCTGCCGGCCGGTCTCCGCAGCGAGGCCTGGGCCGGCGCGGTCCTGGACGGTCTCGCGGCGAACGGGGCCGAGTTGGTGGAGGCGGTCCCCGAGCCCGGCACGGACCGGGTCGCGCTGGCCGCGCTGCTCGCCGACGCGGCCGGGGAGCAGCAGGTCGCCGGGGTGCTGTCCTTCCTGGCGACAGCCGGTGCGGACGATTCCGGCAGTGGGGCACACGCGGACGGTGACGGTGTGCCGACGGGCCCCGCCGCGACCGCCCGGCTGGTGCAGGCGCTGGGCGACGCCGGGATCGCCGCTCCGTTGTGGGCGCTGACCCGGGGCGCCGTGTCCGTCAACCGGTCCGACCGGGCACCCGACCCGGAGCAGGGCGCGGTGTGGGGTCTGGGCCGGGCGGCGGCGCTGGAGCACCCGGACCGCTGGGGTGGTCTTGTCGACCTGCCCGAGGCCGTGGACCGGCGTGCGGTGGGCCGCCTGGTCGGCGCGCTCGCCCACCGCTCGGGCGAGGACCAGCTCGCGATCCGCGCGACCGGAGTGTTCGGCCGACGTATCGAGCGGATGGCCCCCGGCGACCTGGGCGCGCAGTGGCGTCCGTCGGGCACCGTCCTGATCACCGGTGGTACGGGTGCGCTGGGCGCACAGGTGGCCCGCTGGGCCGCCGCGCACGGCGCCGAGCATGTGGTGCTGATCAGCCGGCGCGGGCCCGACGCGCCGGGCGCGGCGGAACTCCGTACCGACCTCGCCGCCCTGGGCGTACGCGTGACCGTGGCCGCGTGCGACGCGGCGGACCGGGAGGCTCTCGCGGAGCTGCTGGCCGCGCACCCGGTGGACGCGGTCGTGCACACGGCCGGTGTGCTCGACGACGGGCTCCTCGACGCGCTCACCCCGGAGCGGTTCGCGACCGTCTGGCGCGCCAAGGCCGTCGCCGCACGTCACCTGGACGAACTGACCCGCGAGCGGGAGCTGGCGGCGTTCGTGCTGTTCTCCTCGTTCGCCGGGGCCGTCGGATCACCGGGACAGGCCAACTACGCCGCCGCAAACGCCTACTTGGACAGCCTCGCCGAGCGGCGCCGGTCCGCCGGGCTGCCCGCCACATCCATCGCGTGGGGGCCGTGGGCGCAGGACGGCATGGCCGCCGGCGGCAGCATCGAGCAGTCGCTGCGCCGCAAGGGCCTGGCCGGACTCGACCCCGAGCCGGCGCTCACGGCGATGCGGCGGCTGGTGGGTGGCGGCCCGGCCGCGGTGGTGGCGCGCGTCGACTGGGCGCGGTTCGCCCCGGCGTTCACCGCCGTACGGGGCACCGCCCTGCTCGGGGGGATACCCGAAGCGGCGGCCGCGCTCGACGGTCCCGCGTCCGGGGCGGGCGCCGACACCCTGCGGCAGCGGCTGGCCGGCCGCAGCGCCGGTGAACGGACCGCGGTGCTGGTCGAGTTGGTGCGTGAGCAGGCGGCCTTCGTCCTCGGGCACGCCAGTGCCGACGCGGTGGACCCGGCCCGCGCCTTCCGGTCGGCGGGCTTCGACTCGCTGACCGCCGTGGAACTGCGCAACCGGATCGCGGCGGTCACCGGGCTGCGGCTGCCGACGACCCTGGTGTTCGACTACCCGGCACCCGACGACGTCGCCCGGTATCTGCGAGGCGAACTCACCGGCCACGGTGACAGCGACGAGGCCGGGGCGACCGGGGTGGCCGCCGAGATCGACCGACTCGCCCGAGCCCTCGCGGACTCCGGGGCGGAGGTCGGCGACGAGACCCATCAGGAGATCACGACGAAGCTGCGGGCCCTGCTGTCGACGTGGACAGGCACCGACACGCCCGACGGGACGGACGACGCGGTCACGGAGCTGGACGAGGCGACGGACGACGAGATGTTCGACCTCATCGACAAGGAACTCCGCCTCTCCTGACCGGCCGACCCGGAGAAGGAGACCATTCACGGCTTTACGAGGAAGTGGGACACCATGGCGAGCAATGACGAGAAGCTGCGGGACTATCTGAAAAAGGTGACGGCTGACCTCCGTCAGACCCGCAAGCGCCTCCATGACGCCGAGACCAGCCGTCAGGAGCCCATCGCGATCGTCGGCCTCGGCTGCCGCCTCCCCGGCGGGGCCGACACCCCCGAGGACTTCTGGCGGCTGATCTCCGAGGGACGCGACGCCTTCGTCGACTTTCCCACCGACCGCGGCTGGGACCTCGACAGGATCCTCGACCCGGCGGGCGGTCCCGGCACCACGTACGCCCGCCAGGGAGCCTTCGTCCACGACGCCCCGCTGTTCGACTCGACGTTCTTCGACATATCGCCCCGTGAGGCCCAGGCCATGGACCCCCAGCAGCGGCTGCTGCTGGAAACCTCCTGGGAGGCGCTGGAGCGGTCGGGCATCGACCCGGGTGGGCTGCGCGGCAGCCGTACCGGCGTGTTCATGGGAACCAACGGCCAGGACTACATCTCGCTGATGTTCAGCCGGCCCGAGGAGACCGACGGCCATCTCACCACCGGGGTCACCGCGTCGATGCTGTCGGGCCGGCTGTCGTACGTGCTCGGCCTCGAAGGGCCGTCCCTGACGGTGGACACGGCGTGCTCGGCATCGCTCGTCGCCCTGCACCTCGCCGTGGACGCGCTGCGCGACGGGGAGTGCGACCTCGCACTGGCCGGGGGCGCGATGGTGCTGTCGACGCCCATCCTGTTCACGGAGTTCTCGCGGCAGCACGGCCTCGCGCCGGACAGCCGCTGCAAGGCGTTCGGGGACGGCGCCGACGGCACCGCGTGGGGCGAGGGCGCCGGTGTGCTCGTGGTGGAGCGGCTGTCGGACGCCCGGCGGAAGGGGCACCAGGTGCTCGCCGTGGTGCGCGGTACCGCGGTCAACCAGGACGGCGCGAGCAACGGCCTCACCGCGCCCAACGGTCCCGCGCAGCAGCGGGTGATCCGGGCGGCGCTGGCCGCCTCGGGCCTCACGACGGCGGACGTGGACGTCGTGGAGGCGCACGGCACGGGAACCTCGCTCGGTGACCCGATCGAGGCACACTCGGTCATCGCCACCTACGGGCAGGACCGTGAAGTGCCCCTGTGGCTGGGGTCCGTGAAGTCCAACATCGGGCACACGCAGTCCGCCGCCGGCGTCGCCGGGGTGATCAAGATGGTGCTGGCGATGCGGCACGGCATGCTGCCGCGCACCCTGCACTCGGACACGCCCACATCGAAGGTGGACTGGTCGGCGGGCGCCGTCAGACTGCTGCACGAGAACACCGACTGGCCGCGGACCGAGGACCGGCCGCGCCGGGCGGGGGTGTCCGCCTACGGCGTCTCCGGAACCAACGCGCACGTGATCCTGGAGGAGGCCCCCGCGGAACCGGCCGCCGACCCCGAAACCGCCCCGCCGGCCCTGCGTCTGCCGTCCGCCGCGGTGCCGTGGCTGGTCACCGGCCGTACCCCCGCCGCCCTGCGGGCACAGGCCCAGCGGCTCGCCGACTTCGTCCGCACCCGCCCCGCGACGGACCCGGCGCACACCGCCGCCGCCCTCCTCACCACCCGGTCCCCGTTCGAGGAGCGGGCCGTGGTGCTCGGCACCGGCCAGGAGGAACTGCTGCGCGGCCTCGACGCGCTCGCCGCCGAGGAGAGCGCGCCCGGACTGATCACCGGTTCCGCGTCCGGCACCGGCCGGACCGCCTTCCTCTTCGCCGGCCAGGGCTCCCAACGCCCGGGCATGGGCAAGGAGTTGTACGACACCTACGAGGTGTTCGCGGATGCCTTCGACGAGGTGTGCGCAACGGTGGACGCCACGCTCGAACTCCCGCTCCAGGACGTGGTGTTCGGTGCGGACGCCGAGCTGCTGAACCGTACCGGGTTCGCGCAGCCCGCGCTGTTCGCCCTGGAAGTGGCCCTGTTCCGGCTCGCCGAGTCCTTCGGCGTACGCCCCGATGTCCTGCTCGGCCACTCGGTCGGCGAACTGGCGGCCGCACATGTGGCGGGTGTGTGGTCCCTCGCCGACGCCTGCCGGCTCGTGGTGGCACGCGGACGGCTGATGCAGGCGCTCCCCGAGGGCGGTGCCATGGTCTCCCTCCAGCTTCCCGAGGCCGAGGTGCTGCCCCTGCTGGAGGGCCGTACGGACCGGGTCGGGATCGCCGCCGTCAACGGGCCCGCCGCGACCGTGATCTCCGGAGTGGCCGCCGACGTCGAGGAGATCGCCGGGCTGGCACGGGAGCGGGGCCACCGGACCACCGCGCTGCGGGTCAGCCACGCCTTCCACTCGCCGCTGATGGAACCGATGCTCCGCGACTTCCGCCGGGTCGCCGAGTCGCTGGAGTTCCACCCGCCGCGGATGACCGTCGTCTCCGATCTCACCGGCCAGGTGGCCGACCCCGCCGACCTCACCGACCCCGACTACTGGGTGCGGCACGTCCGGCACGCCGTCCGTTTCGCCGACGGCGTCCGCGCCCTGACCGGCCTCGGTGTGACCCGCTGCCTGGAGATCGGCCCCGACGGAACCCTGTCCGCGCTGGCCGCGCAGAGCCTGCCGCCCGGGGACGCCGTGCTCTGCGTCCCCGCCCAGCTCAAGGATCAGCCGGGGACGAGGGCCTTCGAGACGGCACTGGCCGCTCTGTACACGCGCGGCGCGGCCGTCACCTGGACCACGGCTCTCACCGGTGCCGACTCCCGCATGCCGTCCGAACCGCTGCCGACCTACGCCTTCCAGCGGCGCCGTGCCTGGCTGCTGCCCCCCGCGTCGTCGGCGTCCGGCGTCGGCTCTGTGGGTCTCGGCGCCACCCGGCACCCGCTGCTCGGCGCCGCCGTCGAACTCGCCGACGCGGGCACCATCCTGCTCACCGGCCGGCTCTCCGCCCAGACCCTGCCCTGGCTCACCGACCGCGACACGGCGGGCACCGTGCTGCTGCCCGAGTCCGCCCTCGTCGAACTGGCCGTCCGCGCCGGTGACGAGGCCGGCTGCACCGGGCTCGACGAGCTGACCCTGCGCGAGCCGCTGCGGCTGCCCCGGCGCGGCGCGATACGGATGCAGCTCCTGGTCGGCGCCGCCGACGAGAGCGGACGGCGCACGGTGACCGTCCACTCCCGGCCGGAGGACGACGAGAGCGATCAGCCCTGGCGCTGCCATGCCGAGGGCACACTGACCACCGCCGCCCGTCCCGCGGATCCGGCGGACGACGGCGTCTGGCCGCCCGAGCGGGCCGAACCGGTCGACGTGGACGGCATGTACGACGTGCTGGCGCTGCGCGGCCACTCCTACGGCCCGGCCTTCCGGGGCGTGCGCGCGCTGTGGCGGCGCGGCGACGAACTCTTCGCCGAACTCGCCCTCCCCGAGCACCTCCGCGAACCGGACGCCGCGACCTTCGGCCTCCATCCGGCGCTGCTCGACGCCGCCGTGCAGACCGCGCTGTTCGCCGCGCCCGAGGCGGGCGAGGGCCGGATCTCCGTGCCGCTCGACTGGCGGGGAGTGTCCGTGCACGCGACCGGAGCGGTGGCCGCCCGGACGCGGGTCACCGGCGCCGGCACGGAACGGGTCTCCCTCACCCTGACGGACACCTCGGGACGACCGCTGGCCGCCGTGGACTCCGTCTCCCTGACGCCGGTCCCCGTCGCCGAACTCGCCGTGGACGGGCCGGTCGACGGCCTGTTCGCGCTGGACTGGGCCCCCGTGGACAGCCCCGACATCCCCGTCCGGCACGACGACGGTGGCGACTGGGCGGTGCTCGGTCCGGACGCCGCGGACCTGGCCGCCGGACTCACCGCGCAGGGCGTCACCGTCAGCGTCCACGACGACCTGGCCGCGCTGCGGGCCGCCCTCGACGCGGGTGCCACGCCTCCCACGACCGTGCTGCTGCCCGTCGGCACCACCGAACAGCCCACGGACGGCCCGGCGCTCGCCGCCGCCGCCCAGGAGGCGACCGCCGCCGTGCTGACCACCCTTCAGGAGTGGCTGGCCGACGAACGGTTCGACACCGCCCGACTGGCCGTGCTCACCCGGCACGCCGTGGCGGCGGCCCCCGACGAACCCGTACCCGATCTCGCGCACGCCCCCGTCTGGGGTCTGGTGCGCACGGCCCAGACGGAGAACCCCGGGCGCTTCCTGCTCGTCGACCGCGACCGGACGGGCCTTGTCCCCACCGCGTTCGCGGCGTGCGGGGAACCGCAACTCGCCGTACGCGAGGGCGTGTTGCTGGCCCCGCGGCTGTCCCGCGCGTCGCGTCCCGCCGAAGAGCCGGCCGCCGCGTTCGGGCCCGACGGCACGGTACTGATCACCGGCGGCACCGGAGGTCTGGGCGCCCTCACCGCCCGGCATCTGGTGACCGGGCACGGCGTACGGCGCCTGCTCCTGATCAGCCGGTCCGGGCTCGCGGCCCCCGGCGCGGCCGAACTGCGCGACGAACTCACCGCGCTCGGTGCCGATGTGACGATCGAGGCCTGCGACGTGGCCGACCCCACGGCCCTGGCCGAGGTCCTCGCGGGGGTGCCGGGCGAGCACCCGGTCACCGCCGTCGTCCACACCGCCGGTGTGCTCGACGACGGCCTGCTCACCTCGCTCACCCCGGAACGTCTGGCCACCGTCCTCCAGGCCAAAGTCACTTCCGCCATTCACCTGCATCACCTGACGCAGCATCAAAAACTCACCGCCTTCGTGCTGTTCTCCTCCGTGGCGGGTGTGTTCGGCAGCCCCGGACAGGGCAACTACGCCGCCGCCAACACCTTCCTCGACGCCCTCGCCCAGCACCGCCGTGCCCTGGGCCTGCCGGCGACCTCGCTGGCCTGGGGGCCGTGGGAGCGATTCGGCGGTATGACAGCCACGCTCGACCGGTCCCACACGGACCGCATGGCCGCACAGGGCGCCGCCCCCCTCTCCGCCGACCACGGTCTCGCGCTCCTCGACGCCGGCGTCACCGCGGACCGGGCACTGCTGCCGGCGCTGCGCCTCGACACCGGTGCCCTGCGCTCCCGGGCCGAGGCCGGCGAACTTCCGGCACTGCTCCGCGGACTGCTGCGCGGAACCGTCCGCCCCACAGCGGGCACCGAGGGGCCGGGGCAGGGCGGCGGATTCGCCCAGCGGATCGCCGCCATGTCCCGCACCGGGCGACAGCGGGCGGTGGCCGAGCTGGTCACGGGCCAGGTCGCCACGGTGCTCGGCTACGACAGCGCCGAACCGGTCAGTCACGGCAAGCCGTTCAAGGAACTCGGCGTCGACTCGCTCGCGGCCATCAGCCTGCGCAACCGGCTCACCGAGGAGACCGGCCTGCGGCTGTCCGCGACCCTCGTCTACGACCACCCCACCCCCGGCGCCCTGATCCGCCACCTGACCACGGCACTGGGCCTGGACGGGGACGAGACCGACAACGACGACGACGCCCCGGCCCGCACCGCCGCCGTGGGCGACGACGACCCGATCGTGATCGTCGGCATGGGCTGCCGCTACCCGGGCGGAGTGGACTCACCTCAGGCTCTGTGGCAGCTGGTCGCCACGGGCGCCGAAGGACTGGGCCCCTTCCCCACCGACCGCGGCTGGGACCTCGAAGCGCTGCACGACCCGGACTCCGAACGCCCCGGCACCACCTACGTCCGCGAGGCCGGATTCCTGCACGGCTCCGGAGAGTTCGACGCCGAACTCTTCGGCATCTCGCCCTTCGAGGCCCAGGTCATGGACCCCCAGCAGCGGCTGCTCCTGGAGACCTCCTGGGAGGCGTTCGAACAGGCCGGGATCGCCCCCGCGTCCCTCAAGGGCACCCGCACCGGAGTGTTCGCCGGCATCACCTACCAGGACTACGCGTCCGGCATGGAGTTGGGCACCTCGGGCAACATGGCGGCGGGCCGGATCTCGTACGCCTTCGGCCTGGAGGGCCCCTCGGTGGCCGTGGACACCGCCTGCTCCTCCTCCCTGGTCGCCCTGCATCTGGCCGTGCAGGCGCTGCGCGCCGGGGAGTGCGACCTGGCCCTGGCGGGCGGCGTGGCGGTCATGTCGCAGCCGCACCCCTTCGTGTCCTTCAGCCGGGAGCGCACCCTCGCCCCCGACGGCCGCTGCAAACCCTTCTCGGCCGACGCGGACGGCACCAACTGGGCCGAGGGGGTCGGCCTGTTGCTCGTCGAGCGCCTCTCCGACGCACGACGCCGCGGCCACACCGTCCTTGCCCGGATCTCCGGCACCGGTGTCAACCAGGACGGCGCCTCGAACGGACTGACCGCCCCCAGCGGCCCGGCCCAGCAGCGGCTGATCCGCCAGGTGCTGGCATCCGCCGGACTCACCGCGGCCGATGTGGACGCCGTCGAGGCCCATGGCACCGGCACCCCGCTCGGCGACCCCATCGAGGCGCAGGCCGTGGTCGCCACCTACGGGCAGAACCGTGAACGACCGCTGTGGCTCGGCTCGATGAAGGCCAACACCGGGCACACCCAGGCGGCCTCGGGCGTCGGCGGCATCATCAAAATGATCATGGCGATGCGCAACGGCGTCCTGCCCCGCACCCCGCACACCGAGCGGCCGTCCACACTCGTCGACTGGTCCGCGGGCGCGGTGCGGCTGCTGAGCGACGACGTGCCCTGGCCGAGCGGCGACCGACCGCGCCGGGCGGGCGTCTCGTCGCTCGGCATCAGCGGCACCAACGCCCATGTGATCATCGAGGAGCCGTCCCCGGACAAGGAGGACACCGCCGACGACACCTCGTCCGCCGGTCCCACCCCGTCCGGCGTCCCGTTCCTGTCCGGCCGCCTCCCCCTTCCGCTGTCCGCCGCCGGACCCGAGGCGCTGCGCGCACAGGCGGCCAGGCTGCACGCCTTCCTGACCGCCGAACACCCGGCGGACGAACCCGCGCCGCGACTCAGCGACCTCGCCCTGTCGCTGGCCACCACCCGCTCCGCCCTGGAGCACCGCGCGGTGCTCGCCGTGCCCGACCACGACACGGCGCTGCGCACCCTGGCGGCTCTCGCGAACGGCGAGGAGACCGACACCGGCGAGCCTGCCGTCGTCATCGGCGGCACCGTCCGCGGTGGCGCCGCCGAGCCGCCCGTCGCCCTTGCCTTCCCACCGGCCGACGCCCGGTGGACGGCGAGCACCGCCCCCCTGGTCGGCACCGTGCCGGTGTTCACCGAGACACTCACGGCCTGTGGGCGGGCCCTGTCCGCACTGGTCGACTGGACGCCCGGCGACGTCCTGACCGGGCGTGCCGTACCGGACTGGCAGCAGCGGCCGGAGATCGCCGGACCGCTCGGCTGGGCGGTGACCGTCGCGCTGTCCGCGCTGCTGCGCTCGTACGGGATCGAGCCCGCGGCCATCACCGGCCAGGCGTACGGGGAGATAGCGGCGGCCTGTGCTGCCGGGATCCTTCCGCTGGAGAGCGGTGCCCGGCTCGCGGTGCACCACGCTCTGCGGACGGACGACAGCCCTCCGGCGGTGCGTCCGGGCACGGCCGAGGTGCCGTACTGCTCGGCGGCGACCGGTGGCTGGCTGGCGGCCGGTGACGACACCGAACGGTGGGCCGCCGCCCTCGCGGAGCGGCCCGTCCACGCCGGGCAGGCACTGCGGACGCTGCTTGACTCGGGGCACCGCACGATCGTCGTCCTCGGCGCGGAACTGCCCGCAGGCGAGCCCGACCACGACGCGGAACGGACCGGCGGCGGACCGCACGGGGACGCCGACCTGCTGCCGCTCGTCGGCCCCGGGGGACTCGACCTGACGGTCCTCCTCGGTGAACTGCACGTCCGCGGCGTCGAGATCGACTGGGACGCCGTGTTCGCGCCCACCGGGGCCCGCCGGGTGCCGCTGCCCACGTACGCCTTCCACCGGCGCCACTACTGGATGACCGCCCCCGGCTCGCTCCAGGACGCGGGCCGGCGCCCCACCGTGACGCCCGCCGGCCCGGAACACGACGGGTACCGGTTGCTGGACACGGTGGTCGAACTGCCCGAGGGGAACGGGCTGGTGCTGACCGGAAGCCTCTCGCGCGAGGCCCAGCCATGGTGTGCCGCCCACAAGGTGGCCGGCACCGTCGTCGTGCCCGGGACGGTCCTTGTCGAACTCGCCGTCCAGGCCGGCGACCGGGTCGGCTGCGACCGGGTCGCGGAACTGACCACGGTGGCCCCGCTGGTGCTGCCCGAGCGGGACGAGCTCCGGCTGCGGGTGACGGTCGGTGAGCCCGGGCCGTCGGGGGAGCGGTCCATGAGCGTCCACTCCCGTCCGGCCGGTGCGCTGCCCGGCACACCCTGGACCTGCCACGCCCGTGCGGTGCTGACGTCCGGCGACGGCGCGGCCTCCTTCGACCTGGAACTCTGGCCGCCCGCCGGGTCCCAGCCGGTCGCTCTCGACGGCCCGACCGGCGCCGGGTCTGCGGACCTCACGGGTCTGTGGCGGCTCGGCGACGAACTGTTCGCCGAGGTCGAACTGGCCGAGGAACACCGGGCGGAGGGCGCCCACCACGCCCTGCACCCGGTCCTGCTGGACACGGCCCTGCGCACCCTCGCCCCCGCCGACGCGCTGTCCCTGCCCGACTCCTGGCACCAGGTGGAGCTGTACGCCACCGGCGCCCAGGCGCTTCGGGTACGACTGGCCCGGACCGGCACCGACACCGTCACCGTGGAGGCGGCCGACGACACCGGGCTGCCCGTCCTGTCGATCGGCACGGTCCGGCTCGGCCCCGTCGACCCCGTACTGCTCGCCGGCGCCCGCATCGCCCAGCACGGCCCGTTGTTCCGCCTCGACTGGCCGCAGGCCGACTGCGCGCAGCCCCCGGCGAAACCCCGCTGGGCCATCGTCGGCCCCGATCCGCTCGGCGCCCGCTCGGCCCTGATGAAGAGCGGCGTCTACGCGGAGGCGTACGACAGCCTGGCCGACCTCGGCAAGGCGCTGGACTCCGGTCTCGCCGTACCCGAGGCCGTACTGGTCGGCCAGGTGCCCGAACCGGCGGACATCACCGGTGCCCACGCGGTCCGCACCACCGCCGAGCTGGCCGCGGACTGGCGCGCCGAAGAGCGCCTGGCCGACGCCCGTCTGGTCTTCCTCACCCAGGGCTCGCTCGCCGCCGTCGACGGCACCTCCGTGCCGGACCCGGCCACCGCCGCCGTATGGGGCGTGATCCGTTGCGCGCAGTCCGCCGACCCGGGCCGGATCGTCCTGGCCGACCTGGACGGCAAGCGACCCTCCTGGCGAGCCCTGCCGGCCGCGCTGGCCTCCGGGGAGCCCCAACTCGCCCTCGTCCGAGGCGTCGTACACGTACCGCGACTGGCCGCCCTGCCCGCCACGGCGGGCGAGGCGGGCGAGACGGGCAAGGCGGGAACGCCGGTCGAACTCGCCGGTACCGTCCTCGTCACCGGCGCCACCCGCCCGGCCGGAGCGGAGATCGCCCGGCACCTCGTGGCCGGGCGGGGCGTCCGCCGACTGCTGCTGGCCGCGCCCGCGGGCGGCGGTGAACTGGCCGGACTCGAAGGGGAACTCACCGCGCTGGGCGCCGAGGTGACCGTCGCCGACTGCGATCCCGCCGACCGTGCGGCACTGGCCGTACTGCTGGAGTCGCCGCCCGCCGGGAACTCACCGGCCACCGTCGTGCACGTGGCGGAGGTGGGGCGTGAGAAGCCCGGGAACGACGTATCGGTGAACGGACCGGAGGAGATCCTGGCGGCGGAGTCGCGGGCCGCCCTGAACCTCGTGGAGCTGACCGGGTCCGGCACGGCGCCGGCCGTCTCGTTGGTCTTCGTGTCGTCCGCCGCCGGCACACTGGGCGCGACGGGACGCGGAGACCAGGCCGCCCTGGACGCCTTCACGGAGGCCCTGGCCCGGCGCCGCCACGCGACGGGGCTGCCCACGAAGTCCGTGGCGTGGGGGCCCTGGGAGACCGGCGACGTACCGGCCGGAGCGGGCGTACTGTCCCGGACCGCGGTACTGGACCTGTTCGACGCCGCGTGCGAACAGGACGCGCCCACCGCCGTCGTCCTCCGCCCGGACACCGGCGCCCTCACCGCCCGGCCCGGTGCCGAGACCCTGCCCGCACCGCTGCGGGGCCTGGCCGGACCGCCGGCCCGGCGCCGCGCGGGCCGGCCGGGAGCGGCGGGAGCCCTGCGGACCCTCCGGCGCCGCCTGGCAGGTCTCGCCGACGCCGAGTGCGAGGCCGTCCTGCTGGCCGTCGTGCGCACGGAGGTGGCGGCCGTGCTGGACTACCCGTCACCCGAAGCCGTCGACACCACCCGCCCCTTCCGGGACATCGGTCTGAACTCCCTCACCGCCTTCGCCCTGCGCAACCGACTGCGCGAGACCACCGGCCTGAGGCTGCCCGCGGCGCTGCTGTTCGAGGTCGACACACCCGGACGGCTGGCGACACATCTCAAGGACGACCTCCTGCGCAGGTGAGAGGCGCACTCACCGCTACCCGGCAGTTCCACGACATCCAAGGAGAGCAGGCACACATGAAGACCGATGGCGTCTACGTCGACACGGTCGGGGCGTACATCCCGGACCAGTGGGTGAGCATCGAGCAGGCGGTGGCGGAAGGACTCTACGACGAGCACTCCGTCGAGCACGGGACCGGACTCACCGCCGCCTACATCGCGCCCGACGACCTGCCCGCCCTGGACATGGCCGTACACGCCGCACGGCAGGCTTTCCGCCGCTCCGGCAGCGAGATCGAGGACCTCGACTTCCACGTCCACTGCACCTCCGTACAGCACGGCCCCGAGGGGTTCTACCCGCCCGCCTACGTGCTGCGCGAGCTGGGCGCGAGCGGAGTGCCCAGCACCGACGTCCGCCACCACTCCAACGGTCTGCTGGCCGGCATCGAGGTCGCCGTCGGACAGATCACCGGGGCGGCCGGGGCCGAGACCGCGCTGGTGACGACGGCGGAGAACTTCAACAGCCCGCTGATCAACCGGTGGACGGGGTTCGGTACGGGATTCACCGCGAGCGACGGTGGCGCGGCCGTCCTGCTCAGCGGTGACAGCGGCTTCGCGGAGCTGCGCGCGGTGAACTCGGGGACGCTGCCCGAACTGGAACAGTGGCACCGGGGCGAGGAGTCGTTGCTGCCGTTCCGGGGGAAGGGGCTCAAGGCGTCGAACATGATGGAGATGCTGGGGTACTTCAACCAGTACGTGATGCCGCTCGACAAGTGCATGGAGATGATGCGGGACTTCGAACTCGACGTCATCCACCGGTCGTTGGTGGACGCCGGGCTGAACGCCTCGGACCTGCGGTGGGTGGTGGCCGCGAACAGCGACGCGCGCATGATCGAACAGATGAAGATGCAGCCGCTCGGCCTGCCGATGTCCCGCAGCAGCTGGGACTTCGGCAAGGAGTACGGACACATGGGCGCCTGTGACATGGGGGTGTCCCTCAACCACCTCGTCCTCAACGGTCTGGTGCAGCCGGGCGACCACATCCTGATGTCGACGTCGGGCTCCGGCTGGGTCTCCACCTCGGCCGTCCTGACCATCCTCGACCTGCCCGACTGGGCCGAGGAGCGGCAGGCACCCTGACCCACGACAGGCCCAAGGGCACAGACGACGAGACCCGGCCCCGCATCCGCGGTACCGGGTCTCGTCGTCGAAGAGCTCAGATGTCAGGACTCGCGCCTGGCGTACACCATCGAGTAGCGGAAGACCTCCGGCAGGTTCGCCGCGTTCTCCACCGTCACGGTGAAACCCTGCGCGTCGAGGATGCCGCGCACCGCGTCCAGCCGGCCGTCCAGGTCCTGCACCTCGATGACGGTCTGCCGCACCCGCCGCCAGTCCGCGGCGTCCAGGCCCTCCATGACCTCCAGCTCCGCGCCCTCCACATCGATCTTGAGCAGATCGATCGGGCCCTCGGGCGACCACGCGCGCAGCATGTCGGAGAGCCTGTTCACCTCGGCCCGCACCTCGACACCGGACATGATGCCGTCCAGGGCCTCCTGGCCTACCTGCTGCACCGTCAGCTCCTGGCCGACCTTCTTCTCCTCGGGGTAACGGGTGGAGTTGCCGGGGAGGGAGGGGTAGAAGGTGAAGCGGACCTCGTCCTCGTGCTGCCGGCCCAGGGCCGAGCGGTGCACCTCGACGTCCTTCGCTCCATGGCTGTCGAGGTTCTCCAGCAGAGCCCGGTGGATCGCCGGGATCGGCTCGAAGGCCAGGATCTTCGCACCGGGAAACTCCTGCTTGACGAAGAGGGAGAACAGCCCCACGTTCGCGCCCGCGTCCACGACCCGCGAGGAATCGGAAAGCTGGATTCCGTGCTTGAGATACGCGCGCTCGACGAATATCTCGTTGTAGATGAAGTCGACTTCGGAGAAGAGCGCGCCTTCCTTCTGCGGCACGAAGAACGAAGGTCCGTCAGCGATCTGAATCGACCTGATGTCGGTCATGAATTGCTCCCTGATCCGTGAACTGTTACTCGGTCCGTACGGCGGAATTCCCGCTGTCTACTGGATTTGGGCGCCCACTGGGCGCTGGGCACGGCGCCCGTTCCCCGCCGCGCTCAGGCGTCCCGCCCGCGCAGCACCAGATACCCGCCGAGCACGATGCCCGCCACGTCCTTGGCGCCGGGCACCGAGGCCAGGATCTGGGTGACGAGGAAGAAGAACGGCATGAGAACACCCATGGCCAGCATGGAACTGCGCAGCATGCCGGCCACTCCCATGGAGAACACCGCGATCAGCGTCATATAGAGCCCGGCGCCGAGCGTCGCACGCAGCACGTTGTGCGCGCCGATGGTGGTGCCGTGCGAACCGAGGACAGCCTGACCGGCAAAGAAGGTCGCGAAACTGGTGACCATGCCGACGGCCAGAGCGGCAACGCCCGCCACCGTGAGTTTGCCGAAATAGAGCACGCCGCGCCTCGGTACCGCCGCGAGGGAATTGCGGATCATGCCGGAGCTGCACTCGGAGCCGACGCATCAGCGAGCGGATCCAGTGGATGCCCTCCGGGTCGAGGCCGTTGACCGGCTCGTCCAGCATCACGATCTCCGGGTCCCCGAGCAGTGCCGCGGCGATGCCGAGCCGCTGCCCCATGCCCAGTGAGAACCCGTTCGGCCGCTTCCTGGCGACCGACCCCAGGCCGACCTCCTCCAGCACCTCGTCCACCCGCGACAGCGGAATGCGGTTGCTGAGCGCCAGACACCTCAGGTTCTGGTACGCGCTGCGCCCGCCGTGCATCGCCTTGGCGTCCAGCAGCGCGCCGACATACCTGAGGGGTTCCTGGAGCCGGTCGTAGGGCTTGCCGTCGATGAGCACCCGGCCCGCGGTCGGCCGGTCCAGGCCGAGCATCATCCGCATCGTGGTTGACTTACCAGCCCCGTTGGGGCCCAGGAAGCCGGTGACACAGCCAGGCCGGACGGAGAAGGAGAGGTCGTCGACCACCACCTTCTCGCCGTACCGCTTGGTCACTCCGGCAAGCTCGATCATGCGGGCCACGCTAGGTGGAAGGGGTGCCTCCAAGAGGCGCCGAAAGGGGATGTCTAGGGGTTTCCGCAGACGGCGGAACACGCTGTCACCCGGCCGCCGCGTCCGGTGAAAGCGCGGCGCAGTAGGGGAGACAGGCATCCAGCAGCGACCCGAGATGGTCCCGGTCCGTCGTGTCCGCACGGAAGTCGGGAACCAGCTTGCGCAGCCGCTGGACGGACGCGCGGGTGATCGCCGAGGCGCCCGGCCGCAGGACGTGGCGGGCCGTGACACCGAGCCGCCGCTCGATGGCCTCCACGATCTCCTGCACCGGTAGCGGAACACCCGAGGCCACGTTCACCACTTCGCCCGTGACGCCGTCGCCGAGGAGACCGCCGATCGCGTGGATCAGATCACGTACATCCAGCAGATCGCGGTAAGCGCCCTGATGGATCGTCACTTCCCCGTCCAGGACGTGCCGGACGAGAGTGGGCAGCAGTTGGTGCGGGCGCTGGTGAGGGCCGACCACATGGCTCAGCCGCAGGATCAGGTGCTCGGCACCCGAGGAGCGCACCACCGTCTCCAGCGCCAGCTTGTGCCGGCCGTACACGTTCGGCGGCCGGACCGGATCCGTCTCGGCCGCCTCGCCGTCCGGGAATCCGTACATGGAGAACGACGCCGTGGAGAAGAACACCAGTCGGCGCCCCTCCCGCCGGCACTGTTCCAGTGCCTCGTAGACGAGTTGGGCCTCGCGGTCGTACTCGGCGGGTGCCGCGGCGGAGGTACTGGAGACTCCGGCGGCGATCGCCGTCACGTCCGGGAAGCGGCCGTCGAACGCGGCGGCCAGATTCCGGCCCAGGAAGCCGTCACCGATGATCCGCACGACGCTCCTCCCCGTCCCGAAGGACTCCGGCCCCGACGGGCACCGGCAGTCCGGTCCCCGTTTCCGTGACCGAGCGCAGGGCCGCGACCAGCGTCCGCGCCTGCACATTGAGATAGTGGCTGTACTTGAGCAGCTCACCGAGCTGACTGAGCGTCACCCACATGTAGTCGGACGGGACTTCATCCGGGAGATCGTCGTCCGCCTCGATGATCAGGTACCGGGTCTGCGCGTGCAGGAACCGGCCGCCCTCCTCCGACAGCACCGTGTCGAACAGGATCTGCTCGGGGCGGGCGTTCTCCACCAGGTCGAGGAAACGCGGGCGGCCCGCCGCGGGCAGATGGGCGTAGTTCTCCGTGGTGCACTGCACTGTCGCGGCGAGTTCGACGACGTCCACGGAACCCGGTTCGCCCCGGGCGTGGACCAGACAGTGCGGTACCCCGTGGATGTTGCCCATCAGCATCGCCACCACGCCCGTGCCGTGCGGTTCGAGAAGCGGCTGCGACCAGGACGCCACCTCACGCCGGTCGTTGACGACGTCGACGGGCACGATGCTGAAGTACAGCCCCTGCTCGTGGAAGATGCGGTCCTCGGCGAGGTACCAGCCGTGCCCCTCCACCTCGCGCAGCGGCAACAGGGCCGCGGCGATCTCCCGTTCGCTCTGCTGCGTGGTGATCCAGCTGCGGATCGCCACGTCGGAGTGGACGCCGACGGCCGGCCTCGATCCGCGGCGCCAGTCCGGCAGACAGGACAGCACCGTGCGGGCATCCATGTTGATCAGGTTCTCGTAGTGCAGCAGCGCGTTGACCTGGCGAAGCGTCAGCCAGCAGAAGTCCTCACCCGCCTCCACCTCGGCACCGACCTCGACGATCATGTTGCGGTTGCGTTTGCGGAAGAACCACGAACCCTGCTCGGACTGGAGCGCATCGGCCAGTACCCGATGGCCGCGGGCCTGGGGGTCACGGAAACAGTCCAGATACGGCACCGACGAACCGCCGTGCACACGCGTGTAGTTGCTCTTGGTCGCCTGCACGGTCGGGGACAGCTGGACCCCGTTGACATTGCCCGGCTCCGACTTCGCCTGGAGCAGACAGTGCAGCACACCGTTGATCTCGCGCACCGCGATGCCCAGTATGCCTATCTCCGGCTGCCGGATGATCGGCTGGCGCCACTGCGGAACCGGTCCGAAGTCGCTGCTCACCCCCATCCCGCGCACCGCGAAGAAACGCCCGCTGCGGTGCTCCAGGTCGCCGGTGTCCGAGGCGAAGTGCCAGCCGGAGAGTTCGGCGAACGTGGTGCGCCGCACCTCCTGACCGTGCCGGCGGCGGCGCTCGTCCAGCCAGTCGAAGAACTCGACGTCGGACATGACCTCCTGGCCGGTGGCGGTCGCGGAGACCGCCAGCCGCGCGGCGAGCAGAGCGTCGGTGTCGGTCTGCGGACCGGTCGCGTTGAGCTGGGGCATCGCTGGCCTCTCATCGGATCTACGTCGGCCACGGCGAGTTCCGTGGACCATGGTGTGCCACCCCCTGTGCCACTCCAACGGCGGCCTCAACCGGGGCTCCTGACGTGGCTTCTGCTGTGGCCTCTTACTGCGGCTGCGGGAACGACCGGGGTGCCGCCGACTCACGGTGCGGGGGATGTGCAGATGCCCGTGGACGACGGTGGCCGCCCGGTACCGGCGGTGCCGGTCGTGTGTCCCGGTCGTGCGGGTACCGCGGGATCCGGGTGGGCTCGCGCACCAGCGGGAAGTGGTTCACCAGCACCGTCGGCAACTCCGGCGGGCAGGAGAAGAGTCCGCCGCCCCCGGCACGCGTCACCGTCGCACCGCCTCGCCGTACGCGGGCCGCGGATCCGTGCTGCTGGGCATGCGAACTCCTTGCTGCGGGTCCGGCCGTCTCGTCACGCGCCCGACGCTCAGCTTTATGCCACCGGCTCATCCGCCCGCACAACGCTTCACCGGTGTGCCGCGCCAACTACCAGGGAATCGCCCAGACTTCGGCCCGCGGCGGGGCAGCGGCACCGTGGGTGGACGATAGTGGTGACACGAGCAGATCTTCGCTCCGGACCAACTGGAATGCGCAGAGAGGTAGTGCGAGCAGCGTGAGTGTCTCCCCCCGTGACGACGGCCTGTGGTGCCGCCGTTTCCACCCGGCTCCCGACGCCGCCCACCGCCTGATCTGTTTCCCCCACGCGGGCGGCTCGGCCAGCTACTACCTGCCGGTCTCCGCCGCCCTCAGCCCGCGCGTCGACGTCGTCGCCGTGCAGTACCCGGGCCGCCAGGACCGGCGCAACGAGGCCCTCGTCGACGACATCGGCACCCTCGCCGACCAGGTGTACGAGGCGTTGCACGGCTGGGACGACCGTCCGCTCACCTTCTTCGGCCACAGCATGGGCGCGCTCGTCGCCTTCGAGGTGGCCCGCAGGTTCGAGAGGGACGGCGGGGGACCGGTGCGGCTGTTCGCCTCCGGCCGCCGCGCCCCCTCGCGGTACCGTGACGAGAACGTCCACCAGCGCGACGACGACGGCATCATCGCCGAGGTCAAGTCGATGAGCGGCACCGACGACCGGCTGCTTGACGACGAGGAACTGATCCGGATGATCCTGCCCGCGCTGCGCGGCGACTACCGGGCCGTGGAGACCTACCGGTGCCCGCCGGACGCCACCGTGGCCTGCCCGGTCACCGCTCTGGTCGGCGACAGCGACCCCAAGACACTGGTCGGGGAGGCCAGGGACTGGGAGAAGCACACCACATCCGCGTTCGACCTGCGGGTCTTCCCCGGCGGCCACTTCTACCTCAACAGCCGTGGCGCGGACGTCATCGAGGTGCTCGACGGGCACTTCACGGCACAGACCGCAGGGCAGGGCGCCTGAACGCACCCCACGGCACCGGACTCTCCTCAGGCCGCCCCCTGGGGCTGCTCCTCCCCGGCGGACGGCGGCTCCGGGGCATCCGCCGAGTCGAAGAGGCCCGCATCCTCAAGAGCGGCGGCGAGTCCCGAGCGACCGGAGGCCGACATCTTGCGGTAGCAGCTCGTGAGATGTTTCTCCACCGCGCGCCTGGAGACACCGAGGGCGTCGGCGATGGCCTGGTTGGTCAGGCCACGCACCGCCATCCGGGCCACCAACCCCTCCGCGGACGTCAGGTGCGTCCGAGCGGGCGCACCCACCGTCCGCGGCCCCAGCAACTCCTGGGCCCGGGCGGCGATTTGGGACGCCCCGCACCGCACCGCCAGCTCGTACGCCGTACGCAGCGCGGCCTCCGCCTCGGCCGGGTGACGCGCTGCCACCGCCTCCGCGAGGCGTACCAGTACGGACGCACGGGTGCGCAGATCGGCGGACTCCTCCAGGACGGCGGCCGCCTCCCGCAGCACCCCCGGCGACCCGCCCCGCACCGTGGCCCGCAACGCCAGCGCGCGGCCCAGCGCGGCGGGCGCACCCCAGAGCCGCGCCCGCTCCACATGCCGCTCGCACAACTCCTCGGCACGGGCCGACTCACCCATCCGGTGCAGCATCCGTGCCGCCCAGTACGCCGAGGGGGCCAGCACCGGATTGGTCCATCCCGCCCGCTCCATCGCGTACCCGGATTCGAGGAAATGCTCCAGCGCGACGGCGGGCTCCTGCCGCTGCTCCGCCTCCATACCCCGGACCAGGGTGCGGACCGCGGCCAGCTCGCAGTTGTCCTCGAAGGCCCGCAACCGGTCCGGCAGGGAAGTGACCAGTTCCGGCTCCCGGGTCCGCAGTGCCACCATGACCAGGGCGATCGCCGAGAGCGTGCTCATCTCGTCCGGCCCGACGACCGAGCAGGCCCGCACCGCACGCTCCCGTGCCGCGTCGAGCAGGCCCTCCGCGAGCAGCACCAGCGCCTGTTCGCTGAGGATCACCGACTGTTCCAGTCGGCCGCCCCGGCGCACCGCGTCCGCCAGGGCCGTGTCCAGCCAGGGCAGCAGCCCCGCGACCGAATCCGCGGCGAGCGCCACCGGCACCACGAGCGGCACCAGCGTGTGCACATGCGCGGCGGTGGCCGGCTCGTGGTCCATCACGCGCCGGGCGAGCGCGCCCGCCCGGTCGGCCCGCACCCCGACGGTCACCGTCGCCGCGTGCAGCAGCGCGGCGAGCAGCTCCCGCTGCTCTCCGCGCCCGGCCTCCGGCGACTCGCCCAAGCCGGCCAGCCGGTCCACGGCCGAGGCGAGCGCGGCGGGATCGTTCTCGCTGAGGTAGTGCAGTCGGGCCTGAAGGCGCAGCGCCTGCGGACGCTGAGCGGGCGGCAGCTCCCGCGGGTCCCCGAGTTGCCGTGCCGTCTGCCGCACCAGGTCGGCCGACGACAGCAGTGTGGCGCCGGGCGCCATCGGCGTGAGCGCGAGCAGCGCCTCGGCCCGGACGGCGGGCCCGGACAGCAGTGGATACGCCTGGGTCACATGGCGCACGGCCACCGACGGGGCGAAACTGCGTTCCACGGTGGCCAGTTCCACCAGCAGACCGGCTCGTTCCTCGCTGTACGGCGCACTGTCCCGCAGCGCCCGGCGCAGACAGCGGGCGGCGGCCTCGGGGTCGCCCCGCAGCACGGCCGCCTCGGCGGCCCGCCGTAGCGTCGCCACCGCGCCGTCGTCCAACGGGACGGTCGCCGCCAGCAGATGACCGGCGACCCGCTCCGGCGGACAGCCCCGATAGTGCAGCAGAGCGGCGGACCGCACATGCAGCCGGTTGCGTTCGCTCGGCGGTGTGGCCTCGTCGACCACCTCGTGCACGGCCCGGTGAGCCAGCCGCAGGGGGTCGTCCCGGCCCAGCAGCGCCAGTCGGCGCAGCCGCCGCAGACTGTCGTCCAGATCCACCGGATCCAGTCCGGCGAGTTCGCCCACCACCTGGGGTTCGGCGTCGTCCCCGAGCACCATCAGCGCCCGGGCCACCGCCAGCACCGCCGGCGACTGCTCGCGCAGACACAGCAGCAGCCGTCGGCGCAGTGCGGGAGGCACCAGCGTGGCGACCGCGGGCGCGTCGGCCGCCACCGGTGCGACACCGTCCGCCTGGCACTGCCGCAGCAGCGACATCAGATACAGCGGATTGCCGCGGGCCGCGTCATGGCAGGCGTTCGTGAACTGCGGATCGGCCGGCAGGCCCAGGTGCTCCAGTATCAGTTCGTGGACCGCCGCGGTGCCGAGCGGTGCCGGCAGCAGCGTGTGCTCGGCGGCGGCGGCGATCGCCGTGCCAGGTGCGGGCGCCGCGTCGGACTCCCCCTCGCACATGGTCACGGCGACCAGGACTCCCCAGTGCGCCGCGTGCTGGACCAACTGGTCGAGCCAGTCCAGTGATGCGGCGTCCGCCCAGTGCAGGTCGTCGACGAGCAGCACCGGTGTGCGGTCGTGGCTCATGTTCTCCACCAGAGCCAGCAGGGCGCGTACGGTCGTCGCGCCGTGCTGCTGGGGCGGCTCGGGGTCCGCGGTGAGGAAGGCCGGCGCGGGCCGTGCGGGACCCGAGGTCCATCTGCCCGGGGCCGACTTCAGCGCCGGCTCCAGCAGTTGCCGTGCCACACCGAACGGGAAGCCGCGCTCGGCCGGAGCGGCGTAGGCGCGCATCACCAGTGGGCGCCGAGTCGTCGCCGCGTCGGCGGGTGAACGGTCGGCCAGTTCGCCGATCTCCGTGAGCAGGGCCGATCTGCCGATGCCCGGCGGTCCGCTGATCACGACGAGTGACCCGTTGCCCTGCGCGGCGAACCGCAGGGCCTCCGCCGCCGTTGACAATTCGTTCTGCCGCTCCAACAACATGCCGACGGCCTCCTTGCAATTCGGTCGAACGGTGGGGATGGGGACGTGGGGACGTCGTGGGGGACAAGGTCACGCCGTGGCCGGCGGGTGGCCGTTCCCGGTGCGGGAACCGCCGGACAGTCCGGCCGTCTCGCGGGCGACGACGGCCCGTATGAAACGGCGGGCCCTCGGGCCTAACCGCCGTAACGCCCGTTCGGCGGGCCGAGTGGAGTGGGGCCCCGGAAGGGACAGGCCCCGGCGCAGCTCGGCCCAGCCGAGTGCGGAGTCCGTGCCCCAGCGCTCGGCCAGCCGCAGCTCCTCGGCGAACAGATCGGCCGACCGCGGGCCTTCGCCGCACGCCCGATGGGCCACCGCCGCGAGCGAACGCCAGGGCAGCAGCGCCGGATTGACCCACCCCATGGCGGCCAGGCGACGGCCGCACTCCTCGGCGTCGCCCAGTGCCGGGCCGGGTCGTCCCTGACAGAGCGACAACTGAGCGCGGGCGTAGAGCAGATAGGTCCACGGGGCGCTCAACTCGACCCCGGGCGGCAGCGCTTCACCGGCCACCTGCCCGGCCTCGTCGTAACGTTCCTGCGCGACCAGCAGCCGGATCTGCATCGCCCGCAGCAGGGTGAGCCGGGTGGGATGCCACACCGCGGGCGGTACGACGGACTCGCAGGCGGCGAGATCATGGGCGGCGGTGTCCGGGTCGCCCGCCCTGAGGCTCAGATTGGCCCGCAGCATCAGGCCCAGCCCGACCTGTGACGGACTTCCCCGTCCCGCCGCCTCGGCGAGCGTGGTGTCCAGCGCACGGAGTGCCTCGGTGTGCGCGTCGGCGAACGCGAGTACGCGGCAGGCGGTGAGCCGTGGGTGCAGCGCTCCCTCCAGCGGCGCGTCGAGGACCCGCCGGGCCAGATCCGTCACGGCGTCCGCGTCGTCGCCCCGCACGGCCCGCAGCCAGGCGGCATCGGCGAGGGCCGCCGGGTGGTCGCCTCCGGACCGGAGCCGACCGGGACCCGTGTCCCGCGCCCCCCGCGGTGACCGCGTGCCCCCGACCTCATAGCCGCCCGCTGTGCCCCCGATTCCATGGGCGCCCGCTGTGCCTCCGATTCCATGGGCGCCCGCTGTGCCTCCGATTCCATGGGCGCCCGCTGTGCCTCCGAGCCCGTACGCGCCTGCCGTGCCTCCGAGCCCGTACGCGCCCGCCGTGTCTCCGGGGCCGTAGGACCCCGCCATCGTGCCGGGCCCGCCTTGTGGTTCCGAGCGGGCCAGCATCAGGTCCACTGCCGCGGTGCGCACCGCGGGACATGTGCCGGGGCCTTCGAGTATCTCGGCGATCCTGCGGTCCGCCGCTTCGGGCGCGGTCAGCGCGTACACCTCGGCCGCCTCCAGCAGCACCGCGGCGCGCTCGGTGGTGTCGAGCGGTTCGCGCAGCGCCCGCTCCAGCAGTTCGGCCGCCTCGGCATACCGCCCGCCGGTGCGCAGGGCGCGGGCGGTGCGGCGCAGCACCCACGGCACCCAGGGGTCCCCCATCGGCACCGTGGCCAGCAGCAGCGCGGCCAGTTCCGTTTCGTCGGCTCCGCAGCGGTGTGCCCAGCGGGCCGCCGTCACATAGAGCCGTTTGCGTTCGGTGCTGTCCACACCCACCAGCACCGATGCCGCGCGGGTCGTCCACGGACGAGGCGGATCGCCGTTGTCGATCAGGTGATGAACCCTCAGTTCCCGTAATGATCGCGGTAGGTCGGTCTCGGGCAGGCCGACCAGGGTGGCGACCTGGTCCACCGCGATCAGCCCCTGGCACACCGCGAGGCCGCGCAGCAGCGCGAGCGGTTCCGGAGCCAGCCTCAGGGACGACTCGGCCGCCCGATCCGCCAGCGCCGCGGTGATCGCGCGGCCACGGGCGGCCGGGAGCCCGGTGGCCGGCACCTCGCCGGGCTCCCGGCGCAGTTCGTCCATGGCTCGCCGCAGTATCCAGGGGTTGCCGTGGCTGAGTTCGGCCGTCTCCGCCCAGCCGTCGTCCGTCGGCCCGGCGGCGGCCGGCCCCGCGGTGGTGCACAGGGCGCGGACCTCCGAGGTGTCCAACGGACGGAGTTCCAGGACGAGACCCCGGCCGTCCTGGAGCGCGGCGGCCTGGTCGACGAGCGCGGAGCACGAGTCGGGGAACTCCCCTCGGGCGCCGGTCACGGTCAGCACCACCGCGAGCGGCGCCGAGGACAGGCGCCGCAGCAGTGTTCTGATGACCTGCACCGACTCCGGGTCCGCCCACTGCACATCGTCCAGGGCGAGCAGCGTCGGCCGCCCCGTGCCGGACAGCAGATCGCGGGCCCACCCCTGCACGGAGCCGTCCCCGGGCGACGGCCCCGCGGCCCGTGCCGAGCCCCCCGGTGAGGACAGGGACGGACGCAACTGCCGTACGAACGCGTAGGGAGAGCGGGCCTGGGGAGCCGAGCCCTGCGCGGTCAGCACCTCGACACCGGAGGCGCGGGCGTAGGCCACCCCGCGGCGCAGCAGCAGACTGCGGCCGATGCCCGGAGCACCGTGGATCACCGCCGCGCCGGCCGTGCCCGCGGTGAGCCGGGCCACCAGGTGCAGCAGCGCGGCCTGTTCGGTGTCCCGGCCGTACAGCGGAGCGGAACCGCCCTGGGCGGCCCGCTCCCGCAGGAGCCGGCCGGAGAGTGCCGGGCGGCCGTGGGGAGTGGTACTCAGCGTTCCTCACCACCCGGTCGGGACGTGAGCTTCGTGTGCGAGGCGCGCAGCACCCCTCCCAGTTCTTCCCGGCCGCTCACGCCGAGCTTCTGGTAGGCGTTGGTCAGGTGCAGTTCGACCGTACGCCGCGTGATGTACAGGCTCCCGGCTATCTCCCGGTTGGAGCGGCCCGCCATCGCCAGTGCGGCGACCCGGCGTTCACGTTCCGTCAGGGCGTCGCCCGGGCGGCCGGTGAGCCGGCGCGGCCGACCGCCCGCCCGGGCGAGCCGGAGCCGGATCCCCTCGGCGGCGTTCCCCGCACCGCACCCGGTCATCAGGTCCAGCGCGGTCCGCAGCCGGGTCCGGGCGCCTCTGGGGTCGCCCGCGTCGAGGAGGGCCGAGCCCAGGGCGTACTCGGCGCGCGCCCAGAGCGGCCGGGCGCGTGACTCGGCGAGTTGGGCGCACGCGTCGTCGAGAAGCCGGTGTCCCGCCCTTCCGGGGGTGGCCAGTCCGCGGGCCAGCAGAGCCAGTCCGGCACCGCGCGGTGTGCCCCAGCGGTCGGCCGACATGCCGCCCTGCGCGGCGATGTGCCGTGCCTCGTCCGGCCGGCCCAGTTCGGTCAGGATGTCGGCCGCCTCCAGCCACCACGGCAGCACGACCGGCGACGCGGCACCGCCCGGGGGCAGACAGCGGCCACCGGCGCGCAGCGCGACCAGGGCGCCGTGTGCGTCGCCACGGGCGCGCCGGATCGCGGCCCGGGCCCACCAGTACAGGGGGTGGACGTAGAACAGTGGTTCCAGATCGGCGCGGCCCACCTGGGAGAGCATGGACTCGGCGGCGGCCACCCTGCCGCGCTGGGCCAGTACGTAGGCGAAGAGGACGGCGGGAGCGGTCGCCTCCGGCCGGGGGCCCGGCGCTTGTGCCGACGTGGTGACCGGGCCGGCCGCCAGTTCGCCGAACCGCTCGTTTTCCAGGGCCTGACGGCTGTCGTCTTCCGCGGCGGGCAGATCGCCCGTGCCGGACAGCACCAGCGCGCGGACCATCAGTGCCTTGGCGCGGACCGGGCCGGGGCCCTGGGGCGCGGGGCGGCACAGGATCCGGTCCAGGGCGTCGAGCGCCCCGGTGTCGTCGTCGGTGAAGTGTGCGACGAGGGCGGACGCGGTCAGCGTCAGGTCGGCCAGCGGGGTGCCCGGCGGTGTCGCCGCCGCCCGTGCGCAGTCCTCGGTGAGTACGTTCGCGGGCCGGCCGCCGAGCACGGCCAGGGCGGCCCGCGCCAGTTGGAGCCGGTGATGGCCCGGAGCGTCGTCGGTGGGAGCGGTGGCCGTCTGAGAGCGCTCTCTGACCCAGCGCAGAGTGTCCCGTCCCAGCGTTCCGCTCAGCAGCAGGGCGGCTTCCAGTTCGGGTCTGTGCCTTTCGGCGACGGGCGTCGTCGTGGATCCGGCCGGGTGGTCCAGAACGCGGGCGAGCAGCCGGGCCGCTTCCTCGCCACGGCCGAGTCCGATGAGGGTGTCGGCGTACCGCGACGCGATGCCGGCGGCTTCGTGGCCGTCGTCGCTCGTCATGAGCAGCGCGCTCAGATGGGGGAGGGCGAGGTCGGGCGCGGTGGTGGACAGGATCTCCGCGAGCCGGGCGCGGATCCGCCGTACCACGCGGGCGTCCTGCCCGGCGCCGATGTCCAGCGCGTGGGAGAGATAGCGCATGGCACGGGCGTCCGAACCCGTGTCCAGGGCCGCGCTGTAGAGCGTTTCCAGCATCCACGGTTGTGCCCCGTGCCCGATGCGCAGCAGGACCTCGGCGACCTCGGCAGGCGGCCGGCCCCTGTCCTCCAGCAGCCGGGCGGCGCGGGGACGGAGAGGGACGAGATCGTCGGCCGGCACGCCGTGCGGCAAGGGACGCGCGGCGTCACCGGACCCCTCTCCCGAGCCTTCGGGGGGCAGCGCCCGCAGTTCGGCGAGGCGGTCCAGGACACGCCGTACGGTCGGCAGCGGCAACTGGATGAGCTCGCTCACCAACTCCGGTTCGGCGGACCCCAGCGCGGCCACCGCGGACAGTACCGCCGACGCCGAACGGGGCAGTGAATCGGGCCCGGCCCGCCTGCCGTGCGCCGGTTCCGGCTCCCGTCCGGTCGCTGAACACATGTCACCGCGCAGGTCGGCATCTGTCGCCCCGTGCCGGTCGGCGAAGGCATGGACGGCGGCGGGAACGCCCCTGGAGTACTCCAGGCACCGGTGCAGCAGGGCCGGTTCGGGCAGCCCGCCCAGCCGTCGGGCCAGGACCCGGGCGACATCGCGCGCGGCGAGCGGTGCCAGTTCCACGGTGGTCCAGGCGTGCTGGGCCAGCAGCGCGGTGACGGCGGGCGGCTCCTCTACGGCCGCGACCGTGGGCATGGTGACGACCGCCAGCAGGGGAAGCCCGGCGGATCTGCGCAGCACATGGCCCACGCCGTGCAGGGTGTGCGGACGACACAGGTGTGCGTCGTCCACGGCGAGGACCACCGGGCCGTGGCGCGCGAGGTCGCTCACCGCCCGGTGCAGCCGGAACGCCGACAACGAGCCGTCGTGCGGCGGCAGTCGTGCTCCGGAGCGTTCGGCGCCGCCGGACGCGTACCACGTGCCGTCGAGCGGGCCGGTGCGCAGCACCGACGCCCTGGACGCGGCGGTCCCGCAGAAGGCCCGCAGCAGGGCGCTGCGTCCCATGCCGGCGGAGGCTGTCACCAGTACCGCCGACGCGGGTCCGGCGCCGTTTCGGGGGATGCGGTCGATCAGCGCCGAGAGCTCGGACACCCTGCCTTCGAGTGGTGCTGCCGGGGCCTCTGCCCCGGTCGGGAACGCATGGGCCGGAGCGGCCAGGGCGAGGTTCACGATGTCACCGAATGTTCTGTGGGGGACGGACATCTGCTCGGTGTTTGGACCGGTACTGCACGGGAAGCGGGGACTGTCGAAAGACGCGGCGGTCTGTACTTCTAAGTATTTGTCAACGCGCTGTTTTGGTCGGATCTAGTACACACAATGGCGGGATTATAGCTGATGGATCTTTCGATGCGGGTGAGTGGTGAAGGGGTATCTACATATGTGAAATTTTTCTGTTTCCTACCAACTGGCGGGTCATTCGGCACAGTTGGGACAGAGAAGCCCTGTGGTTCAGATAGATGGAACAAAACTCTGGGGAATTCCTCCAACTTTCTTGGGCGTGTGAACGTCGCGGATCCACGCCGCCCCGAGATGGTGAATTCCGGAGCCAATTACCGGGGAGCTGTGGCTCAGGCCGGCAGCCGGATCCGGAACCAGGCTCCCTGTGCGTCGGGTTCGAGGGTCACGGTGCCGCCATGCGCGCTGACGATCGCCGCCACGACGCTGAGTCCCAGGCCGCTCCCTCCCATCGCCTGGTCGTCCGGGCCGGGCTCGGCCGGCTGCTCACCGCGGACGAAGCGTTCGAAGACCGCCGTGCGTAACTCCGCGGGAATGCCGGGACCGTTGTCGATGACCTCGATGACCCGGTGACCGTCCTCCGTGCCCAGTCCCAGCGCGGTGAATGTGCCCTTGGGTGTGTGATGCCGCACATTGGCCAGCAGATTGGCGACGGCCTGGTAGAGGCGGTCGGCGTCACCGGTGACCGTGTGGTTGCCCGGCAGGATCGTCAGCCGGATGGGATGCAGCGGGGCGCAGGCCCGGGCGTCGGCCACCGCGTCGCGGCAGAGCGGGGCCAGGTTGACCGTCTCGCGGCGCAGCGGTTGCCCGAGGCCGAGCCGGGTGAGCAGCACCAGCTCGTCCAGAAGCGCCGACATCCGGCGGGTCTCGTCCGTCATCCGGGACATGACCAGGTCGTGCTTCTCGGGGTCGTTCAGCCCGCCCATCCGGGCCAGCTGCACGTATCCCGAGATCGCGGTGAGCGGAGTGCGCAGTTCGTGCCCCGCGGTGGCGAGGAACTCCAGGAGCCGCTGCTCGGTCTTGCGGCGCAGGTCGCGCTCCCGTCGCAGTTGGCCGCCCAGGCCCAGAAGCGCCAGCAGGAGCAGGAGGATCAGCATCACCGTGACGTTCATCCAGACGTCCGGGACCCGCACAGCCGACGCCGGCGTCAGGAGATTCCGGTCGTCCATGTCACTTCGGCGCGTCGCCGTCCGGCGGATGCCGGAGACCTCCCGCCCGCCGCCCTGCCCGCTGCCGGAGACCCCCTGCCTGCCACTGGAGGCCGGTACCGCCTCCGCCCATCGGTCCGCCTGCCGGTCGGGCTCCGCGGAAACGGTCGACGGCAACGCCACCACCACCGCGGCCCCGGTCCGCCGCACCGGTCCGGCGGCGCGCACCGTCGTGCCCCCCGGATGGGAGGGCGGGAGTTGGGCCGAGGCGTCGCTCGGCGCTGGGAGCAGAGGGAGGAGGAAGGCGACAGCGGCGGACAGGGCTCCGATCGCCATACCTGTGCGCCGGGGCCGCGCTGTGCACAAGGAACGGGGAGCCGGCATGACGGCACGCCCACGAGTCCGCCGATGGTACAACCTCACCGTCCGATCGGGAATCGCGGTGTGCGAATGCGAGAAGAGAGCTGACCGGCGTCACGATACCCAAGTTGCGTCTGTGACAAGTGAGGTCGTGATGATCCATGAGCTGTCAATAAGCTGTCGGTGAGCGCCCCGCGCCGGAGCAGGGGCGGCAAGGGTGGAGGAAACCCCGTGGGCCAGGGCGAAGTCCCCTCGGAACACGACGGGTTGAAGCGACGTGAGATCCCGCACAGCTCGACATGAGCAATGTCCGTGACGAATTGACTGACTGTCAGCTCACCGGGACCGGTGGCGCGGTGGTCGCACGACAGCGCTACTCGAGTGCGGGAAGGCTGATACGGAACCACGCGCCCCGCTCGGACGGCTCGATCCTGAGCCTCCCCCGATGCGTCCTCACCACCGCCGCGGCAACGGTCAGCCCCAGGCCGCGGCCTGGCTCCGGGCGGCCCTCCGAACCCGGCGGTGTGCCGGGTTCCCCGCGGAAGAAGGCCTCGAAGACCCGCTCCCGCAGCGCCTCGGGGATGCCCGGCCCGTCGTCGATGACATCGATGACATGCCAGTCGCCGACGAGGCGGAGCCGTATCTCGCCGGAGGTGTCCTCGGGGGTGTGGGCCAACACGTTGGAGAGCAGATTGCCGACCGTCTGCTCCAGCCGCTGCTGGTCGCCCTCCACCAGATGGCAGGGGCGCTCCACCACGCAGCGCAGGGTGCGCCGCGAGCCGTCGGACTGTGCCCCCTCCACCGCGCGGATGCACAACTGGGCAAGATCCACCGGGTGTTGTCCGAGCACCCCGCCCTGGCTCAGCCGGGCCAGCAGCAGCAGGTCCTCGACCAGCGACGCCATGCGCAGCGTCTCCTGGTGCACGTGCTCCATTGCCTGTTCCAGCCGTCCGGGGTCCTCCAGCGCTCCCAGCCGGGCGAGTTGGGCGTACCCGGTGATGGTGGTGAGGGGAGTGCGCAGCTCATGACTGGCGGCGCCGACGAGGTCGACGAGACCATGCGCCGACGACCGGCGCCGCGCGGACCCCTCCTCGATGCGCCGCAGCAGATAGTTGAACGTTTCAACGGCGGATTGCAACTCGCTCGCCGGCCGCGTGGGCACCGCGACACGGCCGGTCGGCTCCTCGCTGCCCTCCGCGATGCTCCGGGCGCTGAGCGCCAGGTCGCGCAGGGGAGCGAGGGCGCGCCGGCTGCTCCACCAGGCGCCCAGCGCCAGCAGACTGATCAACGGCAGGGTGATCACGGCCTGGACACCGGCCAAGGTGCGCACAGCCATCCGGTCCGCGGCCGTCGACCGCGCGGTCACCAGGTAGGAATCGTCCGGCAGACGCCCCACTCTCACCCGCAGCGGCCGGCCCGTCACCGTTCTCGGACCGCCGCCGTCGGCCCAGGCACGCAGTTCCGCCACCGGCAGTGAGAGCTGCCGGGTGATGGACGAGTCCCCGGCCCAACTCCGCAGGCCGCCCCGTTCGTCGAGCAGTACGGCCCCGCAACCGTCCGCTGTCGGGAGCAGGCCCCGCCCCGCGCGCAGAGCCTCCATCCGGCGGTCGTGGTTGCGGGAGACCTGCTGGTCGGTGCGCTCCTGCAACCGGTACGACAGCGTCAGCGCGCAGTAGATCTCGGTGGCCAGCACGCTGACCGTGGTGGCCACGAGGAAGCCGCGCGAGATCCGGCGGGGCAGGTACTTGAGCGCCCGGCCGAGCCCGAGCCCGAAGCCGTGCCCGCTGCGGCGGCGTGGAGCGGCACCCGCGTCGGTGGGCATGCCCTCAGCCCTCCCTGAGGCGGGCCGGCGGTGCCGTACGCACCAGATAGCCCGCGCCGCGCACGGTGCGGATCAGGGTCTGCTCGGTGTCACCCAGCTTGCGGCGCAGATAGTAGATGTAGGTCTCGACGATGCCCGATTCGCCGCGGAAGCCGTAGTCCCAGACGTTGTCGAGCATCTGCGCCTTGGAGATCACCTGGTCGGTGTTCTCCAGCAGATAGCTCAGCAGCGCGAACTCCGTGGAGGACAGCTGCACCGGCTGGCCGTGCCGCCACACCTCGCGGGTGTCCCGGTCCAGTTCCACCCAACCGGCACGTAATTTGCGGTCGTTGACCGGTATTAACTCGCGTCCGCGGCGCATCACGGCCCGGATGCGGGCGACCACCTCGTTGAGGTCGAACGGCTTGGTGACGTAGTCGTCGGCGAGTTCCAGACCGCGGACCTTGTCCGCCACGGCGTCCCGGGCGGTCACGAACAGCACGGGGGCGATGACCCCGGCTTCCCGGAGCCGTCGGCACACCTCGAAGCCGTCCATGCCGGGCATGACGACATCGAGGAGGATCACGTCGGGGGAGTGCTGCATGGCGCGGGTGAGAGCCTCCTTGCCGCAGGAGGCGGTGACCACGTCGAAGCCGAGGAACTGCAGGGCCATGGTGAGCATCGAGGCGATGCTGACCTCGTCCTCCACGACAAGCACGGTCGACTTCGGGGCCGTGTCGGTCTTGTTCATCCTGTGTGCCGCACCATGACGTGACGTCGGGCCTGTCGCTGTCGGGACCGGCTGTCCGGTCGGGAAGAGAGAGGGGGATCACATGCCATCGTGGTCATGATGACACAGGGGTGACCCTTTGGCCTCGGCTTCGAATCGCTCTCTGAGCAGGCTTTGATGATCCTCTGAACTTCGGCGGCTTTGATGTGCCGACATGACGACAAACCCGGGGGCAGTATCCGACCCACACCCGCTGTTCGTGGTCGACGAGAACGACGAACTGCATGGCAGAGTCAGCTCGGAGATCTTCTCCGCACTGACCGAGGTCGTGTCCGGCCAGGGCGAGTGGAGCGCGCAGAGCGCGGCCCGGGTCCGCGCCGAGGGCCGAGCCTGGGCCCGGCAGGACAGGCCCGTCGACGAACTGCTCACCATGGTCCGCACCATGACACGTCGGCTCATCAACCGCTGCACGGTCGGCAGCCATGAACAGGACCCGCTGGCTTATGAGTTGATGGTCCTCAGGCTCGGTGACGCCGGCCGCCGGGTGAGCCGCGAGCTGAGCTTCGGCTTCTTCGACCACGCGGGCGACCACGCCCGTACCCCGCCCTCCCCGACCGAACAGCCACCCGGCGGCCACGCCCCGGCGCCTGTATCGACGCCCAGTGAGCGGGGGGCACGTGTGCGGAAGTCGACGGGAGCGCGGGTCGCGCGGGCGTGAACAGCCTCAATCCGACGTTGTGCCCTTGAGGAGATCCTCGGTGGCAGTGTCCCAGTCGAGCCCGGCGAACTCGCGGCCGCCGAGGACGAGTTCGTAGGTGTGCTCCAGCCACTGCTCCAGCGGGGGCACGGGCAGCTCGAAGAGGGCCGCCATGTCTGTGGAGGAGAGCTGAAGCCACGCGGTGGGCCGCCCCTCGGCTCGCGCCGGCCACAACTGGACGTCGGCGAGGCCGCTCGCCGAACGGAGCCCCTGGTGGAGGAGGTCCCGGCTGATCCGCCACAGGACACGCGGGCCGTCCTTGACGACCAGCTCCAGGGACACGATCAGCGGAGCTCGCGGGTCGAACCGGAACCCCGCCCTGACGGTCTGCCGGGCCTTGACGTCCAGCACGCGCTCGATGTCCAGGATCAGTTCAGGACGGGCGTGCGGCGCCGGCCGGGCCTGTACTGCGGGCTGGTTGCTGCTCATGGCGGGTGAGTCCTCCCCGTGGCGAAAACTGGCTCCGCTCACCCTCGGCGCTGCGGGAGCGTCGTACCTAAGTCATGTGACCGGTGAACTCCGCCGACTGTGACGGGCAAGCGCCAGAAGGGGCGTCGGGGTGGTCACTCCGGGTGCCCGGACCCCACGAAGGCCGCGGCTGTGAACATTAAGTCATTCGACTGTCGTCCCTGACCTGTGCCTGAACCATGCTGAGACCGTCGTCGGCGTGCCGGAGCCGGATGATCGTCATGCTCGGAGGGGCCACCCGTGAACCGCACTCCCGTCGTCTTCATCCATGGCACCTGGCTGCGCACGCTGTCCTGGGAGCCATGGGCGGAGCACTTCGCCGGCCGGGGGTTTCTCGCCGTCACTCCCGGATGGCCGGGGGAGGCGGCGGCCGGCTGGGGGAC